>CAIMVC010000249.1 GCA_903844825.1 uncultured Burkholderiales bacterium | reverse complement strand
TTGCAGAAGGCGCCTACGGACAGGTCGAAGCGGTGTTTCATGAAGGCGCCTGCAGCGACACCATGGAGCTCGACGGCAAGTACATGATGGACAACAACTACACGCTGTCATGCGAGTTGTTTCAGACTTGCCAGGCGCAGGGTACGCGGCTGTTGTACGCCTCATCGGCCGCCACCTACGGCGGCTCCGACACCTTTCGGGAGTCGCCCGAGTTCGAGCGCCCGCTGAACGTCTATGGCTACTCCAAGCTGCTGTTTGATCAGCGCATGCGCCGCGAACTAGGCGCAGGTTTCCAGAACGCCCAGACACAGGTGGTCGGGTTTCGCTACTTCAATGTGTACGGGCCGCGTGAGCAACACAAGGCACGCATGGCCAGCGTGGCCTTTCACCAGTTCAACCAATTCACAAGCCAGGGCAAGGTCAAATTGTTTGGGCACTATGGCGGCTACGGCCCGGGCGGGCAGATGCGTGACTTCGTTTTTATCGACGACGTGGTCGCCGTCAACCTCTGGTTTTTCGACCATCCCGACAAGTGCGGCATTTTCAACCTGGGCACGGGCAAAGCACAGCCTTTCAACGACGTCGCGCTGGCCGTTGTGCAAGCACTGGGGCCTGGCGGAGAATCGGCCGCGCCCCTGTCGCTGGAGTTAGCCCAGCGCCAGCAACTGATCGAGTACATCGACTTTCCAGCCGCCCTCGTCGGCAAGTACCAAAGCTACACCCAGGCCGATCTCACCGCGCTGCGCGAGGCGGGCTATGACCGGGCGTTTGCCGACGTCGCCGCTGGCGTGAAAAGTTACATGCAGTGGCTTTCAACACAAAAGGGCTAATAATTTCGCTACTATTTCCACCGCCGCAGTAACAAATCGTTAAAGCGTCAACCCCACAGCCCCGTGACTCGTTAAACCAAGTAGCAGCGTGCCGTCACTTTCTGACGGTCCTGCGGGGGTTCGTTTACTTCCAGATCCGCGTCTTTCATTCGCGTCTTTATTTAATCAGGAGCTTGTTATGTTCAAGAAAATTCTCGCCTTTTTCGCCGCCATGTCGCTGCTGGCCGCCTTCGCTGCGGTCGACGTCAACAAAGGCACCGAAGCCGAGCTTGACAGCGTCAAAGGCATAGGCCCCGCCAAAAGCAAGCAAATCATTGCCGAACGCAAAAAAGCCGAATTCAAGAGCTGGGAAGACTTCATCGCCCGCGTCAAAGGCCTGGGCGAAAAAACCGCCGCCAAACTCTCTGCCGAAGGCCTGACGGTCGGCGGTGCGAGCTACAAACCGGCCGCAGCCGGCAAAGAGGCCGCCAAAGACGCCAAGCCTGCAGCCGCGGCGAAGGCGGATGCCAAGGTAGAAGCCAAGCCCGCAGCGGCAGCCAAGGCTGACGCAAGCAAGACCGAACCTGCCAAAAAATAAGGCGTCAACCTCAAGGAAAACCCGCCTGCAGGCGGGTTTTTTATTGCAGCTCTGGCGCGGTGCATCAAGCCATCAGGGTCGGCGTATCGCAGCAGGCCGCCTGCAGTTCTGCCACCAGCAAGGCACCGAGTTCATGGCGGCGCTGATCGGTCATGCGGTTGCTGACGGCCGCAATGCTGATACCAATTTGGGTGGCAGCCGAAATTCGTGATGCACAGCCCAGGCCGGCCGTTCCGGGCAGCACAAAATCGGTCATCTCTGAATAGCCTCTCGTCCGCACAAAGTTCACCATGCCGCGCAAACGCTCCAGCGACAAGCCCACCTTGGCGTAGGTCACGTTATGCCGCGCATAGATGCGAGCTACCTCGTCGTCATGCTCCTGCGCGAGGATGGCGACCCCTACGGCACTGAGCCCCAAGGGGCGGCGATTGCCCGGCGCAATAAGAAAGACCTTGATGGGGTAGGCCCCCTCTTCCCGGTGCACGCAAACAGCGTGATCCCCACTGCGCACCACCAAAAATACCGTATCTTCGGTCAGGCTCGCCGTCTTGACCAGCAAAGGCCTGAAGCGATCCACCAGCGGCGCCATGTTCGACGAGGCAAAGCCCAACTGCATCGACTCCAGCCCGAGCCGGTAAAGCTTGGTGGTCGGCACCCGTTCCACAAAGCCTTCGTCCAGCAGGCTACCCAACAGACGGTGCACGGTGGACTTGTCAAACCCGCTGGCCTCAATCAGATCGGTGAGCCGAGCCCCCTGGGCGTTGTGGATGCCGACCTGTTTGAGCAGCACAAGGGCCTTATTGGTGCTCTTCATGGCGTGAATCTGTTCATTTTTCTCAATATACAAGAAGAAAAGAGAAACCCCACTATGTTTTTGCACTGCAGAGGCATAAATTCGGCCCATCTGACCTCGCCCTCTTCACGAGGTTGGTACCAACACAGGAGTCACCATGGTATCGAGGCGGCAGTATCTTCAACACGGTCTGGGGCTGGGCGCAGTGGCCTGCCTGGGCTTGGCACAACCCGCGATGGCACAGAGCTTTCCGAGCAAACCGGTCAGGCTCGTGGTGTCGTTTGCGCCCGGGGGCGTCGGCGACTTTCTGGCGCGCACCATCCAGCAGCGGCTGCAGGATAAGTACGGCCAACCCGTCATCGTCGAGAACAAGCCCGGCGCCAGTGGGACGCTGGGCGCTGAACTGGTCGCGCGGGCGGCCCCTGATGGGCACACCATGCTGGTGACCAACCAGTTGATCGTGCAGGCGCCCAACCTGTTCACCAAACTCAGCTACGACCCGATTCGCGACTTCGCTGCTGTGACGGACCTCGGTGGTGCGCCGCTGATCCTGGCGGTCAACGCGAGCAAGACGGCGGCCCGGACACTGCCTGAATTGGTCGCCGAGGTCAAAGCCAAGCCCAACACCTTCAGCTATGCGTCGGTGGGCGTCGCCTCCATGGGGCACTTGTATGGCGCGCAACTCAACGACATCGCGGGCACCGACTTGATGCATGTGCCCTATAACGGCAGCGCACGCGTGGTCACGGCCCTGGTCGGCGGCGAGGTGCAAACGGCTTTTAGCGATTACGCGACCATGAAGCCCCACATCGAATCGGGCCGCCTTCGCCTGCTGGCTGTCTCCAAACCTTATGCGCCAACGCCCCATTTGCCGACCTTCGCTGCGCTGGGTTACCCCGGTCTGGAGTCCTACAGCTGGATTGGTCTGTTCGCGCCGGCCAAAACGCCGGCACCAGTGGTGCAACAGCTCGCCGCGGATATTGCCCGCATCATCCGCCTGCCCGAGGTACAGGCCAAGCTCAATGACCTGGGACTGGAGTCCGGTGGCATGCCGCCCGAGCAGTTTGCGACCATGGTCCAGGCCGATTTCTTGCGCTGGACCAGCATCATGAAGAAAGCGGGCATCAAGCCCGAATAGAAATCCAATGAACTTCGCCCCTCCCACCGCAACTGCATAGAAAGCACCATGACCATGAGCCTGTCAACGTCCACACCCACATCTTCATCCACCTCCGTCAGTGATGTCCAAAAAATTGAGATCTTTCGCGAAATGGCCCGTGCTTGGCGCGCGCAAGAATGGCGCACCTGTGCCGACCTGTTCACGGCCGAAGGGGTCCTTCATTCAGTGATGCTTGACCCGGTGGTCGGCCGGGAGACCATCTTCACCCGGATCTCCAAGCTCGGCGGCGCCAACAAGCTGGTGACCTTGCATATCCACCGCATTGGCGTGGTCGACGGCGCCCTGTTTGTGGAACGCAGCGACGAAATCGTGATCAACGGTCAAAGCGGCGTGTCACCGGTTGTCGGCGTGCTGGAATTCGAGGGCGACAAGATCGCGCTCTGGCGCGAATACTACGATCGCGCGCAGCTTGCACGCGCTGCGGCTTACACCGCCGAACAGGCCCACAGCTGAGCGCCTGACCAAACATCCTGAAATCACCATGGCCAACGCCCCTCTCAAAAAAATCATCGCTTTTTACGTTCGCTTCACGGCGAGTTACAGCAAGATCGGCTACCACGCGCGCCAGCTTTTTTGGCGACGCCTGAAGGGCGACTACCGCGGGCAAACCTGGCTGATCGTCGGCGGATCGGAAGGCATTGGTGGCGCAGCGGCCAGATCGGCTGTCGCGGGCGGCGCCACGGTCATCTGTGTGGCCCGCGATGCCGCCAAGCTAAGCGATTTCGCGGCGTCCGTGCAGGGGCCAGGGCAGGTCATTTGTGAGGTGGCGGATTTCTCCCTGCGCAACAGCGTCTGGGCCTTGCTGGAGCGACTGCAGAGCCGAGGTCAGCGCATTCAGGTGCTGGTCAACAACGTGGGCATTCAAAAGCGCGACCAGATCATCACGCGCGAGTCGCTGGAGACCTCATTTGCAACCAACATCTTGAGCCACTACCTGTTCACCCGGGAGTTGCTCAGCCGGCAACTGCTGGCCGACGATGCCACGGTGATCGAGGTCTCATCGGGAGGCATGTACAACCACCCGCTGGTGGTCAAGGACCTCAATATCGTGGGCGAGGGCTACCTGGGGGTGCGGGCCTATGGCCTGTCCAAACGCGCGCAGGTGGTGATGACCCAATACTGGCGGGAAACGCGGGGCCAGTCGGCACAAAATTTTTACGCCATGCACCCCGGCTGGGTGGACACCGCCGCCGTCGGCCGCTCGATGCCGCGCTTCAGAGCCATGCTCAAGTCGGTCTTGCGCAAGCATCCGCAGGGGGCTGACACGATCGTCTGGCTGGCCGAAAAGAAGCCGGCACAGGCAGACAGCGGCTCCATCTGGTTTGACAGAAAAGAGCGCACCGCCCACATCTTCCCGCGCACACGCCAGACAACCGATACGACGCACACCCTGATCGATAGCCTGGAGCGCTACAGTGCCCGTCCGCCCGAGGGCTGGTAAGCACTGGCTTTATGACGCGATTTTCTTGACTTTGAGAACCACCCCAGCCTGAGGAAACACCATGAACTTCCAGCGACGATCCTTGATTTTGTGTGCCTTCGTGGCCGAACTGCTTGTAGCGCCCATCGCGAGCAATGCTTGGGCCCAAGCCTTCCCGAGCAAGCCGATCCGCATCATCGTGCCCACCGCTGCAGGTGGCGGCAACGATGTGATTGCCCGCACCATCGGCGAGAAAATGGCCGAGTCCCTGGGGCAAGCCGTGATCATTGAAAACAAGGTAGGTGGCAGCAGCGTCATTGCCAATGACTTCGTTGCCAAGGCGGCGCCTGACGGACACACGCTGTTGTTCAACGGCCCACTGATTGTGCAAACCGCGGGGCTGCTGAGCAAACTGCCGTACGACCCATTGACAGACTTCACGCCCATCACCGAAGTGATCCGCACGCCCTTGTGGCTGGCGGTGAACGCGGCCTAGGTTCCGGCGCGAACGGCGAAGGAATACATTGCGCTGGCCAAGGCCCGTCCGAATGATTTTCCCTACGCCTCCATCGGTCCGGGCTCATCGCATCATCTCTACGGTTTTCTGTTCAATGACAAGGCCGGTCTGAACCTGACCCATGTGCCGTACAAAGGCGGCGCGCCGGCTATATTGGCCGTGGTCGGCGGTGAGGTGGCCTCGGTGTTTTTGGACTATGTCAGCCTCAAGCCGCATGTTGAGTCTGGCAAGATTCGACTGCTGGCCACCACCGGCACCCAGCGCTCGCCGCTGACCCCGGACGTGCCGACCTTGTCGGAACTGGGCTTCAACGGGTTCGAGTCCTATGGCTGGGGCGCCCTCTTTGCGCCGAGCAAAACCCCGGCACCGGTGATCGCACAACTGCACGCCGAGGTGCTCAAGGCGCTGCGCCATCCGAGCGTCATCAGCAAGTTCCAGGGTTTTGGTTTCGAAGTTGGCGGCACAACCCAGCCACAGTTTGCCGCCCAGTTCCGCAGCGACTATGACCGCTGGACCAGCCTGATCAGCAAGGTTGGCGTGCGTCTGGACTGAAATTCAAGCCAGACCGGGCTGCGGCTCAGACCTTGCCGAAACCACCGCCGCCCGGCGTGTGGATTTCAAACACGTCGCCGGCCAGCATCTCGGCCTGACCAATGTGGCCCAGGGTTTCAATGCGGCCGTCAGAGCGCAGCACGCGGTTGATGCCAACGGAGCCGGGCTGGCCGCCCGCCATGCCGAAGGCGCCGTGCTGGCGGCCATTCGACAAGATGCTGGCGGTCATCGGCTCGAGGAACCGGATACGCCGCACGCCACCGTCGCCCCCCCGCCAGCGGCCGGCGCCACCCGAGCCTGGCCTGATTTCGTAGCTCTCGAGCCGCACCGGAAAGCGAAACTCCAGCACCTCGGGGTCCGTCAGCCGCGAATTCGTCATGTGCGTCTGCACCACCGAGGTTCCGTCAAACCCGCCCATCAGCGCGCCTTGCGCATCAAACTTTCCGCCCGCCCCCGAGCCGCCCGAGATCGTTTCGTAGTACTGGTGGCGGGCATTGCCGAAGGTGAAGTTGTTCATGGTGCACTGGCTGGCCGCCATCACACCGAGCGCACCGAACAAGGCGTTGGTGATGCAGCTTGAGGTTTCCACGTTGCCAGCCACCACCGACGCAGGCGGGTCTGGATTGAGCATGGAGCCGGCCGGAATAATGACCTTGAGCGGTTTGAGGCAACCGGCGTTGAGCGGAATATCGTCGTCCACCAGGGTGCGAAACACGTAGAGCACGGCGGCCATGCACACTGCTGTGGGTGCGTTGAAATTGTTGGCCTGCTGCGCCGAGGTGCCGGAAAAATCAATCTCGGCGCTGCGCTCGGCGGTGTTGACACGAATGGCCACCTGGATCTGCGCGCCGTTGTCCAGCGCCAAGGTGAACTTCCCGTCTTTCATGCGCGTGATGACGCGTCGAACGGACTCTTCGGCATTGTCTTGCACGTGCCCCATATAGGCCAGCACCACGTCCAGGCCGAATTGATCGACCATCTTGTGCAACTCCTGCACGCCTTTTTCATTGGCAGCGATCTGGGCTTTCAAATCCGCCAGGTTCTGCGCCGGATTGCGCGCGGGGTAGCGTCCACTGTTCAACAGGGTCAGTAGCTGTGCTTCGCGAAGCACGCCGCGGTCGACCAATTTGACGTTGTCGATCTGCACGCCCTCTTCCTCAATCCGGGTAGAAAAAGGCGGCATGGAGCCGGGCGTGATGCCACCGATGTCGGCATGGTGCCCCCGCGAGCCGACGTAAAAAATCGGCGCATCGGCAAGGCCCGGAGCTTCGTGCCGTCGCCCATCGGGCGGAGTTGAAGGTGTTTGCGCAGGCAGATACACCGGCGTGATGACCGTGATGTCGGGCAAATGGGTGCCGCCGTGGTACGGGTCGTTGAGCACGTACACATCGCCGGCCTGCATGTGCCCGGCGTTCTCACGAATCACCGTTTTGATGCTCTCGCCCATGGAGCCCAGATGCACCGGCATGTGCGGGGCATTGGCGATCAGGTTGCCGGCATGGTCAAACAGCGCACAGCTGAAGTCCAGGCGCTCCTTGATGTTCACCGAATGCGCGGTGTTTTGCAGTTGCAAGCCCATCTGCTCGGCAATGTTCATGAACAGGTTGTTGAAGACCTCCAGCAGCACCGGGTCGACCTGCGTGCCGGCGGCAAATGACGTCTCGCGCGGCGTGAGGCGCTGCAGCACCAGATGGTCCAGCGCGCTGAGCCGGGCTTGCCAGCCGGGCTCGACCACCGTGGTCGCGTTTTTCTCGGCAATGATGGCCGGCCCGGCCAGCACATCGCCCGCCTGCAACTCTTCGCGCACCACCAGGGCGGCCTCGTGCCACTTGGCGCCGGAGTACATGCGCACCGTTTCGCGGCGCGGCACCTCACGCGGCTCATGCAGCGACAGTTCCACTTCGGCCGGCGCATTGCCGGCAGCCACCGCCTCGACTGACACCGCCTCGACCACCGAGGCCTTGCCTTGCATCAAAAAAGCGTAGCGCTGACGGTAGGCCGCTTCAAAGCCGGCCTGAATCCCGGCTAGGCTGAACTCCGCGCCGACAGGAACGATCAGTGCGGCATCACTGCCCAGGTAACGCACGTGCACGCGGCGGTGCAGCGTGATGGCGCCCTGAGTCAACGACTGGCGCTGCAAGTGCTCCTGCGCGCTGACAGCCAGCGCACTGAGCTGTCCGGCGATGCCCGGCAGATGCTCATCGCGCAGCGGCAGTTCCACCGCTTGTTCGCGAATCACGTTCTGGTCGGCCAGACCCATGCCATAGGCGCTGAGCACGCCGGCCAGGGGATGCACCAGCACCTGGGTCATGCCCAGCGCGTCGGCCACCAGGCAGGCGTGCTGACCGCCCGCACCGCCAAAGCATTGCAAGGTGTAGCGCGTCACGTCATAGCCGCGCGCCACCGAAATCTTTTTGATCGCGTTGGCCATTTGCGCCACGGCAATGCGAATAAAGCCCTCAGCCACCACCTCGGGCGGCCGCCCTGTCTGCGCCACCAGCGGCGCAAAAGCAGCCTGCACAGCCGCCAGACTCAGGGGCTCGTCAGCGCCCGGACCAAACACCTTGGGAAAGTAGCGCGGCTGCACCTTGCCCAACATCAAGTTAGCGTCCGTCACCGCCAGCGGTCCGCCGCGCCTGTAGCTGGCCGGGCCGGGATTGGCGCCTGCGCTTTGCGGACCCACGCGAAAACGCTCACCGTCAAATTGAAGCACCGAGCCACCACCGGCGGCCACCGTGTGAATGCTCATCATGGGTGCGCGCATGCGCACGCCGGCCACCTGGGTTTCAAACTCGCGCTCGAACTGCCCGGCGTAATGCGACACATCGGTCGAGGTCCCGCCCATGTCAAAACCAATCACCTTGTCCATACCGGCCATCTCGGCGGTACGTGCCATGCCGACAATGCCACCCGCCGGGCCACTCAAAATCGCATCCTTGCCCTGAAAGGCCTGCGCATCGGCCAACCCCCCGGAGGACTGCATGAACAAGAGCCGCACGCCCGGCATTTGCGCCGCCACCTGCTCCACATAGCGGCG
>CAIMVC010000248.1 GCA_903844825.1 uncultured Burkholderiales bacterium | reverse complement strand
GCCGAATCGCCACGCCTTGCACGAGCACGATCACCGCCACAAAAAGCGCTGTGACAAGACTTCGAAAGACGACCGCTGTGGCCACATCGACGCCGTTGTTAAAGGCAATGCGCGCCGCCACATGGTTGGCCCCCATCATCAACGCGATCAGCAGCAAGGTGACAAAGGCGGCGCCGCTGATGGCCTTGGCGGCGCTCAAAACGGGTGGGGGACTTGAGGCCATAAGAAATTCGAGGGAGTCAGTTAGCCGCTAAGGTCGGCCATGAAGGCGGCTCCTATCGTAACCCTGTGCGTCATCGTGGGGCCGTGCCTGCCCGTTTTGCGGTGATGCAGCGCGTAGTCCTGGACTGCCAGGGCCCTGCGGATCTGGCCGTGACTAAGGCGCTTCGATCTGGCCGTGACGCGGAGCTTTGCATCGCTCGCTAAGCCGGTATTGACGTCAGTACGAGCGCAGCGCGGCAATCCATGCCCCCACGGCCCCGGGTTTACCTTAGTGCATAAAAAGTAATTTTGTGCATAAACTAAGGCTGCAATCCACCGCTGCCAATGCCTCCACCCAGCTCTTCCCCTGCTCTGCCCGTGACGCTGTCCGAGCAGGCCTTCGTGCGTCTGCGCCAGGCGGTGCTGGTGGGCACTTTCGAGCCCGGCGTCAAACTCAAGATTGATGAACTTCAAGCCAGCTTTGGCTTTTCCAGCAGCCCCTTGCGCGAGGCCTTGAACCGCCTGAGCCAGGAGGGTCTGGTTCGCGCTGACGAGCGCAAGGGTTTTCGGGTCGCGCCCATTTCTGCCGAAGACCTGGCCGACATCACCCACATGCGTTTGCTGGTTGATGTTCAGGCCCTCAGTGCCAGCATCGAGCATGGCGACGATGCGTGGGAGGCCGCCGCGATGGCGGCGTCCCACCGCCTTGACAAGGCCGAAGCGCAACTCAGTGACGGGCCGGTGGTGCTCGACGACCGCTGGTCCGCGCTGCACCGGGATTTTCATCAGGCGCTGCTGGCGGCCTGTCCTTCTGCGCGCCAGCGGGCCCTGTGCGCGAGCCTGTTCGATCAGGCCGAGCGCTACCGGCGGTTTTCGGCGCGCCAGCGCGTCATCAGCCGCAACAAGAGCCGTGAACACAAGCGCCTGCTCGAGGCGGTGCTCAAGCGTGACGCAGCCACCGCCGGGGCACTGCTGGCCGAGCATATCCGCAGCACGCAGCGCAATGTGGTGGCCGCGCTGGCGCGCCTGAACGTGCCAGCGCGCGACTGAAGCGCCGCCTGCCATCGACCCTCAATTTCAAGGAGACTGCATGCACACCGTGACCCGACCCACCCCTTCACACTTCGGTATTTTCGTGACCGACATCCAGCGCATGACCGACTTTTACACGCAGGTCTTTGGCCTGGTTGTGACCGATCGGGGTCAGGGCCGTACCTTCAAAAGCGAGCTGGTGTTCATGAGCGCCAGCGAGGACCAGCACCATCAGCTGGTGCTGGCCTCGGGCCGGCCGGTGGAAGCAACGTTCAGCACGGTCATGCAAATATCGTTTGCCGTGCCGAGCATTCAGCACATTCGCGATGCCAAGGCAGCGGCACTCGAGCGGGGCGCTACGCAGATGCGCGGCCTGAACCACGGCAATGCGCTGTCGATCTATTTTTCAGACCCCGAGGGCAACACGGTCGAGGTCTATATCGACACGCCGTTTTATGTGGCCCAGCCGCATGGTGACCCGCTTGATTTGACTCTTAGCGATGAAGAGATCATGCGGCAGACCGAGGCCATTTGTCGGGCCGACCCGACCTTCATGCCGGTGGCGCAGTGGCGTGAGCGTTTCCTGAGCAAGGTGTCAGCGACCTGAGCGGTGCGTCACGATGATTTTTTACTTTCAACCTCTTTAACTACCCGGGAGCTTTCATGAAATTACTGTCCTACCTGCATCAGGGCCAGGCCGCGTATGGGGCCGTCGTCGGCGAGCAGGTGGCCAACCTCAGCCGCGCCCGGCCGCAGCAGCCAACGCTGGCCGAGTACATCGGCTCGGGCGACTACCTGCAGGCGGGCGAGCATGTCCAGGGGGCGCCGCTCGATGGCGCCTTGGCCGATCTGCATTACCTGCCGGTGATTCCCCGACCCGAAAAAATCATTTGCGCGGTGCGCAATTACATGGACCACCACCAGGAGGTGCTGGCCGCCGGCATGCACCGCGAACTCTCGGAGCAGCCGCCTATTTTTCTGCGCGTGTGGCGCTCGCAGACCGCGCACAACCAGCCCATCGTCAACCCTAAGGTGTCTGATTCACTGGACTGGGAAGGCGAGTTGGCCGTCATCATCGGCAAGGAAGGCCGCAACATCCCCAAAGACCAGGCTTACGCGCATGTGGCCGGCTACGCCTGCTACAACGATGCCAGCGTGCGCGAGTGGCAGTTTCATGCCAAGCAGATCGCTTCGGGTAAAAACTTTGAAGCTACCGGCAGTTTTGGGCCGTGGATGGTCACCGCCGACGAGATCGCACCGGGCCGCCAGCTCACGCTGGTCACCCGCCTCAATGGCGTGGTCGAGCAGTCCAGCCACACCGGCCACATGATCTTTGACATCCCCACGTTGATCAACTATGCGTCGACCATCTTCACCCTGGTGCCTGGCGACGTGATCGCCACCGGTACGCCGGCCGGGGTTGGCTGGAGCCGCAAGCCGCCGCTGTTCATGCGCGCTGGCGACGTGGTGGAAGTCGAGATCGAAGCCATCGGCATCTTGCGCAACCCGGTGGTCTCGGGCTAACAGGCGCGCCTGGGCTGCGGGCGGACGGCCGCCCGCAAACATCAAAAAATAGAGGAGACAAGCATGAACAAGAGACTTTGGCTGAAGTTAGGCACCCTGGGGATGGTTGGCGCACTGGCGGGCCTGCCCGTCTGGGCACAGAGTTATCCCGAGCGCCCGATCAAGATTCTCCAGGGGTTCGCCCCCGGCGGAAACGCTGACGCCATCGCCCGTCTGGTGGGCGGTGAAATGACCAAGTCCATGGGCCAGCCCATTGTGGTCGAGGCACAGGCTGGTGCCGGCGGCACCATTGCGGCGGCGACTGTGGCACGTGCCAGGCCCGACGGCTACACCTTGCTGCTGGCCACCGGCGGTCATGTGGTGGCCGGCGCTTTGTACAACACGCTGCCTTACCAGACGGTCAACAGTTTTGAGATGGTCTCGACCATCACTTACTTTCCGTTCTTGGTGGTCACCCATGCCGACTCGAAGTTCCGCACCTTTCGCGACGTTGTCAGCGCCGCCACGGCTGCACCGGGGGCCATTGCCTACGGCACGGCCGGAGTCGGATCGACCCACCACCTGGCGGGTGAGCTGCTGGCCAAAATGGCCGGTGTGAGCATGCTGCATGTGCCTTACCGCGGTGACTCGGCCTCGTTGACGGCGCTGCTGGCCGGTGACGTGCCCTTCATCATCGCGCCGCCCACGGCGGTGCTGAGCAACGTCAAGGCCGGCAAGCTGCGCGTGCTGGCCGCCACCGGTCCGCAGCGTTGGCCCGGTCTGCCGGACGTGCCGACGGTGAGCGAGCAAGGCGTGGCCGGCTACGACGTGCGTTCCTGGGCCGGCCTGCTGGCGCCTGCGGGCACGCCGCGTGCGGTGGTCGACCGCCTCAACGCCGAGACCCTCAAGGCGCTGCAGGTGCCTGCCGTCAAGAGCCGGCTGGAAGACATAGGCGGCGAAGCCCGTGGCAGCACGCCTGAAGAAATGAAGGCCATGGTCAGCTCCGAGCTCAGCCGCTGGGCGCAGGTCGTGAGCGACTCGAAAATTCCAAAGCAGTAAGCTGCAGTCCCCGTTTTCTTTCTTCAGCCCTTCAACACGTCACCCCACACTCACACCAGCGCCATGTCATTGATCGAAATTCGCAAACGCAGCCTGAACATCGAAACCATCTACCACGAAGGTGGCCCCGCGCCGGCCACGCCGCTGCGTCTGGCCGCCGCCTGTGCTGTGGTGCGCAATCCCTATGCCGGCCGCTACGAGCCGGACCTGATGCCCTTTATGGCGGAGCTGCGCTCGCTGGGGAGCTTGCTAGCCCAAGAGCTGGTTGGCGTATTGGGCAAAGACAATGTCGAGGTCTACAGCAAGGCCGCCATCGTTGGCGTTGACGGCGAGCTCGAGCACGCAGCGGTCTGGCACGAGGCCGGTGGCTGGGCCATGCGTGCCGTGCTCGGCGAGCCCAAGGCCATCGTGCCGGCTTCCAAGGCCGTGGCCGCCACCGGCTACCGCCTGATGGTGCCGCTGCACTATGTTCACGCTTGCTACGTGCGCAGCCATTACAACTCAATGGAAGTTGGCATTCAGGACGCGCCCCGGCCGCGGGAAATCCTGTTTGCCCTGGTCATGGGCACGGGCGGGCGCGTGCATGCGCGCATCGGCGGCCTGACGAAAGAGCAGGTCAGCGTTCACGACGGCCAACGCTGAAGCGCTGACTGGCGCAAGCCGCTTGCGCAGACTCGCTCGGCCTCGCCCTCAGGGCCGCAGCACCAGCTTGCCCAGGGTCTGCCCGGCTTCGAGCATCTCGTGCGCCTGGCGTGCCTGGGCCAGCGGCAACACGGTCGGTGGCGGTGGGCGCAGCCTGCCGGCGGCCATCAGCGCGATGGCGCGCTCCATCAGGGCGCGGCGGGTGCCGGGCACCTGATCGAGCGAATGAATCGAAAAGCATCGCACGCCCAGGCTGTGACCGAGCCGGCGGCGCAAGGCCCCCAGCAGGTTCTCGGGCGGCAGGCCGCCCAGGGCGTTGTACGACAGCAGCGTGCCGAAGGGCGCGAGCAGCTCAAGCTGAGCGTTGAAATCGGCGCCGCCGACATGGTCGAGCACCAGGTCCACGCCGCGCCCGCCGGTCAGGGCCATCACGGCGTCCTGCACCGATTGGCGGCCTCGATGAACCAGGTGCTGCACGCCGGCGCCTTGCGCGTAGCTGAACTTTTCCTCGCTGCTGACCGTGCCAATGGCCAGCAGGCCGTCGGCCTGCGCTAATTGCAGCACCGCTGTGCCCACGCCGCCGGCAGCGCCGTGAATCAAAACACTGCCCGGCCGCTTGATACCTGACTCATACAGCAAAGCGCCCGCCAGCTGGTAGTTGCCCAGGGTCACGGCATCGACGGCAGACACCTGCTCGGGCAAGGGGTACAGGGCGTCGGCGGCCACGCACATGGCCTGGGCGTAGCAGCCGCCGCGCTGCGCCAGTTCGCGCGCGCTGACCAGCACGCGCTGGCCCAGTTGCAGCGTGCGCACCTGGCTGCCCAGCGCCTCCACGCGGCCCGCCATCTCATTGCCCGGCACGGCGGGAAGAGGCGGCATCCAGGCGTAGCTGCCCTTGCGGATCAGGGTGTCAGGCTTGCCGACGCCGATGGCCTCGGCGCGCACCCGGACCTCGTGCGGGGCCGGTAGGGGCAGCGCGCGTTCGACCCGCTCCAGCACCTCGGGCCCGCCGGTGCGGCGAAGCTCAATGACTTCGATGACTTCACTGACTTTATTGATAGGCAAAACACGCACTCCCTGACAGAACTTGGAGGCACCGGCTGCGCTGGCGGGTGGATAAGGGTTGCAGGCGGGGTCGCTGGCGGGTGCTCATGCGCCTGATACGCGCGGATAAAGACCCCGCTCTCGAGCCTGCAAACGCGCCAGACCCAGCAGGGCGTCAATCAGCGGCGTAGGCGTGCCGGTGAGCTGACCGAGCTCGCGCACAGCCCCAACCAGCGCGTCGAGTTCCACCGGCTTGCCGGCTTCAACGTCTTGCAGCATGGAGGACTTGAACGCGCCGAGCTTGCGCGTCACCGCGTGGCGGTCTTCGGGCTGCTGGTCGATGGGCAGGCCGATGTGGTTGCCGATGTCCCGCGCCTCCAGCATGGCCCCGGAGATGAAGCCACGCACCAGATCGTCGTCCATGATCTTGTCGGTCGTCGCCCCCGTCAGTGCGCTGATCGGGTTGACCGTCATGTTGCCCCAGAGCTTGTACCAGATGTCTTTCTGAATTTGCTCGGAGAGCACCGCCTCAAAGCCGGCACGGGTCAGGCGCGCGCTCAGCTCTTTGACGCGATCGCTCTGCACGCCCGAGGGTTCACCGACGATCAGCTTGTTGCCAAAGTGATGCTTGACCAGGCCGGGCGCCTGCATGGAGCAGCTGGCATGCACCACGCAGCCAATGACTTGCGAGGCGGCAATGGCTTGCGCGATGCTGCCGTCAGGGTCCACCGACTGCAGGCGTGTGCCCGCCAGCGTGCCGCCGAAGCCTTGCAAAAACCACCACGGCACGCCGTTCATGGCCGTCAGAACGGTGGTCGCAGGGCCGATCAAGGGTGCGATATGCCGCGCCACATCAGCCATGGCCGGCGCCTTGACCGCGATCACCACCAGGTCCTGCACGCCCAGCTCGGCGGGGTGACTGCTGGCTTGAACAGGCGTTGCGCGCACGGGCTGGTCGCCCGCTTGAAGACGCAGCCCGTGCTGGCGCAGCGCCTCCAGCGTGGCGCCACGCGCGACCATGCTCACGTCAGAGCCTGCCTGCGCCAGACCTGCGCCCAGCCAGCTGCCAATGGCGCCGGCGCCGTAAATACATACCTTGTGTGGAGGGGGGCTGTTCATGGCGTTGATCGAAGCGGGTTGCAATGCACGGCATGTTAGCCCAGCTGCCCTGCCAGCTTGCGCCGGCGCGCCGCTTCGTCGGTCTGCAACTGCGTGTGGGCCCGCGTTCAGGCTCGCAGATGCGGCTCCAGAAGTTCTGCCACAGACAGCAGGAAGTCGTCATCATGCCAGCGCCCCACCAGTTGCAGCCCGATCGGCAGGCCTATTCGGCTGCGTCCGCAGGGCATGGACAACGCAGGGTGACCGGTCAGGTTCATGGGGTAGGTGTAGGGATACCAGGCGGCGCGGACCGTGGCCTCGGCCTGACCGTCGATTTCGATCAGTCCTTCCGGGTTGACGTCAATGTGCAGCGGCGGTGCCGAGACGGTGGGCGAGGCCAGCAGGTCGAAACGCTCGAGGACGCGCTGCAGATCCTGGAAGCAGCGTGTTCGTGCAAAGCTGGCCTCCTGCAGCTCCAGCGCGTTGCGCTGAAGACCGCGCAGGGCCACGGCGCGAACCTCGGGATCCATGCGTTCACCGAATTGCGCCAGATGCGGCCCGACCCGGGACGCGACGAGGGTCTCCAGCAGCACCAGAAAATGCGGCTCCAGACTAGTGAAGTCCAGGCCCACCGGCTCTACATGCGCGCCCTGATTTTGCAGGGCCCGCATCGCGGCCTCGGTGACTGCGGCTACCTCGGGGTCGAGGCGGTTGCCACAGGTGGGTAGCCAGGCCACCCGCAACCCGGCAAGTTCGCGC
Source organism: uncultured Burkholderiales bacterium (assembly GCA_903844825.1). Taxonomy (GTDB): domain Bacteria; phylum Pseudomonadota; class Gammaproteobacteria; order Burkholderiales; family Burkholderiaceae_C; genus Polaromonas. Next base: position 15,333 of record CAIMVC010000248.1, on the reverse strand, counting down.
GGACCGCTCCTGCCTGCGTGCATCCCCTGACCCCAGGGGTCCAGGGGATGGGGGCCGCGGATGGCGTTGAACAGCAGCCGGGTGTCGGCCACGTTGCGTGCCATGGGGCCGACGTAGGAATTGGCTGCAAACAGATCTGCGGGTTGCAGGTTGGCCACGGCCCCCAGGGTGGCCTTGAAGCCGACGATGCCGCAGCACGAGGCCGGGATGCGGATTGAGCCGCCACCGTCCGTGCCCAGCGCGATCGGACCCTGTCCGCTGGCGACCGCCACGGCCGCCCCACAACTCGATGCGCCGGGTGTGTACTGGGGATGCGTGGGGTGCAGGGTGCGACCGGCTACCGGGGACTGGGCCATTTGCCTCGCGCCGAACTCGGGCGTGTTGGTTTTGCCGATCAAAATGGCGCCAGCGGCCCTGGCTCGGGCCACCGGGATGGCGTCGTGTTGCGGCACAAAGTGCTCGAAGATGGCCGAGCCCATGGTGGTGCGCACACCGGCGGTCAGCGTCAGGTCCTTGACCGAGTACGGCACGCCGTGCAGCGGCCCGAGCGAGTCGCCGCGCATCACCGCGCGTTCGGCCTCGCGGGCGGCCTCCCGGGCAAGGTCGGCGGTCACCGTGACGAACGCATTGAGGTGCGCGCAGCGCTCTATGCGCGCCAGCGTTGCATCGACCAACTCAAGCGCAGACACCTCCTTGCTGCGGATCAGCGCGGCGGCTTCGACCGCGCCCAGGTCGGCCAGATCGGAGGGGGGGGATGGGAGATTGGTTTTTTGCATGGTTCAGGTCATCCAGCGACCGCCATCGATCAGGATCGTTTGGCCGGTGATGAAGCGTGCTTCGTCGCTGGCCAGGAAGGCCACCAGGGCGGCCACGTCGGCGGGTTCAGCGATGAAGCCTGCCGGCGTGCCGGCGCGTATGCGCTCGAGTACAGCGGGTTCGAGCGTGTCGTGCGCGCGGGTACGAATCGCGCCCGGACAGACCGCATTGACGGTCACACCTTGCGCTGCCAGTTCGCGGGCCAGCGAGCGGGTAAAGCCAACCACCCCCATCTTGGCGGCGGCGTAGTCCGCCAGGCCGACGTCGCCCACGAGGGCTGCGTCGCTGCTCATGTTGATGATGCGCCCGCGGGAACGCGCGCGCATGTCGGGCGCCACCCGGCGCGAGGCGCGCATCGCGGTGAGCAGTGAAACTTCGAGTACGAAGCGCCAGGTGGCCTCATCCGACGCCAAAAAGGGTCCGCCCCTTTCCCGGGCGCTCTGGCCCACGTTGTTGAACAGCACGTCAATGGGGCCTAGTGTGGCCTCCACGCGGTCGAAGAAGGCGTTAACCTGGGTTGCGTCGGTGCAGTCCCCGTTCACGGCGAGGGCCACCCGAGTGGCGACTTCTGTCGCATCCAGGTCCATGACCGCGACCCGAGCGCCTTCGTCGGCAAAGCGTCGCGCACTCGCTGCGCCTATGCCCAGCCCGCCGCCGGTGACGACCACCACGCGATCAATGAAGCGTTGCTGCATTTCGGCATCCTCAGTGAAAGGTTCGTCCGCCGTCCACAGCATGGGCAGTGCCGGTGACGTAGCTCGAGGCTGGACTGCTCAGGTACAACACGGCCTCGGCGATCTCTTCCGGCCGGGCCACACGCTGCAAGGCGTAGCGCTGGCGGATGGTTTCCAGCGTGGCGGCCGGATCGACAGTGTGCTCGTAACTGCCGCGAAAAAGCGGCGTGTCCACTGCGCCAGGGCACACGGCATTGACGCGGATATTGTCCGGGGCAAGTTCCATGGCCAGCGCCTTGCCCAGCATGATCACGCCGGCCTTGCTGGCGCAGTACGCGCTGCGCTCGCGCAGCGGCGCGAGGCCGGCGCCGGACGCGATGTTCACGATGGTTCCGCCGCCGGCTGCGCGCAGGTGTGGCACTGCTGCGCGACTCACCAGCATTGGGCCGGTGAGGTTGACCGCCAGGATGCGCGCCCAGGCTTCGTCCGTCATGGCCTCCAGTGCCGCCACGTGGTCGACGCCCGCAGCGTTCACCACGGCATCAATGCGCCCGAGTCGCAGCGCAGATGCGGCGACCGCTTGTGCCACCTGGGCCGCATCTGCCACGTCGCCAAGGAGGCCATGGGCGTTCCGACCTAGCGACTGCACGGCTTGCGCCAGCGCCGCCGGCTCATGGTCGATCAGGCATACCCCCGCCGCACCCCCTTGCAGTGCCAGCAGGGCTACGGCCAGTCCGATGCCACTGGCGCCGCCGGTGATCACAAAGGCCTTGCCTTCGATACCTCTCATGCGCCGGCTTCCAGCAGGATGCGCATGTCATCGGTGATGCGGTCGCAGCGGTCGATCCAGACCCCGGGATGCGACTGCGCGTGCAGCAGCAGCCCCTCCAGAACCTTCAGGCGCGATGGCTGCCCAATGATCTCCGGGTGCATGCCGACCATCATCATCCGCTCTTCTGCGTAGAGCACGTCAAACTCGCTCTTCCAGGCCTCCAGAACAGCCGACGGTGCCTGCATGGTTCGTCCGGGGAGCACGATCGAATACTGGAAGAATGGCGCGTCGTCCAGCACCCAGCGAAATGGCAGTTCCACGATGCGTGTGCGGCGGCCATTGATGGTCAACAGGTAGGGCGAGTCATCGTCGAAGAAGTTCGATGAGTAGTCAAAGCCGTACTCCTCTATCATGCCCAGCGTGTGCTCGCTGAACTCCGCCGCGGGCGAGCGCCAGCCGCGGGGACGGTAGCCGGCCCGCCGGGTCAGGACTTCCATTCCCTTCTGGAATTCTTCGTGCTCCTCCTCGGGGCTGAGGTTGACGATCCAGCGGTGCGAATAGCTGTGGTGCGCGATTTCATGCCCGCCTTTGAGGATCAACTCGACCGTGTGCGGCTGGCGCTCGGCCACGATGCCTGGCACGAAAAAGGTGGCCCTGGCCTGGAAGCGCTCAAGCAGCGCCAGCACCCGCTGCAGGCCCACCTTCCAGCCATAGGCGCCCTGGGACATCAGGATCGGTCGTTTGGCATAGGAGGCGTCGCGAGCCGTCCACATGGTCTCGCAGTCGAGGTCGAAGGTCAGCAGCAGCGGAAAGCCCCTGGAGGTGGTCGCCATGGTCGGGAACTCCTTGGATTCTTCAGACGTGTTTGTGAAAGCCGGTCCAGCGCTCGGCCAGCAACATGGTGACCGCGGTCGCAACAATGAGCAATGTCGAGATGGCGGCCACGCGCGGATCGACGCCGTGTTCGACCGAGGTAAAAATCTTCACCGGCAGCGTGTTCTGACTGGCTGACAGCAGGAACACGGTCACCGGCACATTGTCCAGCGAGGTGATGAATGAGAACAGCCCGCCGGCGACAAGCCCTGGCTTGACCTGGGGCAGCGTGATCAGCCGGAAGGTGGTCCAGCCGTCCGCACCCAGCACCTTCGAGGCGCTTTCCAGGGCGGGATCCAGCGAAGTCAGACTCGACAGGCTGGCGCGCACGACATAAGGTAGCGTGATCACAATGTGGGACAGAAGCAGTCCAGCCAGGCTGCCGCGAACGCCGGTCAGCGTGTAGTACTGCAGCAGTGCCACACCCAGCACCACCGAGGGCAGCACCAGCGGAGCCATCAGCAGCGAGGTCAGCATCGAGGCGCCCGGCACCATGCGGTGATGGATGGCGTAGGCGCCCGCCAGCCCCAGCACCAGGGAGGCCGCCGTAGAGCCGCCCGCCAGCCACAGGCTGGTCCACGTCGCGCTCAGATATTCGGGGTCCTGCAGCACCTGCACGAACCACTGGGTGGTCAGGCCCTGCGGCGGAATGGTGAGGTACGAGGTCTTGCTGAAAGCGGCCAACATCACCACCAGCACCGGGATCTGCAGGAAGATCACCACGGCCATGGCAGCGGCTGTCAGGCCGGGACCGGGTCGGCTTTCGGTATTCACAGCCCACCGCCCCAGCGCTTGAGCCAGCGGCTCGACACGCCGATCACAAGCAGCGTGATGGCAGTGAGCGTGAACGACATGGCAGCGCCACTGGGCCAGTCCAGCGTCTGCAGGAAATCGTCGTAGATCAGTGTGGCCATGACCCGATAGGTCGGGCCACCCAGCATTCGCGGCGTCACCAGCGCGCTGATGGTCAGTGTGAACACCAAAATGCAACCGGCCAGAATACCGGGCACGCTCAGAGGCAGCGTCACGCTCCAGAAGACGCGCAGGCGGCTGGCACTGAGCGTGTAGGCCGCAGCCTGTAGGTCGCGCGGGATGGCCTGCAGCACGGGTACCAGCATCAGCACCATGAAGGGCAGAAAAATATGCGTCATGCCGACCGTGAGCCCGAACAGGTTGAACATCATGCGGATCGGCCGCTCGATCAGGCCGATATCGATCAGAAGGTTGTTGATCAATCCGCGGTTGGCCAGCAGTGCGATCCAGCCGAAGGAGCGCACCACCAGGTTCAGCAGCATGGGAAAAATGACCAGCATGGTCATCACCATACGCATGCGCGGCGTGGCCCGAGCAATATAAACGGCCAGCGGATAACCCATGACCAGGCAAGCCAGGGTGACGCTCAGACCCATGATCAAGGTACGAACGATCACCTCGCGGTAGAACTCGTCGGTCGCCAGGCGCACATAGTTCTCAAGGGTCCAACTGGCGGCCACACCGGTGCCCGGCAGGTACTCGTGCAGGCTCAGCGGCAGCATCATCGCCACGGGTGCGACGAACACCCCCAGCAACACCAGCAGCAGCGGCGACAGCAAAATGGTGCCGATGGCCCGTTGGCTCACGCAGCGGTCTCCGGGGCGCTGACGTAGACATGGGCGGGATCGATGCTGATGAATACCTGCTCGCCGGGCTCATGAGCCGCATCGGGACCGTTGGTGGCTGAGTCCATCACGAGTTCCAGCGTATCACGCACGGCAAGCACATACTGCACCCGGGCACCGCTGAAGGCGCGCAACAGCACCCTTGCCGGATGCACGTTGGCCCGTGTGCCGGCCTCGGCCGGGGCGGCGAAGCGGATGTCCTCCTGGCGTAGCACGACGTCAGCTGACGCGCCTGCCGCAAGGGTGCCCGGCGCGGCGCAGGCGAAGGCGATGTTGCCCTTCAGGAGCACTCGCGCCGCACCATCTGGCCCGGCCGTCCATATGTGCCCCTGCAGGCGGTTCGGCCGGCCGATGAAGCGAGCCACGAAGCCCGTGGCTGGTCGGTGGTAGACCTCTTCGGGCGTGCCAAACTGCTGCACCACGCCGTGGGCGATTACGCAGACGCGGTCGGACATGGTCATGGCCTCGACCTGATCGTGGGTCACGAACACGGTGGTGATGCCCACGCTGCGCTGCAAACGCTTGAGCTCGATCTGCATTTCGTCGCGCAAGGTTGCATCCAGGTTGGACAGCGGCTCGTCCAGCAGCAGGATGCTTGGCCGTGGCGCGATCGCGCGTGCCAGTGCGACGCGCTGTTGCTGCCCGCCGGACAACTGACGCGGCATGCGTTGGGCAAGGCCGCCCAGTCGCACGCTCTCCAGCGCCGCGTCGACACCCTGCCGCAGAACGTCACCGCTTAGTCCCTGCCGCCGAAGTCCGTAGGCAACATTCTCGAACACGGTCATGTGCGGGAACAGTGCGTAGGACTGGAACACCAGCCCGATCTGACGTTTGTTGGTCGCCAGCCGCGTGATGTCACGGTCGTCGATCAGCACCCGCCCTGCGGTCGGATCGATCAGCCCGGCCACCATGCGCAGCACGGTCGTCTTGCCGCAGCCCGACGGCCCCAACAGCGACACGAACTCGCCATCTCGAATGCTCAGGCTGACGGCAGAAACAGCCAGTTGCTGGTCGTAGCGCTTTTCGAGTCGGTCGAGTGTGAGGGCTGGCATGAGGCGTCGGGTTGGGACAGTGGCACAGAATTAGCGGGTGACTTCGCGCTGCCAGCGGCGCGTCCATTCACCCACGTTCTTGGCCACCGCCTCTGGGTCGGGCGCCCACAAATTGTCGAAGGACTCGCCGAAAGGAACGATCTTGCGCGCCTTCTCGGACAGCGTGACTTTGGTATTCACCGGGCCGGCATACTTTTTCTCTGCAAAGCAGCTCTGTCCTGCTGTGGACAGCACCTCCTCAATGTATCTCAGTGCCAGCGCAGGGTTCTTGGCGCCCTTGGGAATCACCAGTGCCGGCAGGATGCCCACGGCGCCCTCCTTGGGGTAGACCACCGCCATTGGCAGGCCCTTGTCTATGACCGAGCCAGCGCGGTCCGGGTACCAGGCCGCAATGGCCACTTCCTTGCGCTCAAAGAGGGACACGATCTGGTCGGCCTGGGTGTAGAGCGTGACCGAGTTCTTGGCCAGCGGCTTGATGGCCTTGAAGCCGGGATCAAGGTTGCTCAGGTCACCGCCATTGATGCGGTTAAGGGCAAGCAGCAGGTGCAGTCCAGAAGTTCCGGAGATGTCACCGATGGCCATCTTGCCTGCGTATTCGGGTTTGAACAGATCGTTCCAGGATGTGGGCGGCGTCTTGATCTGCGTCGGGTCGTAGACGATGACCGTGGCGCCTGTCATGAACACCACGAACTGGTTGTCCTTGTCGAACATTTTTGGCGAGACGTTGGCGGCGCTCGGAATCTTGCTGCGGTCGATGGTCTCCAGCAGTTTCTCGTTTTTAAGCTGCACGGCCAGCGAGTTGTCGATATAGACCACGTCCATGTCCGACTTTCCGGCCGTCGCGCGTATGGCCGCAGCAAACTGGCTTGAACTGCCGGCCTTGGTGGCCACCTTGGCGCCGGTCTTCTTTTCGAACTCGCTGATGTGGCAGGTTTTGGAGTCGTCCAGGAACGATCCACCGAAAATTCCGACCACGAGTTCCTGGGCGGCGGCGTTGCCGCTCCACAGGCCGGCAAAGACCGCTGCGGCGGCCAGCATAAGATTCAGAGGCTTTTTCATGCGGTTCTCCTTGGTCAACCGGATCCGCAGCATGAGGGCGGGACCCGGGGGTGGTGAAGAGTTTGAGTCGACCCCCTGTTTTTATCTTTAACGAAAGATAAATGCAAGCGGAGTTTTTCGACCGGGTCTACCGGGGTCTGCCGGGGTTTGCGGTAAGCTGAGGGGCCCTCAGTTGCAGTGCCAGGAAAGTTCAGCGAATATGCCCCCAAACAACGGCGAACCCAAGGAGGATCTGGTCAGCCGTGGCATGCGCTGGTGGCGTCAAGAGCGGCCGGACATCGACAGTTCCGGCAAGGCGGTGGTGGGTCGATTGTTGCGGCTGCAGGACCTTGCGCTGCGCCGGCTCAACGAGGCCATCGCATCCCACGGATTGAAGTACCAGGAGTACGGTGTGCTTGCCACGCTGCGTGTCAAGGGCGCACCGTTCCAGATGACGCCCTCGGAGTTGCAGTCGACCCTGCTGTACAGCTCTGGCGGTCTGTCCAACCTCCTCAAGCGGCTGGAGCGCGAGGGCTATATCCAGCGAGCTATCCATCCCGCCGATGGCCGGGGCGTTCTGGTCAAGCTCACCTCAAAAGGACGTCGACTGGCTGACAAGGCGATGCCCGCCCACGCGCAGGCTGAATTGGCATTGATCGCCATGTTCGAGCCCGCCGAGCGGGAGCTTCTGGCCGGCTTGCTGGCCAGGATGACTGAGGACAACACACCTGAAGCGCCCGCTGCGCAAGACGCGCAGGACGAGTTCCAAGTGCAGCAGCAGGCGCTCTGACCCTCGCGCTGGGGCCCATGAATTAGCGGGTAGATCTCGGTCCGTGGCCAGCGCCCAGGAAGACCTCACCCAGGAAACTGTCGCTTGGGAGTGCCAGCGTGGCTGGCCACTGCGCCGGGTCAGACGGCTAGGCGCGGCGAGGATGCGCTGGGCGGGCTTGGTCGTCCCAGCTGACTTGCGCCATTTCCCAAGACAGCTGAACGAGGTTGCCGTCAAAGTCCAGCGCCGCGTCCACGTCATCCACAAAAATCCGGACGGGTCCGATCTTGCTGACCTTGAAAGGCCGAGCCAGCAGCGCGCCGCCGACGTCAAAGGTTTCGGGCCATGGTGCTTTGCGGCGGTAGCCGCTGTCAAGGGACAAGAACAGCTGGGGACTGTCGTTGACTACGGCAAACTCTGATCGGTGCGGCAGTGCCGGCGGCTGCATGGAGCGGATGCCGTGCATCGCCAGCGGTTTGGAGTGACCCGTCCAGCCGATTTGTTCGACCCCATAGGAGAGCTCGTTGATGTGACCCTCGCCATCGGTGGGGTAAACATGAAGGGCCGGGTCGACGATACGGGGCTTACGCCACCCGGCAGATCTTGAGCATGTTGGTGCCGCCTGGCGCGCCCATGGGCTCACCGCAGGTGATGGCGTAGACGTCGCCGCTTTGCACGATATGGCGGCGCAGCAGGTGGCCTTCGGCCTGGTCGAGCGCGGTGTCGCGGTCGCCGCTGGTGTCCATCAAAAGGGGCCGGACATTGCGAAAAAGCGCCATTTTTCGCTGGGTACTCAGGCGCGATGTCAGCGCGTAAATAGGCACGCGGATGTTGTGCCGGCTCATCCACAGCGCGGTCGAGCCGCTGTCGGTCAATGCCACGATGGCCTTGGCGCCCAGGTGGTGAGCGGTGAACAGCGCGCCCATGGCGATCGACTGGTCAATGCGGCTGAAAGTCTTGCCAGTGAAGTCCGCTTCGAGTTCGGTGTACTCGGCCTTTTCTGCCTCGACGCAAATCTTGGCCATTTCCTCGATGGTCTCGAGCGGGTAGCGGCCGGCTGCGGTCTCGGCGCTGAGCATGACGGCGTCAGTGCCGTCGAGCACGGCGTTGGCCACGTCGCTGACCTCGGCGCGCGTGGGCACCGGGTTGACGATCATGCTTTCCATCATCTGGGTGGCGGTGATCACCACCTTGTCGGCGGCGCGCGCCATTTTGATCATGCGTTTTTGCAGGGCCGGCACGGCCGCATTGCCGACTTCGACCGCCAGGTCGCCGCGGGCGACCATGATGCCGTCGCTGACCTGCAAGATCTCATCGAGCTTGGGAATGGCCTCGGCGCGCTCGATCTTGGCGATCAGACCCGGCTTGTGCTTGAAAGGTGCAGCTGCCACATTGCACAACTGGCGCGCCATTTCCATGTCGGTGGCATTCTTGGGAAAGCTCACGGCCACGTAGTCGGCCTGAAAGCTCATGGCCGTCCTGATGTCGTCCATGTCCTTGGCGGTGAGCGCCGGCGCCGTCAGGCCGCCACCTTGCTTGTTGATGCCTTTGTTGTTGGACAGCTCGCCCCCCATCTTGACGGTGGTCAGCACTTCTTCGCCGCGCACGGCGTCCACGGTCAGCACGATCAGGCCGTCGTTGAGCAGCAGCACGTCGCCGGCCTTGACGTCGCGCGGCAGTTCTTTGTAGTCCAGCCCCACGCCCTTGATGTCGCCTAGCTCGGTGCGCGAGGCGTCGAGCACAAACTTTTCGCCGCTCACGAGCTGCACCTTGCCTTCGGCAAATTTGCCGACGCGAATTTTGGGGCCTTGCAAGTCGGCCATGATCGCCACCTCGCGGCCGGCCCGCGTGGCCGCCTCACGTACCAGCCCGGCCAGCTTGATATGGTCCTCGGCCTTGCCGTGGCTGAAGTTCAGGCGAACGACATTGACGCCGGCCCGGATCATTTTTTCGAGCATGGCTGGCTCGTTCGAGGCGGGGCCTAAGGTGGCAACGATCTTGGTGGCGCGACTGGGCATTAGAGAATCTCCATGTAATTTGGTTTCAATTTTCCCACGAAAGGAGTTACAAGCAGGGTACCAAAACCAGGCTGGCCCTCGCGCGGGGATCGGCATGTACCTGCCGAACGCGCAAACAGGGCTTGGCCCAGTCAAAACCACCGTGTTGCCCGGCCTGCTGTGTGCAATGGTGCGCTTGTGTGCGTTAGCAAGGGCATTGCAGCCAGGGGAGGCGTTAGAGTCGCGTCCTACCCTATGCGTCAGGCGCCCGACGCGCTTTGGAGGTGAATATGGACATCAAACAACTGCACGATCAAAAGGCCTTGCTGGAGCGACAGATCGCCGCCATTCAGGACGAGGAAAGACAACAGCGCAGGCGCGAGGAGGAGCAACGTCTGGCAGTGCGACAGGCCGAGATTGCCAAAGTGATGGCGGACCTTCAAGGCCTCATGAAGACCCACCGGCTCTCGCACAATGACGTTCTTTTTCATGTGCAGCAGGCCATCATGCCCGCCGTGCCGAGTCGGACCAAGGGATCGGGTTATCTTTCGTCCATACGGCAGCTTTACAACGGCAAGTAGTCGCTTTGCGGACGGCAGAGGTTTGACTCAGGGCTTACCTGAGGACTGGCCCTGGCTTGTCAAAGCGCATGATTACGCACGGATCAAGCCCGTATTTTTCAAAAACTTGCGCAGATCCAAACCTCGGCAGGGAAAATCGGCCTGAATTCCCAGCCATCCCGATGCTCGGCTGTCATGATCCGAGCTGCACCGTCCACCATGAACCGCCTGATCTTTTTTCTTTTCTTCCTGCTGTGCCAATGGCCAGCGCACTCGGCCGAGGTGAACTATGGCGTTGAGAAGGCCTTTGTCCAGGACCAGCTCAACCAGTTCACGATCGATAGCGTGCCGCAAGCGTCTTTCAAGCGCTACCAAAACGACCTGAATCTGGGTTTTCAGACGGGTACGACCTGGGTGCGCCTGACCATCACCCCCAGTGGCGACGATTTGGCCGCAAGGGCCACCAGTCCCTTGATCGTTCGGGTGACGCCGTACTCACTCGATCTTGTTGATCTGTACGAGCGTGTCGATGGGCGCTGGCAGGTGCAGCCTGGCGGCGACAGACGAGCGCGAACGCGCTACCGCTGTCCCGATGATGTTCACTGTTTCGCGCTGGGTTCGGGCACGGCAGAACCCAGCGTGGTTTACCTCAAAGTTCAGACCGACGGGCGCAGGCTGGTGCAAATTGAAGTCACGCCAGCCGACCGTCTGGCTGACTCGGTGGCGCCGCGCGTCGGTCGCCTGAGCATGGCCCTGACGCTGGCCACCGGCCTGCTGGTGCTGGGGCTGGCCTTTTTTGTGTTTGAGCGTTCGGCCCTGGTGTTGATGTACTGCGGGCATCAGCTGTTTGTCGTTTTGTACACCCTGAGCTCCTCCGGCCTGCTGGCGCAGTGGCTGCCTCAGTGGCAGCCGGAAACCATCAACACCTGGGGTCCGATTTTTCTGGAGCTTCGGCTGGTCATGGTCACGCTCATGGGCTGGGCATTTTTGTCGAACTACCAAGCGCACCGACGCTACCACCAGGGCGTTGCCGTGCTGATTGTGCTGTTTGGCATAGCTGTCCTGATGACCTTGTTCGGGCACCGGCAAACCGCGCTGACCGGTCTTTACATGCTGGTGTTCGCTAATTTGCTGCTTCAGATAGCCGGGCTTTTGATGAGCCGGGGCATTCCCAAAACCTTGGCAAAAATCATGCTGGGCGGCTACATCACCTACCTGATCGTCTTTGCCATGAGCGCCGTGATATTGCTCGGCGAGCCGGAACTGGTGGGTCGCTTTGCTTTGATCACAAACTTTTCGGACTGGCGACTCAATGGTTTGCCGATTGGTATTGTGGTGTTCTGGATCGCGTTTACCGACCAGGCCAACCGCAAGATGGAAAAGCTCGAGGAAATTCAGACCCTGCGCCTGCAAACAGCGCAGGCCCAGGCCAACGAGGAAAAACTCTCGGAACGCCGGATGCTTATCGACATGCTCACGCATGAGCTGAAAAACCCGCTCGCCACCATCAAGTTTGCGCTGGCCTCGCTGCGGCGCAAGATCGGTCTGGACGGTGATTCGTCTGAAAGGTTTCAGCACATCGTGAGTTCGGTCGACCGGATGAACGCCCTGATCGAGCATGTGGCGCTGTCTAACAAAGTCGAGCGCGCAGAGCCGATGCCCACCGAGAAAATTCTCGCCGCAGAGCTCGTCCGTGAGTTGCTGGACGAGTATTCGGCCGCGCATCGCTTTGAGCTGCACATCGCCGAGGACCTTTTTTTCAACACCGACCGACAAATGCTGACCGTCATCATCGAAAACCTTTTAAGCAACGCCTACAAGTACTCTGCGGGCGACCAGATCACCGTCAAGGTGCGCAACGAGCTGGGGGCGGCCGGGCAGGGCCAGTCCGCCAGCGTGACCTGTTTTGAAATCAGCAACCCGGTCGCCACCGGCAGCGAGCCCGATGAATCGCGCCTGTTCGAGCGCTACTACCGCCATCCCAGTGTTCAAAACCATGCCGGCATGGGCATTGGCCTGAGCATTGTTGAGTCGGCGGCCAAAAAAATTGGCGCGGCGGTGAGCTACCGCATGGAGGCGAGTCTCGCTATTTTTGAGGTCAGGATTCCCCAATGAAAACCGCCAACAGCAAACCCGCACCCGGGCCTTCGGCGCTGGTAGTCGCCCTGGTCGAGGACGACCACCTGCTGCGCGAGGAAATCGTGCGCCACCTCAACGACCACGGCTTCGTGGTGCATGCCGTCAACAGTGCCACCGCCATGGACGATCTGATCGCGCGGGTGGCGATTGATCTGTTCATCGTCGACTGGAACTTGCCTGGTGAAAGTGGCTTGAGTTTGTGCAACCGGCTGCGCGAATCCCTGCCCAACGCGGGCATTGTGATCATGACAGCCCGCGTCGCGCTGCATGACCGGATTGCGGGCTACCGACAAGGCGGCGCGGATGTGTACCTCACCAAACCAATCGCGCCAGACGAGCTGGTGGCCGTTTTGCTGAGCCTGGGCCGGCGCATCAAGGAAACCAGCACGGGCGATGAATGGTCTCTGAGCTTGCGCGACAGAACACTGTCCGGGCCGCTTCCGCATCAAAAGATCAGCCTCACGACCCGCGAAAAAACGCTGCTGGTCGCGCTGGTCCAGGCCAAGGACAACACCCTGGACTCTGGCGTGCTGTGCGACCTCTACGGCAACGACGACGCCGACAACCAGATGACCAAACACGCGCTCGAAGAGCTGATCGGCCGCTTCAGACGCAAATTCAAGTCGGTCCAGGGCGACGGCGCCGAGCCCGCCATCAAATCCGTCTGGGGCGTGGGCTACCAGTTGTGCCTGCAGATCACCTTTGTCTAGCGTTCCTTGGGGCATCCAGCAAGCACTTGCGGCTGTTTGAGCGCGCTCATGCCGTCGCTGGCCCTGACGTCGACCGGCTGATCGTGGGCCGCCCCCTGGAGCCGTGGGGAGCCTTTTGCGTTGATCACCCTGCACATGAGCCCTGACTGCGGCCTGGGTGAGAGCGCTGCATGGCCGCTGGCGTTGTTGCTCGCGCCGGCCGGACATGGCGCCCGGCTGGCGCTCACGCCGAGCCAGCGACCTGCCTCGTCAGCCCCTCTGCCGCGCCCAAACGCCGCGCCCAACTGCCGCCTTTCGGTTGGGACTAACCTTTAATCGAGTATCGTTATTCGATGAATAAAAAAGAATCTTTTGATCTCTCTTTGCGATGTGCCGGCGTGAGCATGGTCCGCAACGAGGCAGACGTGATCGAACTTTGGGCGCGCTACAACTTGCGCGCGCTCGACAGTCTGCATGTGATTGATCACGGCTCTGAGGACAACACGGTGGTCATCCTGCAACAACTGCAGGCGGAGGGGCTGCCCATCGTTCTGCACCACTGGACGGACCCGGCGCACACCCAGGCCGAGGCGATGCGGACCGTGGCCAGGCCGCTGGCCGCAGGCCATGAAGTGGACTTCGTAGTGCCCCTGGATGCCGACGAATTGCTAGACATTGATTACGCTGGTCTGCGTGAGGCCTTGCGGGCGCTGCCTCCCGGACATGTGGGGGCCATGCGCTGGCGCACCTTTCTGCCCGAAGGAGATGAAGCCGACCCCTACTTTTTTCGGCGCATGAGACATTACCGCAGCCTTGAATTGAATGCACTATCCAAGGTGATCGCACCGGCGTACCTTTTGGCCGAGCACACTTGGCAAGTGGGCTGCCACGCTTTGTATAACGAGCTGGAGAACCAAGTTGTGCCTGCCGTGGAGCTGCCCTTTGTGCTGGCGCATTACCCCATCCGCAGTGAGGTTCAGCTCAGGCGCAAGGTCATGCTCGGCTCGCATGCGTCACGCCTGAAACGTGTTCGTTTTCGGGGTGAGTCTTGGCACTGGTTGCACATCGAAACGCAGCTGGCGCGCGATGACGCTCGAGGAAGGCCGGTGGATCTGCTGGCCGTTGGGCTGGGTTATTCCTACTCGTGGGATCCCCACGTGAAAGCAGCCCAGCAGGTACTGCCGGGGCAGATCAAAGAGGCTCGGGAGGTGGTGCAGCGCTACGAGGTCCGCCTGTTGGGGCTCAAGGAGATCAGGCAGGCACTGGCCACGTCCAGTGCGCAACATGCCGAGCAGCTGGCCCTGCTGGGCCGTGCTGAATTCAACGACGGTAACCGGGCCTGGCGTGAGCAGAGGTTTGATGAGGCGCTAGGTCATTACGGCGAATCTGCACTGTTGAACCCGGCCCTGACCGTGGCTCATCTGGGGCGGGCCCGTTGTCTGGTGAAGATCGGCCGCTGGATGCTCGCACGCGAGGCCTTCTTTGACGCACTTCGAATCGATCCGAGCAATTACAGCGCCTGGCTGGAATCCGGCCACCTGTGCCGGCAGATGGGCGAGTTCGAGCAGGCTGTTGGCGCCTATCAGCGGGCTATTGAGGTAGCGCCTGAGCGCTACGAAGCGTTACTGGGCATGGCCAGGGTGCTGGAGCAAATGGGCCGCAGCGCCCAAGGCGCTGCGGCCTATGAGAGCGCACAGCGCGCAGCCCTCGCAAACGCACCGGATGACACAGCCCGCAAGCGCTTGAGGGAAGTCAATGAGCTCATGGCCCGGTACCGCCTGGAACTTGATGCAGCGCGTTCAGCCGAACTGGCGCACCCAGCAGGTCTGGTGACCGATGTGCGAACAAAAGGGCGCTGAGTCGGCCTTTCAGCCTCCAGCGCGCTTTTGCAAAATCTCGAAGGCCGGCAGCGTTTTGCCTTCGAGCACTTCCAAAAAGGCGCCGCCGCCGGTCGAGATGTAGCCGATCTGCTTTTCAATGCCGTACTTGGCAATCGCTGCCAGGGTGTCGCCACCGCCGGCAATTGAAAACGCGCTGCTGCCGGCTATTGCCCGGGCGATGCCTTCGGTGCCTTTGGCAAAAGCGTCGAATTCAAACACGCCCACCGGGCCGTTCCAGACGATGGTGCCGGCCGCCTTGAGCTGCGCCGCCAGCAGCGCGGCGGTCTGCGGGCCGATGTCAAGAATCAGGTCGTCCGCGGCCACGTCGGCCACCTTCTTGATGCTGGCCGGCGCATCGGCCTCGAAGGCCTTGGCCGTGACCACGTCCACCGGGATCGGCACCGCCGCACCGCGGG
>CAIMVC010000247.1 GCA_903844825.1 uncultured Burkholderiales bacterium | reverse complement strand
GCGAATTCGCTGTTGGGCACGGGATTTCCATTCATTCGACATTACCGGAGCCCCTTGCTGAGCGTGCCGTGATGGTGGAAACCGAATGGGTGCCAATGTTTGAAGTTCCCCAGCAAACTCCTCGTTCTGCCAAAGATGACGAAAACCTTGCTGGCCTGACCATGGACATGAAGGTCTTGAGCGAACTTCCCAAGGAAGGTTTGATCGCCAGCCTTCGCCATATCGAGACGGCTTATCGGGTCTGGATCAACGTTGAAGAAGTCAAGCTGCAATTGCCCAAAGAGCGATTACAAGGGCATGAAGAAGCGGCACAACGATCCGTCAAGAGCTGCCGCCGTGCATTGGAGCGAATCAATGCGGGGGTGACCCTGATTGAGTCAAATCCGCTAGCGGAGGAGGCTTTCCGCTTTGCCAATCGCGCTATGTGGCAGCAGCGTATTCACTCCATCTTTGCACGTAAAGTTCGCAAGAATGCTTTAACCATTGAAGATGGTACGAGTTCGCTTGACCAACCCGAGAACCGTAGCTGGCGTCTTTTTCAGATGGCCTTCGTATTGCTTAACCTTCCAAGCCTTACCGAACTGGACCATCCCGATCGAAGTCATGAAACCGATGCCGTTGCTGACCTGCTCTGGTTCGCCACCGGTGGCGGTAAAACTGAAGCCTATTTAGGCTTGACCGCTTACACGCTGGCGTTGCGTCGACTTCAAGGGGTGATTGAAGGCCGAAGCGGTGAGCACGGAATTGCGGTCCTTATGCGATATACCCTACGTTTGTTGACCTTGCAACAGTTCCAACGTGCAGCAGCCCTAATGTGCGCCTGTGAAACAATACGTCGTGTTGATGTTGTCAAATGGGGTGAGACTCCATTTCGCTTAGGGCTTTGGGTTGGGAGCAATACCACCCCAAATACGCTGGCATCGGCTGCCAACTCGTTACGGCAAAAAAATGTAGGTGGTCGCCCATCGTCATCCGGTACACCGCATCAAATTACATCCTGTCCTTGGTGTGGCAGTTCGATCAGGGAACAACACCTCCATGTTTATGAAGCGCCTAGTGATATTGGTCGCTGCGTGACGTACTGTGGTGACAATTTGGGACGCTGCGAATTCACAGCAAAACAAGCGCCCAAAGAGGGCTTGCCGGTGATGGTGGTGGATGAGGAAATCTATCGCCGTCCCCCGTCCTTGCTGATAGCGACAGTGGATAAATTTGCACAGATGCCATGGAAAGGCCAAACACAAATGTTGTTTGGTAAGGTCAATGCTGTATGTGATAGACATGGCTTTTTATCGCCTGAGGTTGATGACGCTCAATCTCATCCGTCACGCAATGGTCTACCCCGCGTCACCAATAGCGCGCACGCGTTCATAAGACCGCCTGAGTTGATCAGTCAGGATGAATTGCACTTGATAAGCGGTCCCCTAGGCTCCATGGTGGGTTTGTATGAAGCCGCGGTAGATGAACTCTGCTCATGGGAGGTCGATGGCAAGAAGGTACGCCCCAAAGTTGTGGCATCTACGGCAACGATTCGTCGCGCTCCCGACCAGGTTCAAAATCTATTTGTGCGTAAGCTGGAAGTTTTTCCGCCGCAAGGAACCAGCATTCGCGACAGCTTTTTTGCTATTCAGCGACCTACTGGCCCTCAACATCCTGGCAGGCGCTACATCGGTATCAGCGCCTTTGGACGTCGATATCCAGTTGCTTTGATTCGCAGCTATGTTGCGCACATGGCCTCCTCTCAGGTCCTCTTTGAAAAGTACGACCGCCTAGCAGATCCATGGATGACTCTTACCGGGTACTTCAACTCGATTCGTGAACTTGCAGGAACACGACGATTGGTTGGTGATGATATCCGTGCACGCCTTCGTGATGCCGACCAACGGGGTCTGGCCAAGCGGCGTATTCGAATGGGAGCGGTTGAAGAATTGACTTCTAGAAAATCCGGCACTGACATCCCAAAGATACTAGAGCGGCTAGAAGCAACCTTTGACAAGTCATTAGAAGCTCAGAGGGCTGCTGAGCGTCAGGCAGGTACGCCAATGACTTCAGCAGTGCCCTATGACGTCGTCCTTGCCACCAATATGATTTCCGTTGGCGTTGATATCGAACGTTTAGGTTTGATGCTGGTAGCTGGCCAGCCCAAAAACACCTCTGAATACATCCAGGCGACCAGCCGTGTTGGCCGCTCCAATGATGGTCCTGGCTTTGTGAGTACGGTTTTCAACTGGGCTCGACCTCGCGATCTGTCTCACTATGAGCGCTTTGAGCATTACCACGAGACTTTTTATAAACACGTAGAAGCCCTTTCTGTCACTCCCTTCTCAGCACGGGCGCTGGACCGCGGCTTGACCGGTGTCATGGTGGGGCTAATGCGTTTGGCAGATGACCACCTTAATGCCAACATGAAGGCAGGCGAAGTCACAGACACTGACCCCATCTGGGCACAAGTTTTCGATGTGCTTAGTAAACGTGGGGCCAATGCCACCCATGATCCCGCGGTTGCTGTGCGCATAAAAGATATGCTGGATCGCAG
>CAIMVC010000246.1 GCA_903844825.1 uncultured Burkholderiales bacterium | reverse complement strand
CGTGCCCGATCTGGCGCGTGCTGTGCTGGCTGATCCACCACCACGTTTCAGGGGTTTGTTTTCCAACACGCTAGAGGCGGCAGCAGATTACGTTCAGGCGGAGTTGGACAAGGCCTTCCCTTCAGCTTCTGAGTTGGTGACCGGCATGAAGATCCACAAGTTTTATAAAGACGTGACCTACGAAACCCTTAAAAACAAAGAGTTCGTTGATCGGGTGATGAATGAAATACCCCAGTCGGTTTTGGACGGGGCCTTGTTGCAAGAGGGTGCGGCAGTGAAGGCTGGTAAGTGACCGATTTTTTTTAATAACCATGACATGATTCCCCAATCTGAATCTCTCACCGTCGAATTCAAAAGCGACCGCAAACGCCTGTCGGATGCCGAGCTGGTCGAGGCTTTGGTGTGCCTATCCAACACCGAGGGTGGCGAGCTGTGGCTGGGTGTGGAGGACGATGGACAAGCCACGGGACTGCATGTCGACCACATGACGCTGACGGGTTTGGCGGGCATGGTTGCAGCGCGCACCTCGCCGGCTGTGCATGTGCGGCTGGAGGATGAAGCACTGGTGATCAGCAACCCCGGCGGCTTGGTGGACGGCGTGACACTGGCCAACCTGCTGGTGACGGAGCCGCGCCCACGCAATCGCGCACTGGCCGATGCGATGAAGCGCATCGGGGTGGTGGAGCGTTCTGGCCGCGGCGTGGACACGATTTACCAGGGTATGTTGAAGTTTGGTCGCCCAGCGCCAGACTACGGCCGCACCGACTTGCACAACGTGGTGCTGAGCCTGCCCACTGTGCCCGCCGATGTGGCATTTCGCCGCATGGTGGTGGACGCCGAACGGAACCGCAATGCCGAGCTGCCCATTGACTCGCTGATCGCTTTGGCCGCTTTGCGCGAGTTCAAGCGCCTGCCAGCCGACGCGCTGGCCATGCACATTCAGCGCGACGCGGCCAGTGCCAAGCGAACGCTGGAGGCGCTGACCGAAGCCGGTTTGGTGGAGGCGCACGGCAACACCCGTGGCCGCAGCTACACCCTGCTGGATCGGGCCAAAACCCACCTGACGGGTGTAAGCCGCCTTGTCGCTCACCACCGAATACACGGCCGCCGTCACGAGCAGATGCTGTTGAGCTACATCCGCCAGCACGGGCAGATCAAGCGGGCGGAGGTGATGGCCTTGTGTCGGCTGACGGAAGGGCCCGCGAAGCGGTTGTTGCAAAGAATGCTGGCTACCCAGCAAATCGTTATGCGAGGACAAGGTAAAACGTCTGCTTATGTTGAGCCGAAGTGACCTGCATGCCGCCCGATTCGGATCATTTGCGGATCATTTGCGGATCATTTGATTTTTCTAAGTTGTTGATTTTTATGTGGATTCCTCCGGCGGTGACCTGAAAAAGGCTCTTGCGGATCAAATTAAATGGATGTTTTTCCTGAACACATGACCCCCCTCAAACGCGCCCTGATCGAGAAAGCCGGCCATGACCATGGCTTTGAGCATGTGCTGCCGTCCAGCAGCTCGGTGCTCAACTTGGGATCTGCCCGTCACCCGGCGCGGGTGGCTGTGTCCTTGTTGCCGCAGGGCTATGCGGTAGCTTTAGTGCAGGGGCCACCCGAGTTCGACACCAAACGCGATAAGCTGTTGATTCATATAGGGCGAGCTTGAAACTTGCCACTACAAAAGGGTCAACTGAGTGTCTTGGGTCGGTTTTTTGATGTTCAAAGTCTCCAGCACTTGGGCTTGGGCGTCGTT
>CAIMVC010000245.1 GCA_903844825.1 uncultured Burkholderiales bacterium | reverse complement strand
GTCAGCTCAAGCGGGGTGTTGTTGGTGGCGGCATCGATCAGCGTGGTGTCGGCAAAGCGCACCTCCAGGTTGCCGGTGAGGCTGGCCACCGTCGGATCAGCGCCGTCGATCTTGCCGTCGGAGCGGATGGTCTCGATGCGCTCCAGGTTGTTGGAGTAGGTTAGCTGCGCCGACACCACGTTGCCCAGCGCCGCACCGCCTTGCTTGATGGAGCCCTGAAACTGGTTGAAACGGATCAGATCGCGGCTGGCCGGGGTGGCATCCAGCGTTGCAGCCCGCTTGGCCTCGCCCTGGGCGATCAATCCAACCGTGGCGTTGGCAGCACCAGAACGCGCAAAGCCCACTTGCAGGCTGTTGACCATGACACCGGAAGCCACAAACCATGCCGGGATGTCTGGCAGCCCCGTCTCCAGCGTCAGGCTGGGCAGGCTCGGCTTGCCAGAGGTGAAGGTATGCGAGACCACACCCGAGCCGCTGGCGGTGGCATTTCCCAGCAGGGCCTTGAGCCAGATACCGATGTTGCGCACATCAATAGGCACGACGATGTCGCCCTCGACCTTGATCACGTCGCGGATCGGCGCACTCGGATCACGCCCCAGACCAATCAGGTCGTTGGCAATCAGCCCCTGCTCGGAGCCGAGGGTGGTGGAGACAAATGGCAGCTTCCAGTAGTCGCCCACTGGGTTGCTGCCATAGGTAGTTTCGAACGCGGCCAAGAGGCTGGCGTTCGCGCCATAGGCACGGGCCATCAAGTTTCTCCTTGGAGGATAAGGATGAGAGACGTCAACATGGATGTCGACGTGGTCAGTTCAGAGGGCCGCTGCTGCTGTAGTGAAGAACCACGGGCAGCAGGCAGGCTTTGATGCCGCTACTGCCGTCGGGAGCCAGTTCGTCAAACTTGGGCGTGCCGATGTCGACGTACTCGGTGACGCCACCCAGAGTGCGGTCGGCCTCGACCAGGCTGGCCAGTTCTGTGAGCAGGCCATCCATGCGGACGTCGCGCACAACAGCATCCGCGTCAGCCACGAACAGCTCGATCGTCACCTGGTGCTGCCAGTGATAGGTCAGCGGTGAAAGCGACACCTCAGGCTCGCCCATTTCGCCGTCACGCAAGATGGCCATGGCATGGTCCGACACGCGCTCGGGCAAGGCGACATTGCGTTTGACCGCAGCTCCGGTGCACAAGGACAACTGGCCGAGCACGGCGAACAGTGCGCCGATAGCGCTTTCACGTTGGCTCATGAGGACACTCCTCGTCGATCGGCTTCATCGAAGCGGTTGGCGATCCGGCTGGCCAGCGTGCTGACCCAGCGGCGCGAAGCACTATCGATGTCAAATTTCTTCTTGAGAGTCACCTGCGGCACCAGCAGGAACATCGGCACCGTGACCAGGCCCCGCCCTGTGGCTTGGGCCTTTTGCGAGGCTGTGGAGAAACCACCCCGCTGGCCCTGACGGGCACGCTGGTTTTCGGCTACCAAGAGCGATGGCTTTCCCCGGCGGTAGACAAAGCGCAGGCGCTGGCCGCGCAGCTTTTCCCATAGGCCCGGGCTCATGCGTTTGCCGCGCGGACCTTTGCCAGCAGCGGGCAAGGGAATCGCCAGCCAAAAGCCATCCTTGGAGCGGATGGTCGCGCCCTGGTCGTGCGCGCCAACCACTTCGGGCGCTCGGCTGTAGACCAGGCCCGCCGCCTTGATGCTCATCTGTCCTTTCGGATAGACCTCGCCGCGCCAGGTGTTGGCCAGGCGCTGACCGAGGCCCGCACCCGTGATCTGGCTGCGCAACTCGGTTTTCAGGCCAACGGTCGCTTCACGAATTGACTGAGTCACGGCCTGCTCGGCAATGCGCACCTCATCAGCAAGCATCTGATCAAGCTCGCCGGACAAGGCTGCCATCAGCCTCATACCAGCGCTCCGGTCAGGGTCCAGATCAGCCGATCGCGATCGGCCAGCGGCGCCCCCACCACCTGGTAGGTTTGGCCAGTGAGGGTGAATCGCTCCCCCTCGCGGGGAGACGGCACCTCGCGCACCATCACATCAAAGCGGTGTGTGGCCAACGCCAGCCGGGTGTCGCCGAAAGACTCGACGACATCGGCCTGCTTGGCGATGAACCGGGTGACGATTTCACGGCCATCAGCCTGCTGGTAGGTGCCCGGCACACCCAGCCTGGCGAACAGGCGCGAGACCGCTCGCGCAAAGACGACTTGCACCGGATCAGGCGGTCAGCTTGATAAGCACGCCCGGACGGTGGCACATGGGCAACGGATTACTCTGGGTGTGCAGGTCGGTACCCCGGTCGAACTGGCGGGGTGCCTGCTTGGCATAGAGCGATTGGCCCAGGGTGTTGACCGTCTCGTTGAAGTCCGCAGGTGCGAAGTAGGTACCAAAGGTATCGACCGTGCCCAACGGGAAGGCATGGGCATCTCCAGCTGCAATAAAACGGCGAGTGCCGAGATCCCCATTGGCCTGCACGTAGGCTGCTTGGCCACGGTATTCCTCGAAGGTGACTCCAGCGTAGGTGAAGCCCGAGCGCACATCGTTGATGAGCACCGCGCCTTGCTGCCAGTTGGTGTAGGCGGTCTTGACCTCTTTGTGGGTGGTCAGTGCCCGAAAGAATTCGGGCGAGCACAGGACGTGTACGCCGGTCATAAATTCACCCTGCAGGGCGTCTTCGACCTTGGTCAGCAGGTCGTAGCAGTGACCCTTGACCTCGCTGTTGGCGTTGGCAAGATCGAAATTGACCGTCTGCGGCAAGATCTGGAATTCGGTGAACAGGTTACTGATGACGCTGCCATCAGCGTCCAGAATCTCACCCTTCAATGCCC
>CAIMVC010000244.1 GCA_903844825.1 uncultured Burkholderiales bacterium | reverse complement strand
GCGCCAAGGCTTTGGGGCTGGCGTACCAATCTGTTTCGGCGCATGCATCGCAAGATTGTGGTGGTCGACAGCCAGCGCGCCTTTGTCGGCGGCATCAACTACTCTGCCGATCATCTTCTGGACTATGGCCCCGAAGCCAAACAAGACTATGCCGTCGAGATTGAAGGACCGCTGGTACAGCGGATTCGCCAGTTTGCGCAGAATGCCGTTGCGTCCGGTCAAAGCCGGTACAAAGCCGATCTTTCCGCTGTTGGCACTCTAATGCCGGCCGCCGTTTCGTCAGACTCGATGAAATGGGCCGGCACCATGGCGGCCATGCTGGTGACGCGCGACAACCACCGGCACCCCAGCGACATCGAACGCCACTACCGCATTGCCATTCGCGCCGCGCGGCGCCGGGTCGTGATTGCCAACGCGTATTTCTTTCCCAGCTACCGCTTACTGCGTGAAGTCTCGCGGGCGGCCAAACGCGGCGTGCAGGTACAACTGATCTTGCAGGGGGCGCCCGACATGCCTGTTGTCAAGACCGCGGCCAGCATGCTTTACCACCACCTGATTGCTTCCGGTGTACAGATTTACGAGTACCTTGACAGACCGCTGCACGGCAAGGTTGCTGTCAGCGACAGCGAATGGGCCACCGTTGGCTCCAGCAACCTGGACCCCTTGAGCCTGTCACTGAACCTGGAAGCCAACATCATCGTGAGGGACCGTGAATTCAATCGCATCCTGAGCGACAAACTCGACGCGCTGATACACAGCAGTTGCCGCGAAGTCAAAGCCGGCGACTTGATGGCGTCGAACTGGTGGCGTGTCCTGCGCAGCATTTTGGTCTTTCACTTGCTGCGACGCTTTCCCACCTGGGCTGGGTACTGGCCGGCGCGCAGACCTCGCCTGACGCCGGCTGAAGGACTCGCGAGTGCCGGCGGGGAATCGGAGCGGCCGACACGACCGCAGGCTGGTGCGCGATGAGCCCGCACACCCTGAGCGAACTGCCTTGGTGGCACTGGCTCAAACGCGCGGGCTTGGCGCTTTTCCTGCTGCTGGTGGCCTATCTGCTCAGTCTTATGGCACGCCAAATAGCCTGGGCCGACGTGATCAGCACGCTCACGCACTACCCCACCCACGTTGTGCTGACGGCCGCGGGGCTGGCTGCTGCCAGCTTGCTGCTGTACAGCAGCTTTGACCTGCTAGGACGCCGCTATACGGGCCACCGGCTCGGTGCGGACCAAGTCATGACCGTGACCTTTATCTGCTATGTCTTTAACCTCAACCTGGGCTCGTTGATCGGCGGTATCGCTTTTCGCTACCGGCTCTACACCCGGCTGGGTCTGAACTACGGCGTCATCACACGCATCATCAGCCTGAGTTTGCTGACGAACTGGTTGGGCTATGTGCTGATCGCAGGGCTGATGTTTTGCATCAATCCGCTGGAGCTACCCGCCAACTGGCGTATCAACACCGCAGGCTTGCACGGGGTGGGTGCCGTTTTGCTGGCCCTGGGCGCCACTTACCTGCTGCTGTGTGCCCGCTCAAAGCGCCGCACGTACTGCCTGCGCGGCCAGCAATTGAGCTTGCCGAACTTTGGGCTGGCCTGCCTGCAGGCGGTGATGGGTATGAGCAATTGGCTGATCATGAGCACCTGCATTTTTATGCTCATGCCGGCGTCGGTCAGCCTGATCGATGTTGCCACGACGATGCTGCTGGCGGTCGTGGCCGGCTTCGTGACCCACGTCCCCGGTAACCTAGGGGTGCTGGAGGCCGTCTTTGTGGTGACCCTGTCACACCAGGCGCCCGCCCACCAACTGCTGGCGGCCCTGGTGGCTTATCGTTTGATCTACTACTGGGTCCCATTGGTCGCGGCCGCTACCGTCTACTTGCGCACCGAAGCCAAGGCCAACTTGGTCGTGCCCCTGAAATAATTCCCCTGGTCGCACGACCGCCATACGTAAGTCGCATCACGCACGGCTATTTCGGGAGTGGTCAAAAAGCCAGTAAAAGCCGCTAAGCGGCTGCTAAAATCCGCTCGGCTTGCGCAGGCACCGCGACCAGGCCAGAGTCACAGGTTCTGCATTGACCGAATCCACCTAACCGGCCACGCTGCGCACCCTATCCATGACCGTTGCCCCTTCAGCTACTCCCTCTGGGACTTCAGGTTCAGGCACCGCCTCCTCATTCGACATCAAAAGCGCCAATCTGCCGCTGGTTGCGCTGCTGCTGCGCTCCGGTAATTTGAAAGATCTGGCCGCCGACTTCTCACTGCGGTTCGGCGACGTTCCCGATTTTTTCGATCAGGATCCATTGGTCATCGACCTCACCGGTCTGAATGCGGCCTCGCGCCGGCAGGGTCAGACCGCCGCGGAAATCGACTTTGCTGCTTTGGTGGCCTTGCTGCGATCCTACAGAGTGGTGCCCATCGCGGTCCGGGGTGGCACACCGGCCCAGATGGCCGCCGGTCTGGCGCAAGGTCTGCTGCCCGCGCCAGATGCCCGCGTCGTGGCCAGCAGCCCGCCTGCACCCGAGGCACAACCCGCCGCGCCAGCCACTAGCGCCAGCACCCCAGCACCAAGCGCAGCGACGACCACCGCACCAGCCACCGCGCCCGAGGTCATCGTGCCGCTGGGCGCTCTGGTTATCAACAAGCCGCTGCGATCGGGACAGCAAATTTATGCGCGTGGCCGGGATCTCGTCGTTCTAGCCATGGTCAATGCTGGCGCTGAAGTCATTGCCGATGGGCATATCCATGTGTATGCCCCGCTGCGGGGCAAAGCCATGGCGGGTGCGCGCGGCAACACCGAAGCCCGCATTTTTGCCCTCAGCCTGGAAGCTGAGCTGATTTCGATCGCGGGCGTCTATCGAACCAGCGAAACCCCGCTGCCTGCCCACGTGCAAGGCAAACCGACGCAGATCAAGTTGATCGCCGGGCCGGACGGCGACAAGTTGGTCATGGACGCTCTGGCCTGATCCTCGCGGGCAACCCATTTAGTTTCAAAAAAAAGGACTTTCAGTCATGGCAAAAATCATTGTGGTCACCTCGGGCAAAGGCGGCGTGGGCAAAACCACCACCAGTGCCAGCTTCGCAACCGGCCTGGCCTTGCGCGGCCACAAAACAGCCGTTATCGACTTTGATGTCGGTTTGCGTAACCTCGACCTGATCATGGGCTGTGAACGCCGCGTGGTCTACGACCTGATCAACGTCATCCAGGGCGAAGCCAATCTGAACCAGGCACTCATCAAAGACAAGCAGTGCGACAACCTTTATGTGCTGGCGGCATCGCAAACACGCGACAAGGAGGCCCTGACCAAAGAAGGTGTCGAAAAAGTTCTGCAAGACTTGTCGGCGATGGACTTCGAATACATCGTCTGTGACTCGCCCGCCGGTATCGAAACGGGTGCGCTCATGGCGATGCACTTTGCCGACGAGGCCCTGGTAGTGACCAACCCAGAAGTCTCCTCCGTGCGCGACTCCGACCGCATCTTGGGCATGCTGTCGAGCAAGACCAAGCGCGGAATGGAAGGCGCCGATCCCATCAAGGAACACTTGCTGATCACGCGCTACAACCCGAACCGCGTCGACCAGGGTCAGATGCTGTCCCTTGAGGACATCAAGGACATTCTGCGCATCAAGCTCATCGGTGTCATTCCCGAATCCGAGACCGTGCTGCAGGCGTCGAACCAGGGCGTGCCGGCCGTGCACATGCAAGGCACGGATGTCTCCGAAGCCTATAAGGACGTGATCGACCGCTTCCTCGGCCAGGACAAACCCCTGCGCTTTATCGAAGCAGAAAAGCCCAGCTTTTTCAAGCGCCTTTTTGGGGGGAAATAAAGCACCATGGCTTCATTCCTGTCTTTTTTGCTGGGCGAGAAAAAGAAAACCGCCAGCGTCGCCAAAGAGCGGCTACAAATCATCCTGGCGCACGAGCGCTCGGGCCGTGGCCACCAGCCCGACTACCTGCCTGCACTGCAACGCGATTTGATCGCCGTGATTTCCAAGTACATCAACATCAACCCGAACGACATCAAGGTCAACCTTGAGCGTCAGGATGACCTGGATGTGCTGGAAGTCAAGATAGAACTGCCCGAGGGCAAGTAAAGTAAGCCAACGAGCCCATAGTGCGACAGGCGCCGATGTACTGGCAGGCATCAGCCCTATGACGCTCAGCGCTTGTATGCTGCGCCGATGCGGTTGGCGCCCATCTTGCGCTCAAGCACCTGATTGTCGGTACCCACATGGGACTCCCTGTCGCTTCTGCTCAGTGGCGTACGCCGGCCCTCGTTTTTTTGCGTCGGTGGCTGCTCGCCTTGCTTGTTCGTGTCGTTAGCGACTTTGCCGCTGCTGCCAGAGAGTTCAGGCTCCGCCGCGGAAGATGCCAGTTTGCGTTTTTTCGCCATGATGATGTTCCTTCCCTGATGTAATGAAGAAACCATGGTCTACGAGAAAATCGAGCAGATGTGTCAGACAAAAGCGCAACACCCCGCTGACTTTAGGGTGGCGGCGGTTTACTAACTGACCTTGTCGCCCGGCTAGTTCAGGCTTTCTTTAAAAAAGCTGGCCTTGAGCATAAAACCGCCCCGATCCGCCTTCCATCAGGTCAAACACGGCTCAGGCCTTCTTCGTAGGTATTTTCAAGCCCGCAGTGCGGGCAAGCCGCGGCAACAGCGGACCTAAAGAGCAGAATCAGACGTCGATATTGGCTGCGCGCAAGGCGTTGGTTTCAATGAACTCTCGACGCGGCTCCACTTCATCGCCCATGAGCATGGTGAAGACATGATCGGCTTCAATGGCATCATCAATCTGCACGCGCAACAAACGGCGTACCTGCGGGT
Organism: uncultured Burkholderiales bacterium; assembly: GCA_903844825.1. GTDB lineage: Bacteria > Pseudomonadota > Gammaproteobacteria > Burkholderiales > Burkholderiaceae_C > Polaromonas. The sequence goes on along the minus strand of CAIMVC010000244.1, from coordinate 24,072 downwards.
CCATGGTGGTTTCCCAGAGCTGAGCGGGGTTCATCTCGCCAAGTCCCTTGTAGCGCTGGCGAGCTGTTGCATTTTCGGCTTGAACGATGAGCCAGCGCATGGCTTGCCTGAAGTCACCCACGCGTTCTTCTTTTTGCTTTTCTCCCTCGCCTCGCATGACGCGAGCGCCTTCGCTGAGCAATGACTTGAAGGTCTGAGCGGCCTCAGCCAGCGCCGCATAGTCGGCGCCGTGAACGAAGTCCTGGGTGATGACGCTGCTTTTGACGTTGCCATGGTGACGACGGCTGATGCGCAAGATCGGCTTGTCGGTACGCACATCAAACTCACCCGTTACTTCTGCATCTGGCAAACGGGCTTGCAAGGCAGCCGCGCTGGTCTGCGCTGCGTCCAGCGTCTCGAGATCGAGTGCCACGCCGTCCGCGAGTGAGCGCAATGCTTCGGCATCCATGAAGCCACCCAGACGCGCAATGACGGCTTCAGCTACCTGATGCTTGCGCGCCAGTTCAGCCAGCGTGTCACCGTTGATGGTTGTGCCACCAGGCCCGCCCGTGAAAACGCTGGCGTCTTTCAGCGCAATGCGCAGCAAAAAACCATCCAGTGCGGCTGCATCCTTAAGGTACAACTCTTCCTTGCCAGCCTTGACCTTGTACAACGGCGGCTGCGCGATGTAGATATGACCCCGCTCGACCAACTCAGGCATTTGCCGGTAAAAGAAAGTCAGCAGCAGCGTGCGAATGTGAGCGCCGTCCACGTCGGCATCGGTCATGATGATGATGCGGTGGTAGCGCAATTTGGCAACGTTGAAGTCGTCGTTACCGGTGCTGCCGCCGGCCTTGCCAATGCCGGTTCCCAGGGCAGTGATCAAGGTCAGAATTTCGTTGCTGGTCAGCAGCTTTTCGTAGCGGGCTTTCTCAACGTTCAGGATCTTGCCGCGCAAGGGCAAAATAGCCTGAAACTTGCGATCACGGCCTTGCTTGGCCGAGCCGCCAGCGGAGTCGCCCTCGACGATATAGATTTCGCACAGAGCCGGGTCTTTTTCCTGGCAATCAGCCAGTTTGCCAGGCAAGCCCATACCGTCGAGCACGCCTTTGCGACGTGTCATATCGCGTGCCTTGCGCGCCGCCTCACGGGCCCGCGCTGCTTCAATGATTTTGCCAACAATGATCTTGGCATCGTTGGGCCGCTCTTGGAGGTAATCAAACAGTAGCTTGCTGACAATATCCTCTACCGGCCCACGCACCTCGCTAGAAACCAGTTTGTCTTTGGTCTGGCTCGAAAATTTGGGCTCTGGCACCTTGACAGACAACACGCAGCACAAACCTTCGCGCATGTCATCACCGGTGACTTCGACCTTGGCTTTTTTTGCCAACTCGCTGTCGTCAATGTATTTGTTGATGACACGTGTCATGGCAGCGCGCAGACCTGTGAGGTGGGTGCCACCGTCTCGTTGCGGGATGTTGTTGGTAAAGCACAGCACCTGCTCGCTGTAGCCACTGTTCCACTGCATGGCCACTTCAACACCGATGTTGGTGCCCTGGTCACTCTGACGGTCTCCCATGGCGTGGAAGATGTTGGGATGCAACACCGACTTGCCCTTGTTGGCAAACTCCACGAAACCTTTCACACCGCCAGCGCCGGCAAAGTCATCTTCCTTGCCTGTTCGCTCATCTTTCAATCGAATTTTCACACCGTTGTTTAGAAAACTCAGCTCACGCAAACGCTTGCTCAGAATCTCGTAATGAAAGTCGTTGTTTTCCTTGAAGATCTCGGTATCAGGCAGGAAGTGAACTTCGGTGCCGCGCTTGTCGGTCTGGCCCGTGATCTTCATGGGTGAGACTTCAACACCATTGACCATTTCAATGATGCGGTTTTGCACAAAACCCTTGGAAAACTCCATGGCGTGCACCTTGCCATCACGGCGTATGGTCAGGCGCAACATCTTGGACAGGGCGTTGACGCAACTCACACCGACACCATGCAATCCGCCAGACACCTTGTAGCTGTTTTGGTTGAACTTGCCACCGGCGTGCAACTCGGTAAGCGCAATTTCAGCAGCCGAACGCTTGGGCTCATGCTTGTCGTCCATCTTCACCCCCGTGGGAATACCACGGCCGTTGTCAACAACGCTGACCGAGTTGTCGGTATGGATGGTGACCACGATATCGTCGCAGTGGCCGGCCAGAGCCTCGTCGATGGAGTTATCCACCACCTCAAAGACCAGATGATGCAGACCCGTCCCGTCAGAGGTGTCCCCGATGTACATGCCAGGACGCTTGCGAACCGCTTCAAGTCCTTCAAGAATCTGAATCGCGCCCTCACCATAGCCTTCGGAAGCGCCAGCCTGGTTGGTGTCTATCTTGGGCTGGTAATTGGAGCTTCCCTCTTCACCCGCGCCCGAATGAACACCTTCGGCGGAAGCATCGTTGGACATGTTGTCTTCGGTCATAAAAACTTTCACTGATCTCTTGAATGACCAAACCCGCGCTCGAATGGCGCGGGTTGGTTAGGGTAGGCAAGTCGTCGACTTAGATGCGCATCGGCATGACGACGTACTTGAACGCCGCGTCATCCGGGATGGTGAGCAAGGCAGAACTGTTGGAGTCGGCCAATTCGATTTTGACCATGTCCTGCTCCATGTTTGTCAGGGCATCGATCAGGTAGGTGACGTTAAAACCAATTTCAATGGCGTCGCCCGCGTAGTCAATGTCCAATTCATCGACCGCTTCTTCTTGCTCGGCGTTGTTTGAGGCCACACGTAGCACGCCGGGCTCGATGTTCAAACGTACGCCTTTGAACTTCTCGCTGGTCAGGATGGCGGTGCGCTGCAAACTGGCCAACAGGGGAGCACGCCCCAAGGTGATGATGTTTTTGTGGTTCTTTGGAATCACCCGGTTGTAGTCGGGAAATTTACCTTCGACCAGTTTGGTAACAAATTCCATGCCGTCAAAACTGAACTCGGCTTGGTTGCCTGCGAACTGCATCTCAATGGCGCCCTCCTTGTCGCTGAGCAAGCGCTGCAACTCGAGCACCGTCTTGCGCGGCAGGATGACCTCCTGGCGCGGCACGTCAACGTCCAGCATGGCCGACGAGTAAGCCAGTCGGTGACCATCAGTTGCGACCAGACTAAGTTGCTTGCCTTCGGCGACGAACAAGATGCCGTTCAGGTAATACCGGATGTCATGAACTGCCATGGCAAAGGAGACCTGGTTGAGCAGTTCTTTGAGCGTCTTCTGCGGCACCGAAAAAACTGGGCCGAAGTTAGCGGCTTCCTGAACCAGAGGGAAATCTTCAGCCGGCAGTGTCTGCAAGGTGAAACGGCTCTTACCGCCCTTGAGGATCAGCTTGTTCTGATTCGACTCCAGTGACACCGTTTGGTCAGCAGGCATCGAACGCAGGATGTCGATGAGCTTGCGGGCGCCAACCGTGGTTGAAAAATTGCCAGTATCGCCACCTAGCTCAGCTGCCGTGCGAATCTGGATTTCAAGATCGCTGGTGGTCAACTGCACTTGCGTGCCCGTCTTGCGTATGAGCACGTTGGCCAACACTGGCAAGGTGTGCCTGCGCTCGACGATCCCTGCGACCGATTGCAAGGCTGACAACACTTTGTCTTGGGTGGCTTTGAGGACGATCATGTCTTTTCTTTCTTATCTTCTTAATGTCTTTATTTAAAAATAGTAGTAGTAGTAAGGGCCAGGCCTTTCTGTGGATACCGCTATTTTCCTTTGTTTAATCAAGCACTTGGCAACTGTTTAACCGTGTGTGGAGTGCACTGTTCAAGCCATGGTCAACGTTGAACAAGTCAGCCCGGCGACTCTCTCCTGTGGATAAGTCAAGACTTGTCCCATAACTGTCCCCAGGCTTTTACAGCGGGTTCTGACTTCGGGGATACGCATCGCATTTTTCACTTTATCCCTTCAAGGTCTGTTCAAGAACGTGGAGTTGCTGGTTGAGCTCTGTCATTTGCTGTCGTTCGGCGGCCATCTTGCGTACCGCGTGAAGCACCGTGGTGTGGTCGCGCCCGCCAAAAAGTTCACCAATTTCAGGCAAACTTTTTTGCGTTAGCTCCTTGGCCAGGTACATGGCAATTTGCCGCGGTCTGGCAATGCTGGCGGGTCGCTTCTTGGAGTACATGTCAGCGACCTTGATTTTGTAATAGTCCGCGACAGTCTTCTGGATGTTCTCAACCGAAATTTGCCGGTTTTGGATAGACAACAGGTCACGCAGCGCCTCGCGCGCCAGCTGGATGGAAATTTCCTTGAGATTAAAGCGTGAATAAGCCAGGATCTTGCGCAGAGCACCTTCGAGTTCGCGTACGTTCGACCGCACGTTCTTGGCCACAAAAAAAGCTACCTCCTCAGGCATTACCGCCCCTTCTGCCTCCGCTTTGCGGATCAGGATAGCCACGCGCATTTCCAACTCGGGCGGCTCGATGGCAACCGTCAGGCCCGAGTCAAAGCGCGACACCAGTCGCTCATGAATATCTGCCAAGCCCTTGGGGTAGGTGTCGCGTGTCATGACGATGTGCGACTTTTTCGTCAACAAGGCCTCAAAAGCGTTGAAGAACTCCTCCTGCGTCCGGTCTTTGTTGGCGAAGAACTGGACATCGTCGATGAGAAGCAGATCCAGCGAGTGGTAACGTTCCTTGAACTCATCGAAGGTCTTGCGCTGGTAAGCCTTAACCACATCCGATACGAACTGCTCCGCGTGGATGTAGAGAACTTTGGCCGCAGGGTTGTCGGCCAGTAGCTTGTTGCCAATGGCATGAACCAGATGGGTTTTGCCGAGGCCTACGCCGCCGTAGATGAACAAAGGGTTGTAGAGCTGTCCCAGGCTGCTCGCCACATGCATGGCCGCAGCCCGACCCATGCGGTTGGCCGTGCCTTCGATCAATGTGTCAAAGGTCAGGGCTGTGTTGAGGCGGTTTTTGAACGGTGCATTGATGGCGTCGTCGTTCTGCCCCAGCCCTGAAGGCTCGGGTGCACCCATACTTTTGAAGCTTTGGGGTAGTGATGACGATTTGACGGGCGTTTCACGCGGAGCAAGCGCTAACTCTAGAAAAATGGAATGGCCCGCAACACGCTCAAGCAAAGCTGTGATTCGTGACGCATATTGCGCCCGAACCCAGTCCAGCTTGAAGCGGTTACCGACCTGGATGGTGACCTTCGAGAGGTCGGCAGCCACATCGGCGACCAAGGGTTTGATCCAGGTGTTGAACTGTTGTTCGGGCAGTTCCTGAGCCAGATGGTCGACGCAGTCTTGCCACAAGGTTGGGCTTGGGTGATGACCTAGGGCCTCAGTCATGAGCAGCTTTGAGGGGAAATTTGGCGTAGGAGGCGCACAGGAAGCGCTCGATGCGCTTGTGGATATCGTTTATTTTCAGCACTCGACATTGTACGCTTGGGCATGAGTTATCCACAAGCGTCCGGGTCACTACAGGGCTCATGGTTTTCCAGAACTGGAGCCGGCACAGCACTTGACCTGGACGGGCGCGCGACCCCTGAGTGCCTTGATCAAGCGAGCCAGCCGCTCATTTTCTTCGACCAGCCTTCTCAGGCTTTGCAACAGCTGGAACATGTAAGTGCTTGCCACCGACTAGAAAATTTGCCATAATCTTGGGTTTCCCTGATTCACAGGGGGTCGTGGCGTGCCGAAGAAACTTGGGGTTATCCAAGAGTTCGCAAGGCGCGTTGACCCGGCTGACTTGAATGCTGGCAGTACCGTGCTGCCACCAAGATCACAAGAATCATTCAAGGGATTTCTAGCTCTCAGGACTTATCATGAAACGCACGTACCAACCTTCCAAAGTCAAGCGCGCCCGTACGCACGGTTTCCTCGCTCGCATGAAAACGCGTGGAGGCCGAGCCGTGATTGCAGCGCGTCGTGCCAAGGGCCGCAAGCGCCTGGCCGTTTAATCGTCGATTTTCAGCCTAGCCCGCAGGCCTCTGCTTTGCAACGGCTCAAGACGCGGGCTCAGTTTCAGGCGGTTCTTGCCGGCAACACCATTGCCAAGACGCCTCATTTTGCTTTGCACCGTCAATCGCTTGAATTTGCGGGCTCCTGCTTGCCTGATTCAAAGGCCTCTTTCTCACCAGGCGCCGCCGATACCGATGTCTTGGCTGCTGAGCGGTCTGTCACCACGAAGAAGCAGGCTCTTTTTCCTGTGATTGACCTATGGTTGGGAGCGATGGTTCCCAAGCGCTGGGCCAAGAAAGCGGTCACGCGCAATGCCATCAAAAGACAGATCTACAACGTGAGCTCGGACTTTTCCCCCCAAGACAGGCGGGCGGCCTTTGTCGTCAGGTTACGTCGTGGCTATTCACGTACCGACTTTCAAAGCCCGTCCTCTGATTTGCTCAAGCAAGCGGTGCGGGCTGAACTGCAAAGTCTGTTGAACATCGGTGGGCACAAGCCATGAAGTCAGCTTCAAGTGTCTGGTTTCGCGGGCTGTTTCATACGCCCCGGAACGTGTTGCTGTTTCTCGTCAAGAGCTACCGCTTGTTGCTGAGCCCGACGCTGGGTTCAAGCTGCAGGTTCGCGCCGAGCTGCAGTGCCTATGCCTTGCAGGCCTTGCAATGTCATGGTGCAGGCTTGGGAAGCTACCTGACAGTGCGTCGCCTGCTGCGTTGTGGCCCCTGGTGCGAAGGCGGTCACGATCCCGTGCCGGCACAAATCAAACTTTTCTCATCTTTGGTCACTCCTGTGACTTCTCCCTCCTCTACAAAGAAGCCGTCATGAACGACATCCGTCGCACCGTTTTATGGGTGATTTTTGGTTTTTCCATGGTTTTGCTGTGGGACCAATGGCAGGTTTACAACGGTCAAAAACCGACCTTCTTTCCTTCAGCGAGCCAGACAGTCAAAGCGCCAGCGGCGGCCAGTGAGTCAGCGCCTGCAGCCGTCCCAAGCGCCGTACCCGCAGGTGGCGCAGCCGCTGTTTCGGCCGTGCCTGGCGTGGGTGCAGCCGCAGGTACGCCACCCGCCGATGCAGCCCGCAAGGAACGCTTGGTCGTCAACACGGACGTTCTCAATTTGAGCTTCGATACAGAAGGTGGCTCTTTGGTACGTTCTGTGTTCACCAAGTATGCGGACCTGACGGACCGCAGCAATGGTTTTGTCTTGCTCGATGAAAGTCGTGAGCGGGTGTATGTTGCGCAGTCAGGCCTGATCGGCCCGTCAGGCAGTGCCCTGCCAACGCATAAAACGCTGATGACGGCTGTGGCAGGTCCACGCAGCCTCAAGGATGGTCAAAACGAGCTGGAAATCAAGTTCGAGTCGCCCGATGTGGGTGGTGTCAAGCTGGTCAAAACCTACACCGTCAAACGCGGTGCCTACGACATAGCCGTGCGCCACGACATCATCAACACCGGCACGGTAGCGGTGACGCCCCAGCTGTATTTGCAATTGGTGCGTGATGGCAACAAGCCTGCAGGCGAGTCATCTTTTTACTCCACCTTCACAGGCCCGGCCATTTACACCGACGCTAAAAAGTACCAGAAGGTCGAATTCGCCGACATCGAGAAAAACAAAGTCGATGCGGAAAAGCAGGCGAGCAACGGCTACGTTGCCATGGTCCAGCACTACTTTGCATCGGCCTGGATTTTGGCCGATGGTTTCAAACGGGACTTGTTTCTGCGCAAGGTCGATAACAACCTCTACGCTGTGGGCATGATCGCACCTCTGGAAGCGCTGGCGCCCGGGGCCAGCAAGAGCGTTGAGACCAGACTCTTTGTCGGTCCGCAAGAAGAAAAAGTACTCGAAGCTCTGGCACCCGGCTTAGAGCTGGTCAAGGACTATGGCTGGCTGACCATTCTGGCCAAGCCTCTGTACTGGCTGCTCGACAAGTTGCACGGCTTTATTCACAACTGGGGTTGGTCGATCGTGGCGCTGGTGCTGCTGTTGAAAATTGCTTTTTACTGGCTCAACGCCAAGGCCTATGCCAGCATGGCCAAAATGAAGGCCGTCAATCCCAAGATCATGGAGATGCGTGAACGCTTGAAGGACAAGCCGCAAGAAATGCAGATGGCGATGATGAAAATCTACAAGGAAGAAAAAGTCAACCCGATGGGCGGCTGTTTCCCCATCATGGTTCAGATTCCGGTGTTTATCGCCCTTTACTGGGTGCTGTTGTCCAGCGTCGAGATGCGTAACGCCCCTTGGGTTTTGTGGATTCACGACCTGTCCGCACCCGATCCGTTTTTCATCTTGCCTGTGGTGATGGCACTGACGACCTTGCTGCAGACAGCCTTGAATCCCGCACCACCAGACCCGATGCAGGCCAAGCTGATGTGGTTCATGCCGCTGATCTTCAGCGTGATGTTTTTCTTCTTCCCGGCGGGCCTGGTGCTGTACTGGATTACCAACAATATCCTGTCGATAGCCCAGCAGTGGATGATCAACACCCGGATGGGCGTTCCGCCCCAATTTAACTTGCCGAAATTCAAGTAACGCTGGAAAAAAAGGGCCGCTTCGCGGCCCTTCCTAATTCGCCACGTCCTCACTTCGTTCGACCTCCTCATTTCACTTAACCATGCTGCACGGTCACCTAGACCCCATCATTGCCATTGCCACAGCTGCGGGAAGAGGCGCGGTCGGGATCGTCAGAATTTCCGGTGGCAATATTCAGGCTTTGACTCACGCACTGTGCGGGCGTAGCATCAAACCCCGGCACGCAAGCTATCTTCCCTTTGCCGATGTCAATGGACAGGTTATTGACCAAGGACTGGCGCTTTACTTTCCCGCGCCGAACTCCTACACCGGTGAGGACGTGCTCGAGCTTCAAGCTCACGGGGGTCCGGTGGTGTTGCAATTGCTGATGGCGCGCTGCCTTGAGGCCGCCGCTGAAATCGAGCCGCAAACAGGTCAGCTCCGATTGCCAGGGCTGCGCGTGGCTCAGCCGGGCGAGTTCACGCAGCGCGCGTTTCTCAACGACAAGATTGACCTGGCACAGGCGGAAGCCATTGCCGATCTGATTGACGCCAGCACAGACACGGCAGCACGCTCTGCAGCCCGGTCCCTGTCAGGGGAGTTCTCGCGGCAAATCACAGCATTGCTCGGCAAGCTGGTGCACCTTCGCATGTTGATCGAGGCAACGTTGGACTTTCCGGAAGAAGACATCGACTTCATTGAACAGGCAGATGCCAAAGGCCAGTTGCAAGACCTGCAGGCAACATTGGTCAGTGTCCTGCAAGGAGCCTCACAAGGGGCCATCTTGCGCGAAGGCATCAAGGTCGTCATAGCAGGCCAGCCCAACGCCGGCAAGAGCTCTTTGCTTAACGCGCTGGCGGGGGCCGAGCTGGCCATCGTCACGCCTATCGCCGGCACGACGCGCGACAAAGTCTCGCAGCTGATTCAGATCGAGGGCGTGCCCCTGCACGTGGTGGACACGGCGGGCTTGCGCGACAGCGAGTCAAGCGATGTCGATGCGGTCGAAAAAATTGGCATCGAAAGAGCGTGGACAGAAATTCAGAGCGCCGACGCGGTCTTGTTTTTGCACGATCTGACGCGCATGCCAGACAGTGTCCCAGCCGAAGAGGCGAGCTTGTATGCGGCCGGTGATGAAAAAATTTCGGAAACCCTAAAGCGAAGCTTGCCGGCTACCACGCCGGTAATTAACGTCTGGAACAAATCCGACAGTGCCCCGGAACCTGTTGTTCAGAGCGCGTCAGCACATGGCGTCGTGATTTCGGCAAAGAACGGTACGGGTCTGCCAGAACTGCGCCGTCTGCTGCTGCAAACGGTAGGTTGGCAATCGCCTGCAGAAGGCGTCTTCATGGCGCGGGAACGCCATGTCAGTGCCTTGCAGGAGGTCAAGACCCAGCTCGAAAAAGCCTGGCAACAAGTGCAGTCCAGCCGACCCGCATTGGACTTGTTGGCCGAAGACTTGCGCCAGGCGCAATTGGCACTTGGTCAAATCAAGGGGGAGTTCACCACCGATGATTTGCTAGGAGAAATTTTTTCGAAGTTCTGCATCGGGAAGTAGAGGCAGACAAGAGGCCAGGTCTTGTTACCAGGCCCTTGGCCGGGTCGCCTCAATGCCCCTCGAAATCCACCAAGGTAAAGAGCGATAACCCGGCCTCGCGCAGCCTGGCCGAGCCGCCCAGTTGCGGCAGGTCAACGATCACGGCGCCCTCGATGACCTGCGCCCCCAGCCGTTCCAGCAGCTTCTTGCCGGCCATCATGGTGCCGCCCGTGGCAATCAGGTCGTCGACCAGCAGCACTTTATGGCCGGCATGCACAGCGTCGGTGTGCAGCTCCACTGTGGCGCTGCCGTATTCGAGCTCATAGGTCTCCTCGACCGTGGTGTAGGGCAATTTGCCCTTTTTGCGGATCGGAACGAAGCCGACATTGAGTTCATAAGCAATGACCGAGCCAAGAATGAAGCCGCGCGCGTCCAGGCCCGCCACCACATCGGGCCGCATGGCCGGGTCCATGTAGCGATGCACAAAGGCGTCGATCAGGACCCGAAAAGCCTTGGGATTTTGCAGCAAGGGCGTGATGTCACGAAACGCCACCCCCGGCGCTGGCCAGTCGGGCACGGTGCGTATATGTTGGCGCAGGTACTGACCTACGGTCTGGTGTTGAAGGTCATCAGGTGCTTGGTGATCTGGCATGGTCGTGATGTTGTTCAATGGCTTGAATCAGTGGCTCGAGTCGCAGGCTTGGCGCGTTGCGGCCGTGAGGGAAAAAACGGCGCGTCAGGCAAAGTGTTGCCGGCCCAGCAGGCGGCCTTGCGCACTCACGACAAACGCTTCGCCGGTAGCCGGCCATTCGCCGGTCATGGCGGTCATGTTGACTTGATGCGTCACCCAGACCTCGAACTGGCCGGCGGGTATGGCTTGCAGCAGCGCCTGCAGTGCAGCGGTTCTCGGGCCCTGCTGCCCGGGGTGGTCAAAGCTTGAATTGAGCGCTTCCAGCTCTGTCTGCTGCCCGAAGGCCAGTTGCGCTGTATCGCGGCAGCGGCACCACTGGCTTGAACGCACACGGCTGGGCCGCAGCTGGTTGGCGGCAAACCATTGGCCCAGTCGGATGGCCTGCGCCCGACCCTGCTCGCTCAGGTTGCGTTGGGTCTCGCAGGCGCCAAGCCGAAAATTGGCGGGATCTCCCACGCCAGGCTCGGTCTGCGCGTGGCGAACCATGACTGCACAGGCGCCCGCAATCAACAGGCGCGTCAGTGCCGTGTTGTCGGCGGCGTGCAGCCAGGGGCTGCTCATCGCGCCCAGTGAGATCAAGGCCTGGCGTCTTTTCATGAACGGCTCCTTTGAGCGAAAAGTGTATTTGAAGGATTTGCGCCTACCCGGGATGGGACGGCCCGCCTTTGCTGCCACGCGCACGCAGCAACATTTCTTCGGCCAGAGCCAGCGCTTCAGGTTTACCAGAGAGCACCAAGGTGTCGCCCGTCTCAAGCAAGGTGTCGTTGGTGGCTAGCAAGGTCTGGCCGTTTTGGCGACGCAAACTGACCACGCGGACACCAGCCACCTGCAAGGCCAGGGCCCCCAAAGGCTTGCCAATGACCTTGATGCCCGCAGGCAGGTTCACGGTTGATAAACGCTCCTGTTCAAGCTCGTAAACCGTGTCGTCATCCGCACCATGAAAGTAGCCGCGCAACAGGTTGTAGCGCGCATCGCGCTGGTCTTGCACCAAGTGGGTGACTCGGCGCATGGGCACGCCCACGAGCGCCAGCGCATGGCTGGCCAGCATCAGACTGCCTTCAATGGCTTCGGGCACCACCTCGGTGGCGCCGGCGGCCCTAAGCCTATCAAGATCCTGGTCGTCCACGGTGCGCACGATCACCGGTAGGTTGGGCGCGTGTTCACGGATGTTGGCCAGCACCTTCAGCGCACTGGCCGTGTCGAGGTAGGTCACCACCACGGCGCTGGCCCGGCCCAGGCCTGCGGCGATCAGCGACTGTGGGCGCACCGCATCGCCAAAAACCACTGAATTGCCCGCTGCGGTGGCCTGTCTGACACGGTCTGGGTCCAGATCCAGCGCAATGTAGGCGATGCCTTCCGAGTCAAGCATGCGGCCCAGGTTTTGCCCGCAGCGCCCATAACCACAAATGATCACATGGGCGCTGGTGTTGATGGCTTTGCGCGCGATGCTGGTCATCTCGAGCGACTGCTGCAGCCACTCGCTGCTCACCAGCCTCATGACAATCCGGTTGCTGCTCATGATGATGAAAGGGGTCGCCAGCATCGACAGGACCATGGCCGCCAGGATCGGGTTGAGCAAGTTGGGCGGCACCAGGCGGCTTTCCTGCGCTAGGGTCAGCAGCACAAAGCCGAATTCACCGGCTTGGGCCAGGTACAGGCCGGTGCGAAGCGACACGCCGGCCGTGGCCCCGAGGAGTCGGGCCAGGAGCGTGACGAGCGCCAGCTTGAAAAGCACAGGTACCGCCAGCAGGAGCAGCACCAGGGGCCAGTGCTGAGTGACTTCGCGCCAGTCCAGCATCATGCCGATGCTGATGAAGAAAAGACCGAGCAGCACATCGTGAAACGGTCGAATGTCGGTCTCGACCTGATGCTTGTACTCGGTCTCCGATATGAGCATGCCCGCAATGAAGGCACCCAGAGCCAGGCTCAGGCCGGCCAATTCGGTCAGCCAGGCCAGGCTCAGGGTAACCAGCAGCAAGTTGAGCACAAACAACTCTTCGCTCTTGCGCCGGGCGACCAGGGTCAGCCACCAGCGCATCACGCGCTGGCCGCCGATGAGCAGCACGCCGACCAACACACTGGCCTTGAACAAAGCGATCGCCAGCGCCCCCAGCAGTTCTTCGGGCGGCGAGCCCAGCGCCGGAATCAGCACCAGCAGTGGCACGACTGCCAAGTCCTGAAACAGCAAGATGCCCATGATTCTTTTGCCGTGCTCGGTTTCAAGCTCCAGCCGTTCTGCCAGCATCTTGACCACCAGCGCCGTGCTGCTCATGGCCACAGCACCCGACAGCGCGACCGCCGAGCCCCACGGCATGTTCCACAGGCCTGGCGCCATTAAGGCCAGCGACAGCGAGCCGCCAACAACCAGCAGTATGGTCAGGCTCACCTGCAGCAGACCCAGGCCAAACACATGGCGCCGCATTGAGCGCAGCTTGGGCAGGTTAAATTCAAGTCCGATCACGAACATCAAAAACACCACGCCAAACTCGCCTAGATGCCGGACCCCTTCAGCGTCCTGCGCCAGGCCCAGCGCATGGGGCCCGATCAGCACACCCACGCTGAGATAGCCCAGCATGGGCGGCAACTTGAGCGAACGGCACACCACCACCCCCAGCACGGCGGCCAGGAGGTAAAAAAGTGTGAGTTCGAGGCCCGTCATGACTTGATGGTAGCTGATGGACTGCCTCTATAGAATGCAGGCATGACCCCTCTTACCAAGCGTTTTGACGCCGCACGGTGCCTGGCGCTGGCACAAAAAACATTTCAGATCGAAGCTGCGGCCGTGCTCGCGTTGGCCGAGCGTGTGGGTGCCGAGTTCTCGGGCGCCGTGCAAGCCATGCTCCACTGCCGGGGCCGGGTGGTGGTGATGGGCATGGGCAAGAGCGGCCACATCGGGCGCAAGATCACGGCCACGCTGGCTTCGACCGGAACGCCAGCCTTGTTTGTGCACCCGGCCGAGGCCAGCCACGGTGACCTGGGGATGATCACGGGCGACGACGTGGTGCTGGCCATTTCAAACAGCGGCGAAAGCGAGGAGCTGACCGCTTTGCTGCCGACGCTCAGGCGCCAGCGCGTTTGTCTGATTGCCATGACCGGCTCGCTGAACTCGGCACTGGCTCGCCATGCAGACGTGGTGCTCAACAGTGGGGTGGCGCAGGAGGCCTGTCCGCTGAACCTGGCGCCTACGGCCAGCACCACCGCGCAGCTGGCCCTGGGTGATGCGCTGGCGGTTGCCTTGCTCGATGCCCGTGGCTTCAAGGAAGAAGATTTTGCCCGCTCGCATCCCGGTGGCTCGCTAGGGCGCAAGCTGCTCACGCACGTCAGTGATGTGATGCGCAGCGGCCAGGCCATCCCACAAGTAGCGCCAAACGCGAGTCTGACCGAGCTCATGCGCGAAATGAGCGCCAAGGGTCTGGGCGCTTCGGCGGTGGTCGACGCGCAGGGGCAGGTGCTGGGCATCTTCACCGACGGCGACCTGCGCCGCCTGATCGAAAAAGGCGTCGACCTGCGCGAGGGTCAAGCCTCGGATGTCATGCACCCGCAGCCCCGCACCCTGCACCCGGGCGCCCTGGCCGCTGACGCTGCTGCCCTGATGGAGCTGCACCGCATCACCAGTGTGCTGGTTGTTGACGAGGCGGGCGTGCTGTGCGGGGCGCTCAATACCAACGACCTGATGCGTGCAAAGGTGATCTGATGACCCCCAACCGTGCTTTGATTCCGCGGCCCGACAACGCAAAAGAAGCGCCGGTCGCACTGCGGCCGGCACTGAGTTTTCCGCCCGAGTTGCTGCTGCCTGCGCAGGACATCAAGGTGGCATTTTTTGATGTCGACGGCGTGTTGACAGACGGTGGACTCTACATCAGCGAGTTCGGTGCTGATGACGCGGCGGGCCCCACCGCGCGGCCCGAGCAGGCCGGCGAAACCATCAAGCGCTTTAACTCGCTGGATGGACACGGGCTCAAGATGCTGCAAAAAGCCGGCATCACGCCCGTCGTCATCACGGGCCGCGACAGCGTGGCCTTGCGCGTTCGTTTGCAGGCGCTGGGCATCGAGCACGCCCACTTTGGCACCGAAGACAAACGACCGGCCGCAGAAAGCACGCTGGCCGCGCTGGGCCTGAGCTGGCAGCAGGCGGCCGCCATGGGCGATGACTGGCCCGATCTGCCCGTGATGCGCCGGGCTGCCCTGTGCTGCGCACCGCTCAACGCCCATATCGAAGTGCGGAGCATGGCGCACTATGTGACGCAGTTGCCGGGGGGTCATGGCGCCGCCCGTGAGTGGTGCGATTTCTTGCTGGTCGCCAGTGGCCGCTATGCCTCGCTGCTTCAGGAGTACGCCGCTTGAGCACGGTTTCGGTCAGCGGCCGGGTTCGCGCGCTGCGAGCCATGCGCGAGCTTGCCCAAAGGATCGCCGGCTTGTGGGAGAGCTTGTCCATTTACCTGCCGATGCTGCTCATGGGGCTGCTGGCCGTGGCCACCTATTGGCTGGTGCGTAATACCCCGGACCTCGTTGAGCGCGATGCCACGCGGCCGGCTGTGCACGAGGTCGACTACCTGATGCGCGGCGCCACCATCAAGACATTTGATGAAACGGGTCGGCTCAAGACGGCGCTGTCGGGCACGGAGATTCGCCACTATGCCGACAACGATACCGTGGAAGTTGACCGGGTTCGTCTGCGCGCCACAGCGCCTGACGGCCGGTTGACCGTCGCCTCCGCCACGCGCGCCCTGAGCAAGGACGACGGCTCGCAGGTGCAACTCATTGGCAATGCGGTGGTGCAGCGGGATGCTTCCCCCCTCAGCGGCGAGCGGCTGCAGCCGCGGCTGGAGTTCCGCGGCGAGTTCTTGCATATTTTTGCCAACGAGGAGCGCATCACCTCGCACTTGCCGGTGACCCTTCGCCGCGGCAACGACGAATTCACGGCAGACCGGTTTTCCTATGACCACCTCGGTCGACTTGCTGAACTGCAGGGCCGCGTCAAAGGCCGGTTGCTGCCCGCCACGGCCGGCAGCAGCGCACCGGTTGGCTCGCCGTAGTGGGCTTGGCTTAGCTAGTGGGCTTGGCTTCGCGTGTGGCGGGCCGGCGGTTCATCAGCACGATGCCGGCGGCCACGGTGACCAGCGCCACCAGCAGACCCGGTGTGACGCTTTCCTTGAGCCAGAGCGCGCCGAACAGCAGCGCGAACAGCGGGGTGAAAAACACGAAGACTGAGACCTTGGTGGCCGGGTAGTGGCCCAGCAGCCACATCCAGGCCAGGTAGCTGATGAAGGCGCCGACGACGGTTTGCACCGTCAGCGATGCGATGGCGAACGCGCTGAACTGCCAGGTCCACACTTCACCCAGCGCCAAGGACAGCAGGGGAAAGGCGGCGGCGCTCACGGCCACCTGGTAGAAGAGCAGTTTTTCCGCCGAAATTCGGGCCAGGCCCGAGACGCGAATCACCACCGTGGTGAGTCCCCAGAACAGACCGGCGGCCACGCCCAGCAGGTCGCCGCGCAGGCTATATGCGCCTGCCGTGAAGCCTTCCTGCAGCGCAAAACTCACCGCCATAAAGGCGGCCAGCAAACCCAGCCACTGTACCCCCCGCAGGGTTTCCGACTTGATCCACAGCGGCACCAGCGCGGCCACCCAGAACGGCGAGGTGTAGAGAAAAACGGTCAGGCGTGAAGCGCTGGTACTTTGCAGTCCCAGGTAAATGCAGGCAAACTCCGCCCCGAACAAGGCGCCCGCCAGCAGACCCGCTGGCAGCGAGCCATCGGGCTCAAACAAGGCGATGCCCCGCCACCAGCACCACAGCAACAGCAGCAAGGTGGCGCCGATCAGGCGCAGCGAAGCTTGGAACATCGGTGGCAGCTCGGCGATGGTGGCTTTGATCAGCACCTGCTGCAGCCCCCAGAGCAGGCAGCAGGCCATCAGTATCACCACAGCAATGGCGTCGAGTTGCGTTTTGCGTTCAGTCATGGCGCCATGGTAGCGGCTTGTCGAGTCAAGACCGGACCGGGGCCGCGCCCGCACGGCACGGTTCAGGTCCGGGTGATCTCACAGGTCCCTGGGCAAATTAAGGATGCTTTGCGCACGGATGTCCAGCTGCACCTCAGCGCCACATGGCGCTTATTGCTGGCGGGCTCAGCGGCTGTGCTGCAAGAAAAACGCGAGCATGGCGCGTGACGCATTGGGTCCGTGCGGGTCGGTGAAGGAGCCCGCAGCGCTGCCGCCTGACCAGGCATGCGGCCCGGCGTTGACCGACCAGTATTCGAGGAAGGACTTGCCGCAGGCCGTGCGGTAGACGGTTTGCAGCGTATCGCGGGTGTCACTCGCCGGCCGATCGACCTGCCGCGCAGCCGGGCTGTGCTCGGCCTTCTGCAAGGCCAATCCGCAGGATTGCAGCGTCATCAGGGCGGCCGCCACGATCTGGTCGCTGTTGTCGGGGTGAACTGTCTGGTCGGCACGACCATGAAAAACAATCGTGGGCATCAGGCTTGGCTTGTGCTGGGCAAGGGCCGGGCGGTGCGAGGCGCCGTGGCGCATGGCCTTGAACGCCGAGATCACGTCGGACGCGGCGCCCGCCGGCAGCCCGGAATGCACGCCTACGGCGGCGAACACTTCGGGGTACAGCGCCGCCACCACCGCTGCCATGGCGCCACCTGCCGACAGACCGGCAATGTAAATGCGCGAAGGGTTCACGCCCTGGCGCCTGGCAACCTGCCGGGTCAGCGCCGCCAGCATGGCTGGCTCACCGCCGTGGCCCTGGTGCGCCACGTCGAACCAGTTCCAGCAGCGCAGGTTGTTGGCTTTGGCAGTTTGCTCTGGGTACAGCACCAGGCACTGGTGCTGCTCGGCCAGCGCGTTCATGGCCGTGCCCAGGGCAAAGTCGGCAGCGTCTTGTTTGCAGCCGTGCAGCATCACCACCATGGGCATTGCCGCCGGTGGCTCAGCCGATGCCGGCAGGCTGGGAACAAACAGCCGGTACACGCGCGGCTCGCCATCGACGACGTAATGGTGTTTGGTGAAACTGGCCGGCCTGGCCGCCCGAAGCGGCGCGACCTCGGTGACGTTTACGATTGCGGTGTGCGTGTCGGTCTCGCGCTCGACTGGTGGCTGCTGCACCGGAGTGGCCGGCGCGGGCGCCGGCTCCTGTACTGGCGGCTGCCATGGCTGGCGGTTGAGTTTCAAGCTGCTTTGCATCATGTTCAGGGTCTTGTTCAGCGCGGATTGGGCGGTCAGCCTGGCGGCCTCGAGAACTCGGCGAATTGACAGACTCAACGCAAACTCCGTTGTGGTGCGCAGTAAATGCTGCGGTGCAACAAAGAATACGCCGAATCAGCTTGAAAGGCCAGCTCCGCAGCGTCAGTGGCCGGTATGGGGGTGGCGCTTGAAGTAGAAAAAGCGAGGGCATTCATCCCTAAAATAAGCATATCTAATGCATAAACGTAGTGAGCCACCCAACCATGAGCACTTTTGATCCTGATGCGCTTGAATGCCTGGCCGCGATTGTGGAAGAAGGCGGCTTTGAGCGCGCCGCCCACCGCCTGTCGATCACCCAGTCGGCGGTGTCGCAGCGTTTGCGCTCACTGGAGTCGCAGGCCGGCACGGTGTTGATCGTGCGCAGTCGCCCGCTCAAGGCCACGCCGGCGGGGCAGCTCTTGCTCAAACACACCAAGATGCTGCGTCTGCTGCGAGCCGATCTGGAGCGCGATCTCAAGGAAATGGCGCCCAGCGCGTCTGGCGGCACGCGCGATGACGAGCGCGTGTCTATTGCCATCAACGCGGACAGCATTGCGACTTGGGCGCTGCAGGCGCTGACCCCGCTGGCCCAGCAAGGCCTGCCCATGGAGATCATCACCGACGATCAGGACTTCACCCAGGAGTGGCTGCGCGAAGGCCAGGTGCTCGGATGCGTAACCACCCTCAAGCAGCCCATGCGCGGCTGCAAGGTGGTGCCTCTCGGAGCCATGGAGTACATCGCGGTGGCCACGCCGACGTTCGTGGCGAGCCGTCTGCAAGCCGGTGCTGCGACCGCAGGCTCTCCAGCGGGCGACCTGCCCTGGCTTAACGGCTATAACTTCAGCGAGTTGCCCTTCATCGCGTTTAATCGCAAGGATGACATGCAAAGCGAGTTCATTTGCCGGGCCTTTGGCCTCAAGCGGGTGAGCTTGCGACAGGTGTTCGTCCCCTCGTCTGAAGGCCAAGTGCGGGCGGCGCTGGCGGGCTGGGGCGTGAGCGTGGTGCCGCGCCTGCTGGCTCAGGACCTGATTGAGCAGGGGCAACTGCTCAACCTCGCGCCTGCGCATGTGTTGTCAATCGCGCTGTACTGGCATTGCTGGAACCTGGAGTCGGAGGTGCTGGATACCTTGACGCGGGCCCTGCAGGAGCGAGCCGCCACGGCGCTGAGGCAGTGAACTCAGCGGCCAGGCGGCCGGCTGCATTTGCGGGGCGCCCGGGCGATGTATCGGCCAGCGAATATCATCGTCATATGTTTGTTAACCCGATGGCCCGGAGGGCCGCACGATGACGGCTGCGGACCCCCGCTCGCCGTCGCCCCTAGAGGGTAGCGCCGTGGCGATGCCGCTGCCCTGGGTTTTGCAGGCGCTGGGTCTGGCCGCGCTGGCCTGCGACCCGCAGGGCCGCGTGCTGTTTGCCAACACGGCTTTCGGCGATTTGCTGCAGCTCGATGCGCCCGCACTGCAAGGCCGTCCAGTCGGGCAGGCGCTGATGGCGCTGGGCGAGTCGGCCAGGCAGCAGATTCTGCACAACGATATGGCCCGGGCGCTGCGGGCCGAGTCGCCATTACCGCGCACCGTGAGTCTGCACCTGCCCGAGCAAGCCACGTTGCGCCTGCAGATTCGTTGCGCCCCGCTGGGCGATTCGCACACCCGGCCGGTGGGCGCCTTGCTGCTCCTGAATCTCGAGGCGGCGGGCACCGCGGACCAAGGGCGCGATGGCGCAGCAGCTGCGGGTGCCACGGCTGCCACCACCACCCTGCCCGCGCCGCCGGAACGGGCCGGCGCGCCGGCCAGCAGCCTGGAAGAGCGCGTGCTGCAGCGCACGGCCCAGCTCAAGCAGGCGCATGACGAGATGGAGGCCTTCGCCTACTCGGTGTCGCACGATCTGCGCACTCCGCTGAGCGCTATTGATGGCTTTAGCAGTCTGCTCGAACATGCGCTGGAGGATCTGCCCGACGAGCTGGCGCGCGAGGCGCGCCGCTACCTGTCGCGCATTCGCTCGGGGGTGCATCACATGGGCGACTTGATCGAAGCCTTGTTGTCGCTGGCGCGCCTGTCGCGCGTGCCGCTGCAAGTGCTGCCCGTCGACCTCAGTCGTCTGGCCAGCGAGGTGCTGCAGGCCCTGCATGAACGCGATCCCGGGCGGGCTGTTGAGCTGACGGTGCAACCCGGCCTGACGGCCCGGGGGGACCCGCGCTTGTTGAAACAACTGCTTGAAAACCTGCTGGGCAACGCCTGGAAGTTCAGCAACCGGCAGGCGTTGACGCGCATTGCGTTTGGCCGGGACGAGGCCACCGGGGCCTACTTTGTGCGCGATAACGGCGCAGGCTTTGACATGGCCCATGCCCAGCGCCTGTTCAATCCCTTTCAGCGCCTGCACACGCCCGCCGAATTCGAGGGCACCGGCATCGGCCTGGCCACGGTGCGGCGCATCGTGTCGCGCCATGGCGGCGAGGTGCGCGGCGTTGCCCAGCCGGATCAGGGCGCGACTTTTTACTTCACGCTGGACACCGAAAAAGCCGCCGCGCAAGCCGTGACGGCCAGCTGAGCGCCAGCCAGCTTATTCAACCCGAATTAGCAACTCGGGCCGATACCCTTTTTGCTCGTTTTTGCGGGCGTAGCCCAGCGGGTTGGCGACCACGCGGCAGCCGTTTTGGCGCAGGTCCACCGCGCAGTGCAAATGCCCGTGCAACCAGACGCGGGCGGCTGGCAGCAGGTCATCGAGCGCATTGCAAAAGCCGGCGGTTCCTGGTGTCAGGCCGTAGCGGGGATCGGCGCTGGCCAGCGTGGGGGCGAAATGGGTGACGACCACCGTGGCGCCGTCGAAAGGCTCGGCCAAGGCCTGCCGCAGCCAGGCCTGGCAGAGCCGGCTTTGTTGCTGGACCTGCTCGGCCAGCATCGGCTCGCCCCGCCAGACGGTATGGGTCTTGTGCAAATAAAAGTTGGCCGCGCGCATGGCCTTGCCCAGCAGCGCCTGGTCAGCAGCTGGCGAACGGTTGGCAGCCATTGGCATCTGCCAGAGCGCGCCGAAATCGGTCCATAAGGTGGTGCCGACAAAGCGCACGCCGCCCAGCACCACGCTTTGCCGTTCCAGCCAGATCAGGCCCAGCCGTTGACAGACTTGTCGCAGTTGCTGGTGCGTGGCGTCGAACGCCTGCGCGTCGTACTCGTGATTGCCGGGAACAAACAGCACGGGCGTTGGCCAGTCGGCGCCGCCTTCGGCCGCAGGCAGCGGCGAAAAACGCGACAGCCCGAAGTCGGGCTCGTCCTGCCCGGCCGGCCCCAGCAGCGAGCCCGCCTGGTAGGAGCCAATGTCGCCGGCGAGCACCAGCACGTCGGCGCCAGGCAGGTGGCGGGGCTTGAAGTGCGGGTTGGACTCCAGATGGAGGTCGGACATGAGCTGGATATTCACAGCCCGATTGTCAGCGCTCCCCCGCCCGAGCGGCCAAGGGCTCAGCCGGCTTCGGCGGGCGACCGCGGTGCCACGGGCGTACCGCTATCGGCCAGCACCGTCGAAAAGCCCTTGCTGGCGGCCCGGCTGACCGCCTGTCGCAGCCACTCGTGGGCACCGCGCAGCTGCGAGCGCCGGTGCCAGATGGCGTCAACATGCACTGGCGAAACCTCAAAGGGCAGGGGTTGCAGCTGGAGCTGATCGGCGATGCCGGTGACGCTGACGAAATGTCTTGGCAACACGGTCAGCAAATTCGAGTTGGCCACCACCCGCCCGGCCGTGAAAAACTGGTTGACCGTGAGCACCACCTGCCGCTTGCGGCCCAGCGAGGCCAGGGCCTCATCGACAAAGCCATAGGGACGGCCCGAAAAGCTCACCAGCATATGCCGGGCGGCGCAGAACTGGTCCAGCGTCAGACGACCGGGCGCCAGTGGGTGGTCCTTGCGCATGACGCAGACGTATTCACCGTCATACAGGCGCTGATGTGAAAAAGGCAGGGGCTCGTCGCTCTGGCTGTGCGCCGTGAGGTCGGCCAGCACGGCGGGAAAGTAACCGATGGCCAAGTCGCAGGCCTGCTCGTCCAGCAGCCGTCGCGGGTCGCGGGTGGTCAGCGGCACCACGCGCATCGACACGCCGGGCGCCTCGCGCTCGAGGATGTCGATCAGCCCCGGAATCAGCTCGGCGGCGGTGGCGTCGGCCATGGCCAGAACAAACGTACTGGTGGCCTGGCTGGCGACAAATTCGTTCGGGATCAGCGACAGCTGCAGCTGTTGCAAGGCGTCGCGCACCGCCGGCCAGATGGCGCGGGCACGGGGCGTGGGGGCCATGCCCTGCCCGCTGCGCTGCACCAGCTCGTCGCCCAGGGTCTCACGCAGCCGCCGCAGCGCGTTGCTCACGGCCGGCTGAGTCAGGGACAGGTTGCGCGCCGCCCGGGTCAGGCTGCGCTCGGCCATGACTTCGTCAAAGACGCGCAGCAGGTTCAGGTCCAGAGTGCGGAAATTGGGAGGGCTCACAAGCGAAAACCCGCGGGGACGCGGGCCCGGTAAAAAAAGAAAAGCAAAGAACTGGGTCAACTGGGACAACAGGGACAAGAGGGGCCGGGCGTTGGACAAGACGCGCCCGATGAAGCGGGGCTGGCGGGTTGGCGTCTCTCGAACGTCACATTCTTTGACAAATAATCACTAACGTGAATGAATTGGATCATAAAGATAAAGTGGAGTCATATGAAGGTTTACCCTAGTATCCATCCATGCGCTGAAAAATGCGCCAGATCGATGAACGCTAAAAGGAGTTTTTCATGACCAGTTTTGTCAACGCCCCCCAACTCACCGAGCACGCCGGTGTGACCCGTTTCGAATCGGCGCTTGTCAGCGCTAATCAATTGCGCCGGGACGTGTCGGGCTCACGCAGCCTGGCGACCCTGCTGCTGTCGGCCATGGCCTCGGCCGTGATGGTGGCGGCCTATGAGGTCATGGATACCGTCGCCGAAGGCCACTTGCTGGTCATCTGGACCGGCCTGTGGGTCGCGGCCTTTGCTGCGCTGGCCTTGTCCGCCGGCACCGCTCGCCGGCTGGCCACACGTGCCCGCCTGGCACTGGACGCCTGGTCGCTCAGCATCGCTCGCAGCCGTGCCGACGAGCGCCTGTGGGCTATTGCCAAAACCGATGGTCGCGTCATGGCTGAACTGCAAGTGGCCATGCAACGCGATGACAGCCTGATGTCGGGGCGCTCGGCCCCTCGCGGCAAGAAGCTCAGGATGGGCGCTCACGACCGAGCTGAGCCTTGAGCGGTCCTGACCGCTGAAAAAAAACCCGCCCATGGTGCTGTCCATGAGCGGGTTTTTTGTTGCCTGTGCAATGCTGCCCCGAGCCTGGGCAGCTGCGCTGCTTCGGCCGGCCTTCGCCAGCCTCGACCAGCTTTGACTCAGGCCGCCAGACGGCGCTCGATCGTCGCTTTGGTCTGCAGGAGTTCCTGCGGCAGGTGATAGGCCAGCTGCTTGAACAGCGCGTCATGCAGCGCCAGTTCCTGGACCCAGGCCGCTTTGTCGATGCTGGTGACGGTCTCGAACTGCTCGGCGCTGAAGTTCAGGCCGGTCCAGTTCAGGTCGGCGTAGCCGGGGCTCACGCCGGTGACATGGTCTTCGCCCCGGCCGCTGCCTTCGATGCGATCAATCATCCAACCGAGCACACGCATGTTTTCGCCATAGCCGGGCCAGACGAATTTGCCGTCTTCGCCCTTGCGGAACCAGTTGGTCGTGTAGATGCGCGGCAGCGTGGCGCCAGCGGCCTGCAGTTTCTGGCCCATGTTCAACCAGTGCTGGAAGTAGTCGCTCATGTTGTAGCCGGTAAAGGGCAGCATGGCAAAGGGGTCGCGGCGCACCACGCCAGCCTGACCTGTAGCCGCTGCCGTGGTTTCCGAGCCCATGGTCGCGGCCATGTACACGCCCTCGACCCAGTTGCGCGCCTCGGTCACCAAGGGCACGGTGGTTGAGCGACGTCCGCCAAAGATAAAGGCGTCAATCGGCACGCCTTTGGGGTCGTCCCAGGCGCTGTCGAGCGCCGGATTGTTGGTCGCCGCGACGGTAAAGCGCGAGTTGGGGTGGGCTGCCTTGGCGCCGGTTTGTTTGGCGATTTCCGGTGTCCAGTCCTTGCCTTGCCAGTCGATCAGGTGCGCCGGCAGGACCTTGCCCGGGGCGTCGTGCTCCATGCCCTCCCACCACACAGCGCCATCGTCAGTCAGCGCGACAGGGG
>CAIMVC010000243.1 GCA_903844825.1 uncultured Burkholderiales bacterium | reverse complement strand
GCAGCTTGCGTTTGCGCGATATGTCGCCGCCGTAGCACTTGGCGATAACGTTCTTACGCAGGGCTTTGATTGTCTCACGCGCAATCACGTTGGCCCCGATGGCGGCCTGGATCGCGACGTCGAACTGCTGGCGCGAAATGATCTCGCGCATCTTCGCGACCACAGCACGGCCGCGGTACTGCGACTGGCTGCGGTGAACGATGATGGACAGCGCATCGACCCGCTCACCGTTAAGCAGGATGTCGACCTTGACCACGTCCGAGGCGCGAAACTCCTTGAACTCATAGTCCATTGACGCGTAGCCGCGGGAGACGGATTTGAGCTTGTCAAAAAAGTCCAGCACGATCTCGCCCAGCGGCATTTCATAGGTCAGCATGACCTGCTTGCCGTGGTAGGCCATGTTCTGCTGCACACCGCGCTTGAGGTTGGCCAACGTCATCACGGCGCCGACGTAGTCTTGCGGCATGTACAGATGCACGGTGACGATGGGCTCACGGATTTCCTGGATGCGGCCAGCGTCAGGGATCTTCGAGGGGTTCTCAACCATCAGGACCTCGCCGTCAGCGCGGACCACCTGGTAGACGACGCTGGGCGCTGTGGTGATCAGGTCCTGGTCGAACTCGCGCTCCAGGCGCTCCTGCACGATCTCCATGTGCAGCAAGCCGAGGAAACCACACCGAAAACCGAAACCCAGCGCCTGACTGACTTCGGGCTCGTAGTGCAGTGAGGCGTCGTTGAGTTTGAGCATTTCCAGGGCGTCGCGCAGCGAGTCGTACTCGCTCGCCTCGGTCGGGTACAAGCCGGCAAACACCTGCGGTTGAATTTCCTTGAAGCCTGGCAGCGGTTCTGTGGCTGCAAAGGCGGCGCCGCCAGTGCCGGGCTTGATCATGGTCAGCGTATCGCCCACCTTGGCGGCCTGCAGTTCCTTGATGCCGGCGATCACAAAGCCGACCTCGCCGGCTTCCAGCGCCGTGCGTGGCTCGGTGTGTGGCGTGAACACGCCAAGTTGCTCGGCGTTGTACATGGCTTCGGTGGCCATGAGCTTGATGCGGTCGCCTTTGGCGAGTCGGCCATCGACCACGCGTACCAGCATGACCACGCCTACGTAGGCGTCGTACCAGCTGTCGATGATCATGGCGCGTAGCGGTCCATCAGGACGGCCTTTGGGCGCTGGAATGCGGGCCACCACGGCCTCAAGAATCTCGTCAATCCCCATGCCGGTTTTGGCGCTGCAAGGAATGGCGTCGGTGGCATCGATGCCGATGACGTCTTCAATTTCCTGCTTGGCGTTGTCAGGGTCGGCCTGTGGCAAATCCATTTTGTTGAGCACTGGCACCACGGTCACGCCCAGGTCCAGTGCGGTGTAGCAGTTCGCCACCGTCTGCGCTTCAACGCCCTGGCTGGCGTCGACGACCAGCAGCGCTCCTTCACAAGCAGACAGCGATCGGCTCACTTCATACGAGAAGTCCACGTGGCCTGGCGTGTCGATCAGATTGAGGTTGTAAATCTGGCCGTCGGCGGCCTGGTATTGGAGTGCGGCGGTCTGCGCTTTGATGGTTATCCCACGCTCTTTTTCCAGGTCCATGGAGTCGAGCACCTGCGCGCTCATCTCGCGGTCCTGCAGGCCGCCGCAGCGCTGGATGATGCGATCGGCCAGAGTGGACTTGCCGTGATCAATGTGGGCAATGATCGAGAAATTTCTGATGTGATTCATCAACGAAAACGCCTAAGTGCTTGAAAGTATTGTCAGGAGCGGCTGCTCAAATCGGGATGCGGCATAAAAAAGGGCGCGTCGTATAGCGACGCGCCCTGAACCAACAATCTATGGCAACTGCGACAGTTGGACCTTCATTGTAGGCAAAAAGCCGTTGCCGCCTAGCCCGAGCCGGGCCAAATCCAAGTCGTTGCAGGGTTGCAACAAGAAACTTATTCACAACTTATCAACAAAATGATTTAACAACTTCTGAACAACTTGTGGGTGATCTGTGGATCGATGCCAAATTGGACCAAACCTCAGGGTTGGCCGCCATTTATGCTCGGCCTTATAGCCCAAACAAGCTGAAAACTGTCGCGATTCTACCAAAAGTCATGACAAGTGATAAAAATGTTAGTGAGTGCAAACATCTTTATGGCTTTTAGTTTGGGCATAAATATTTTTCCAGGGCCCCTCAAAGCGCGATAAAACGCGCAAAGGCCCTAATTTCCGAGCGGGTATGGGGTCGTGCGAAACAGCAAGAGCGCACGACCCGCACCCCAATGCCGCGGGAAAACACGGCCTTCACGCCTATCGCTTGCGCCGGTGGCGCTGCCCCCGAGGTGGCGGCGCTCCCCAAGCTTCGGGTGGCCCGTCGTTGGCGATGCGGTCAACGCAGCAGGGCCGTCAGACTCCGTCGTGCGTCGATCAGCGAGGGGCCGGACGAATCAAGGCGTATTGGGCCCATTCACCACGGCGGAACAACACGTTGACAGGTTTGCTCTTGTCCATCTTGGCCAGCACCTGGTCAAACTCTTTCAAGTTGCTGATTTCGGTGTTGGCAATCGCCACGATCACGTCGCCCTCGCGCAGTCCGGCGCGCGCCGCAGCACCTTCGGACGTTTCCACGCGAACTCCGCCGCGCACCTTGAGTTCTTTCTTTTGAGCATCCGTCAATTCGGCGACCACCAGTCCCATGGCCTGAGCCGGACCGGCCACTGGCGGTTTGGGCTCGGGCGCTGCGGCGCGCTTGGGGGCCTTTTCAGCTTCGATCTCGGCCACGGTCAGCGTGAACTCACGCATCGCGCCACGCCTGAAAACCGTCACCGTGGCCCGGGTGCCTGGTTTGACGTTGCCAACCAGGCGTGGCAGATCGCTGGACTTGTCGATGGCCTTGCCGTCGAACTTGAGGATGATGTCGCCGGCCTCGATGCCGGCCTTCTCGGCCGGAGCGCCTGCTTCAACACCGCGCACCAGAGCGCCTTGCGGTCGCCCCAGACCAATCGACTCGGCCACATCCTTGCTGACCTGGTCAATTTGCACGCCGATGCGCCCGCGCGTCACGCGGCCGCTGCTGCGCAGTTGGTCGGAGACCCGAATCGCCTCATCGATGGGGATGGCAAACGAGATGCCTTGAAAGCCGCCGGAGCGCGAATAGATCTGGCTGTTGATGCCCACTACCTCACCGCGCATATTGATCAGGGGCCCGCCCGAGTTGCCCGGGTTGATCGCCACGTCAGTCTGGATAAAAGGCAGGTAGTCGCCGGTGTCACGCTGCTTGGCACTCACGATGCCGGCTGTGACGGTGTTTTCCAGTCCGAACGGTGAGCCGATCGCCATCACCCATTCGCCGACCCGCATCCGGTTGCTGTCGCCAATTTTCACGGCGGGCAGGCCGGTGGCCTCGATTTTCACCACAGCCACATCCGAGCGCTTGTCGGCACCGATGATTTTGGCCTTGAACTCACGCTTGTCGGTCAGCGTCACGATCACTTCGTCGGCGCCGTCGACCACATGGGCGTTGGTCATGACGTAGCCGTCCGTTGTCAGAATAAAGCCTGAACCGACGCCGCGCGGTTGGTCCTCATCGGGGGCGTTGCGGTCAGGCCGTGGAGAGCGCGGCAAATTGGGCGGAACGGGTATGCCGAAGCGGCGGAAGAACTCCAGCATCTGCTCGTCAGCACCGTTCGCCGCCGGGCTGGCCTTGGCTTTTTCCAGCGTGCGAATGTTCACCACTGCCGGCCCCACTTGCTCCACCAGATCGGTGAAGTCGGGCAGGTTGCGCGCCTGTGCCCAGGCCGGCTGCAGTGGCAGCACGCCGGTGCCCAAGCTCAGCGCCATGGCGCCAATCAGGAAATGGGCGCGAAATCGTTTCAAGTTCAGTTCAAACATGTGAGCCTCAAAAGAAAGCAGTGGAAAAAGAAAAGCCGGACAAACTGCGCCCCCTTAGTTTGGGCGCTATTTCCGGCGTTCAAGGGTCGCGGCGAAAAGCCGCAGAGTGGCCTGGGGCACCTCACCGACCAAAGTCGCCAGGAAAGGGTCGACGCGCATGACCAGGGTCTGTGTCGCGCCTAAAGATAGACTGGTGCTGATATTCTCGCTTTGGCCGGACGAGGGCTCCATGAAAATGGACACGGTGGCCAATCCGTCCGAAAAAATGCATTGCATGGGTTCAGTGCCCAGCACGGCCCCATCCATCACCCGCTTTTGGCAGGTTATGGGTTTGAATCCGGCCGGCGGCGCCCGGAACCGCCAGCCCTGGTCTGAAGGCAGGGTCTTGACCAAAGTGGGTTTTTCAATGCGGTAGCCGTCTTGTTTGTTCATCATGCGCACCAACTTGTCCATGTTGACTGGCGCGTCAAGCTGGAGTTCGGAAAAGGCCGCTTGCTCCAGTACGCGCGCTTCGGCATCCAGCGTCTGGAGCTTGACCACCAGACCGGCTTTTTGTTCGACCCAGACTTTGTAGCCAAAGCGCAGCTTGTCTTTGGGAAGCAGCTCGACGACCTCTGAGTCGACGCCGGCCACGCGTTCGGTGCCAAGCCAGCGGACCCCGTAGAACTCGGCGATGCTGCTGTCGGCCGACTTCAGCAGGTCGGGAAACAGGCCCAGCGATTCCCTCCTTTCGCTGCGAACCACTCTGCTGGCCGGCAAAAACGTCAGCACCTGATCGTTATGCCGGAAAACCGAGCGCGCTGGACCGGTCAGCGCCTCGACGCGCTCGACCTGGCGATCGCCAACACTGACGTGCCAGATGCGCGCGCTTGACATGGCCCCGGCGGCCGAGACCACAAAGGTGCCGATGTAGCTCCGGTCCCGGGAGGCGCCATGCATGCGTATGAGCCAGTCGTTGATGCCGCGCGTCTCGGCCGCCGCGCCGGCCAGCGTCGCTGGCGTTGCGGCGCTGACTGTCTGCGCAATAACTGGAACGCCAATCGGCGGCAGGCTTAGGCAGAGCACGGCTACAACGTGACGGTTGATAAACCAGCTCAGCAGGCTGTGGGCAGGCTGAAACAGGCGCCCGAGGTGCTCTATGTGCGCCGGTTGGGTGTTGCGGGGGGGTGAGAGGAACCACATGGGGGTGACCTGAGCAGGCAACTTTCAGGGCATGCCGGACGATGCAGGCTTTGGCGCAGAAGTTGCCGCAGAAGTTGGCGCAGTCGTAGTCGCAGGATCTGGCGCAGACCTTGGCGGCGCGGGTGCGTGTGACTCCAGCGTGGTGTTACGCAAAAAGCCAGAAGGCATTTGCAGCGCTGAAGCGCCGCCAAATTGCTTGTGCGCAGCCAGCAGACTTTCCATGCGTGCATCTCGGATGATGGTTCCCTCAGGATAGACAACCAGTATCGAGGGGTCCTGCGTTCCGGCTCTTGCCAGTTCCGGGCCGGCGTCCGATAACCAGCTGGCGCCAACGAGACTCCAACCCACGGCCAGCACCGCCGTCAGGGAGGCAAAGCCGACCACCCACTTCCAGCGCGCACCGGGTTCATTAGCCGCCTGCCGTTCAAGGTCTGGCTGGCGTTCGACGTTGGCGGCAGTCAGCCTGCCAGGTTTCAGGGGGTAACTTGCCGTGATTGACTGCACTGGCAGGCTTTCCAGTACGCGCGCCAAGACACGGGCTGACTGCGCCTGCAGTGCCGGCGTCACCGTCTCCGAGCTGCGCAAGATCTCACCGATCAGGTGGTAGTCGCGCCAGCGATCCAGCAGGGCGGGGTCGTGTTGGCAGGCCTGGACGACCTCAGCCATCGCATGGGCTTCGAGCTGTCCGTCGGCCATGGCAGAAATGGCTTCGGGACCAGGGTTGAGGGGAGGGCGAGTCATAAAGGGTTGGGGCAACGCTATCAAGGCCATGAATTCAGTGCATACAAGATCATGCCGGGCAACTACCAACGCTTTCCGGACTGATTGTCGAGTAACGGGCGGATTTTTTCCGAAATGGCCTCGCGTGCTCGAAAGATACGCGATCGCACGGTGCCCAGTGGGCAATCCATGACACTGGCAATGTCTTCATAGCTCAAACCTTCAATTTCGCGCAGACTGATCGCTTGGCGCAGTTCGGCGGGCAGGGCATTTATGGCAACGTTGACCATGTCGGCAATTTCGCGGCTGGCCAGCATAGTTTCGGGTGTGTCCAAAGTACTTAGTTCATTTTCCAGGGGGGAAGTTTCATCATCGTCATCGCTCTTGAAAGAATTCTCTGAAACGGTCGGGTTGCGCTTGAGGTCCAGCAAGGCTTTTTTGGCGGTATTCACAGCAATCCGGTAGAGCCAGGTATAGAACTGGGCGTCGCCCCGGAACTGGGACAAGGCGCGGTAGGCGCTGATAAATGTCTCTTGTGCGATGTCATCGACCAGGTCCACGTCTCGTACCATGCGGCCCACCAAGCGCTGAACGCGGCCCTGGTATTTGATCACCAGCAACTCAAAAGCCTTCTGATCGCCGGCCACGCAACGCTCGACGAGTAACAAATCGCTGTTGTCGGCTTTCGGGGCAGGGCTGTTCGACGCTGAGTCCGTCACGGTCTGGGGCGTTTCAGGTCGATGGGCTCACCTGACACCGAGCCCTGAGGGTGGCCCCGGGCGTGGACCGCACGACGCAAGTCCAGCCAGCGTGCCGGCGCGCTCGAACGTTCAGCCCACAGCCACCAGGCGGCGCCGGCAGGATTGAGCAATTTGAGCAGCAAACAGCTTTGCAGGTCTATCGACACTTGCGGCGGCGCCAGGGATGTCTTGCCCTGGTAACCCGAACTCTGCCAAGCCCAGACTTGTCCATCCCAGTGAAGTTGCCCCACGGGCGAGCGCCGCCAGCCCGTCCAGGCCAGCGCACCTGCAATGGCCGAGGCGACCAGGCCCAGCCAGGGCGTGTGGTCGGCAGGTCCGGCAGCGAAGGCCCAGACACAGGTCAGCGCAACGCCCGTCAGCCAGATTGTGAACAATGCAAAAGCCAAAAAACGAGAACGCCCCAACGGGTAGATCACCGGTGGGGCGCTGTACTGGCTCAAAGTTGAGGCCGTCTGGCTGATGCGTCAGGAGTTGGCGTTCATGCAGTTTTGGTAGAGGTCAAACTCGCTTGAACACCAAACTGCCGTTGGTACCGCCAAAGCCAAAATTGTTCTTGACGGCTACATCAATTTTGACGTCCCGTGCCGTATTGGCGCAGTAGTCCAGGTCGCACTCGGGGTCCTGGTTCACCAGGTTGATCGTCGGTGGAATTTTTTGGTGATGCACCGCCAGCACGGTATAGACCGACTCGATGCCGCCCGCGCCGCCCAGCAAGTGGCCCGTCATCGATTTGGTGGAGCTGACCACCATGTTCGCTGCGTGCGCTGCAAAAGCGGCCTTGATGGCATTGGTTTCGTTGATGTCGCCCAGCGGTGTTGATGTGCCATGCGCATTGAGGTACTGCACCTCATCCGCATTGATGCCGGCATTGGCAAGCGCACCAACCATGGCGCGGCGCGGTCCATCCATGCTTGGCGCCGTGATGTGACCGGCGTCGGCACTCATGCCAAAGCCGGCCAACTCAGCATAAATCTTCGCGCCTCGTGCTTTGGCGTGCTCGTATTCTTCCAGGACCATCATGCCGGCGCCCTCGCCGAGCACAAAGCCGTCGCGGTCCTTGTCCCAGGGGCG
Organism: uncultured Burkholderiales bacterium; assembly: GCA_903844825.1. Taxonomy (GTDB): domain Bacteria; phylum Pseudomonadota; class Gammaproteobacteria; order Burkholderiales; family Burkholderiaceae_C; genus Polaromonas. The sequence continues at coordinate 1,400 of CAIMVC010000243.1, read as the reverse complement.
GCTGGCCGTCTTGGGGTCGTCGTTGCGGGTGGACAGCGCGCGCATGGCCGCAAAGCCGCCCACGCCGAGGGGCGAGACGGTGGCTTCCGCGCCACCGGCAATCATCACATCTGCGTCGCCATATTCAATCATGCGACCGGCGTCCCCAATGCAATGCAGGCCGGTGGTGCAAGCCGTCACGATGGCAATGTTCGGCCCCTTGAAACCATACTTCATGGAAACATGGCCGGCGATCATGTTGATGATCGAGCCTGGCACGAAGAACGGCGTGATCCGGCGCGGGCCGCGGCTGACCAGTTCGGCGTGCGTGTTCTCGATCAAAGGCAAACCACCGATGCCGGAGCCGATCACGCAACCGATGCGAACGGCCTGCTCCTCAGTCAGCGCTTCGCCCGTGGGCAGGCCACTGTCGACGACGGCCTGACAAGCGGCAGCCAGTCCGTAATGGATAAAAGTATCCATGTGCCGAGCTTCTTTTTCGGCGATGTAGTCGCCGATCTGAAAACCCTTGACCTCGCCGGCGATCTTGCAGGCAAAGGCGCTTGCATCGAACTTGGAGATGAGGTCAATGCCGGACTGGCCAGCAAGCAAATTGGCCCAGTTCTCAGCCACCGTGTTACCCACGGGGCTGATGCAACCCAGACCGGTCACAACGACGCGACGACGGCTCATGCGCAAATCCTGGAGAAAAGTCCGCACGAGGCCCCTAGAGGGCCTCACGGACTGGATGAAACAAGCCGATCAGGCTTTTTGATGGGAGGTGGCGTAATCAATCGCGTTTTGCACGGTCGTGATCTTTTCGGCATCCTCATCAGGAATCTCGATGCCGAACTCGTCTTCCAGCGCCATGACCAGTTCCACGGTGTCAAGCGAGTCGGCACCCAGATCGGCCACGAAGGCCTTTTCACTGGTGACCTGGCTTTCTTCAACGCCAAGTTGCTCTGCAATGATTTTCTTCACACGTGCTTCGATATCGCTCATAGATCCCTCTGAGGGTTGTAAATTAAACCGTGATTTTAGCCCGACAGGGGAGGACCCCCGACAAGCCGGCCGTACGGAAGAAAACCGGCCTGATAACTGCTCGTTGACAGAGCGGCGCCACTGGCCGCCCGACTTTACATGTACATGCCGCCGTTCACGTGCAATTCTTGCCCGGTGATATAGCCGGCTTCGGGGCTGGCGACAAATGCCACCGCATGGGCAATATCTTGTGGTTTGCCCAGATGGCCCAGCGGAATCTGGCCGAGCAAGGCTTTTTGTTGCTCTTCGCTCAGGCCCGCCGTCATGTCGGTTTCGATGAAGCCCGGGGCGATGCAATTGACAGTGATGTTGCGTGATCCCAGTTCGCGCGCCAGGGCACGCGTCATGCCTGCCACGCCGGCCTTGGCCGCTGCGTAGTT
>CAIMVC010000242.1 GCA_903844825.1 uncultured Burkholderiales bacterium | reverse complement strand
GAGCTCGTCGGCCACGATCTGCGCCACCTTGGTATTCAGGCCCTGGCCCATTTCGGTGCCGCCGTGGTTGACCTGCACGCTGCCGTCGGTGTAGACATGCACCAGCGCGCCGGCCTGGTTGAACAGCGTGGCGGTAAACGAGATGCCAAATTTAACCGGCGTCAGCGCCAGACCGCGCTTGATGACGGCGCTGCCAGCGTTCCACAGCGCCAGCTCGGCACGCCGCTGGCGGTAGCCGCTGCTGCTGGCCAGGGTGTTGATGAGCGGCGCCAGGATGTTGTCCTCTACCGTCATCTGGTAGTGCGTGACGTTGCGCTCGCCAACGCCGTAGAGGTTGCGCAGCCGCACGTCCAGCGGGTCCAGGCCGAGCTGGCGGGCGACGTCACCCAGGATCGCCTCGATCACGATCATGCCCTGCGGCCCGCCAAAGCCGCGAAACGCGGTATGGCTCTGGGTGTGGGTTTTGCAGCGGTAAGAGGTGATTTCAACGTCTTCCAGGAAGTAGGCGTTGTCGGCATGAAAAATGGCGCGATCGGCCACCGGGCCGCTCAGGTCGGCGCTGAAGCCGCAGTTGGCCAGCATGCTCAGGCGCAGGCCACACAGGCGGCCGGTGGGGTCAAAGCCGACCTCGTAGTCGTAGGCAAACGGGTGGCGCTTGCCGGTGACCATGAAGTCGTCATCGCGGTCCAGGCGCAGTTTGACGGGCCGGGCGAACTTACGGGCGGCAACAGCGGCCCACACCGCCAGGTGGCCACTCTGGGTTTCCTTGCCGCCAAAACCGCCCCCCATGCGCCGGCATTCGACGCGCACCGCGTGGTTGTCGATGCCCAGCGCGTGCGCCACCCAGTGCTGCGCCTCGCCCGGATGCTGGGTGCTGGAGTAAACCAGCCACTGCCCTTGCTCTTGCGGCAGCACGTAAGCGATCTGCCCCTCCAGATAAAAATGCTCCTGCCCGCCGACTTCAAGGCGGCCGCTGAGCCGGTGCGTCGCCCGCGCCAGCGCCGCATCCAGCTGGCCACGGCGCACCACCACAGGCGGCAGCACAAAGCTGCGCTCGACCAGGGCCTGGCGCACATCCAGGATGGCGGGCAGCGCCTCGATGTCGAGCCTGACCTTGCGCGCCGCGTGGCGGGCCTGCATCACCGTGTCGGCCAACACCAGACCCATCACCTGGCCGACATGCTCGACCTTGTCGATGGCAAAGACCGGCTCGTCATGCCCAAAGCTGGCCAGCAAGGGGTCGCCCGGCACATCGGCGGCCAGCACCACGCCGCGCACGCCCGGCATGGCCAAGGCCAGGCTGGCGTCCACCCCGCGCAGCCGGCCGTGGGCCTGGGTCGAGAGAATCGGCGCGGCGTGCAAGGTACCGCGCACCTCGGGCAGGTCGTCCACGTAGTGGACCGCACCGGCCACCTGGGCCCGGGCGCTTTCATGGAACTGCGACTGGCCGCTGGCCGGGCCCGGGGTGACGACCTTCGGGCCGCTGCTATCGGGGGCGCTCATGACAGATCGTCCAGCGTAAAAGACGCCAGATTGATGTGCTGCGCGCCCTGGCTTTCGAGCCAGAAGCGTTGCAGCAAGTTGCCCAGCACCTGGCGGCGATAAGCCGCCGAGGCACGCATGTCGGAGATCGGCTCGAACTCGCCACTCAGCACCTGCATGGCGTGACGAACCGTCGCAGCGGTCCAGGGCTGGCCGATCAAGGTCGCTTCGGTGGCATCGGCGCGCACTGGCGTGGCGGCCACGCCACCGGCACCGATCGACACCTCGTGAACCAGACCGTCGCGCACGCTCAGGGCCAGCGCCAGGCAAACGGCGGAAATATCGTCGTCGTAGCGCTTGGATATTTTGTAGACCCGCAGCCAGCTGCCGTCGTCCAGCAGGCGGCCCGCCGGTAGCGGCACCTTGATGAACGCCAGCACCTCATCGCCAGCGAGCAGATTTTTTCGGTAACCGGTATAAAAATCCTCAATCGGCATCTCGCGCTCACCGCGCACACTGACCAGCACCAGGCGCGCCCCCATCGCAATCAGCAAGGGCATGGCGTCACCGATGGGCGAGCCGTTGGCCACATTGCCACCGAGCGTGCCCGACTGGCGTACCGGCAAGCCGGCAAAGCGGGCCGCAAAATCGCCGAGGACCGGCCAGACCTTGCTCATCGCCGCGAAGGCGTCTTCCAGGGGCACGGCCGCGCCTATCTGCAAATGTCCGTTCTGGCTTTTGACGCGCCGCAGCTCGCCGACCCGGGTCAGGTCAATCACCTGGTCGAACTTGAGGTGCTGCTTGGTGATCCACAGCCCCACGTCGGTGCAACCGGCCACGAGTTGCGCGCGCGGGCGGGCGGCACGCGCGCTGAGCAGTTCGGCCAGCGTGGTGGGCCGCAGGTAGGCCGCATCGTGCGAGCCGGACTTGCCGGGCCGGATCTGCCCGAGCAGGTCCAGCACGCGCGACTCGTTGACGCGCACGACGGGCAGGTCGACCATGTGCCGGGCGGCGTCCAGGATCGGCCGGTAGCCTGTGCAGCGGCATAAATTGCCAGAGAGTTCGCGCTGAGCCAGGGCGCGCGTGATGGGCCGGGCGGCATCGCCCGCGCCTGGTCCGTGCGTCTGGTACATGCCAAACAGACTCATCACAAAGCCGGGCGTGCAAAAGCCGCACTGGCTGGCGTGGCACTGCACCATGGCCTCTTGCGCAGGATGCAAGGCTGGAGGTGCATGGGCCGGGCGGGTCTGCCCCAGCAAGGGGTCGGCGGCCAGGTCTTCGACCGTCCACAGCGCGAGCCCGTCGATCGAGTGCGCCAGCCGGATGCAGCTGTTGACGGCCCGGTACTTCAGGCCGGCTTCACCGGGCTGCCCCGGATGGGCCGGATCAGCCGGCTCGGCCAGCACCACGGTGCAGGCGCCGCAATCACCCTCGCCGCAGCCTTCCTTGGTGCCGGTGCAGGACAAATCCTCGCGCAGCAGCTCGAGCAGCGTGCGGGTGGGTGGTACATTGCTGAGCGACACAATTTCGCCGCGCCTGACGAATCGAATGCGCCGCGAGGCATCACCCGATCCGGGCGGCGCGGCGGCAGCCGGCTGTATCGGCTGAACCGGGATTGGGCCAGAAGAAAAAGTGGGTGCCGCAGATGCCATGGGCGTCAGGGTAAACAGTTAGTCAGGGGCCTGCATATGAATCATCGTATCAACCGCATGTGCGAACGGGTATGAAAGAGCAAACGCTTTTCGACAAGATAGACCTCCACCTCATCCGGGTCTTGAACACCGTGCTTACCGAACGCAGCGTATCCCGCGCAGCCATGCGCCTGGGCATGTACCAGCCCGCCGTGAGCGCGTCGCTCAAGCGTTTGCGCGAGCTCGCCGGCGACCCGCTGCTGGTGCGCTCGGGCTCTGGCATGGTGCCTACCGATGCCGGTTTGCGCATGATCGAGCCGTCGGCGAGCATCCTGCGGGCTGCCGAGGTGCTGTTCAGCGATGCGCGCGGTTTTGACCCTGCCACGGCAAGCACCACCTTCAGCCTGGCCGCCAGCGACTACCTGGACCCACTTTTTTTACCGCAGCTGGTGGCCCGGATCAAGAGCCAGGCGCCGCACACGCGCATTGAAATGCGCGCCCTGTCAGCCGAGTCCGACTACCGCACCCATCTGGCCCAGGGCGCCATTGACATCGTGATCGGCAACTGGACCAGTCCGCCCGAGGACCTGCACATGGGGCGGCTCTTTGGCGATGACGTGGTCTGTCTGGTGTCGCAGGAACACCCGGCGGTCCGCCGCGGCTGGGATGAAGCCACCTGGCTGCAGGCCGAGCACATCGCGCCCACGCCCACCCACCCGGGCGCCAAAGGCGTGATTGACGACGACCTGGACCAGCGCGGGCTGCGGCGCAATATCGTGGTGCGTTGCCCGCACTTTGGCCTGATCCCGGCGATGGTGGCATCGAGCCTGCTGGTGCTGACCACGGGCCGCCAATACTGCGAACGCTACACCGATATCCTGCCGCTCAAGATCCTGCCCTGCCCCGTGGCGTTTCCCCGCATGATGTACTACCAGCTCTGGCACGAACGCACCCACGCCTCGAACTCGGCCAAATGGCTGCGCGAGCGCGTACGCTCGGTAGCGCTGGCGCTGCGCAAGGAAGCCGACGCAAGCCCCCACTCCAATTAGGACCGCAGAGCCCCCCATGACTTCCCCCCCACAGGCAGCCGGATCAGCACCGGCACCACGGCTGCAACTCAGCGGCATCACCAAACGCTATCCGGCCGTGGTCGCCAACAGCGAGGTCTCGCTGACCGTGCTGCCCGGCCAAATCCACGCCGTGCTGGGTGAAAACGGCGCGGGCAAGTCCACGCTGATGAAGATCATCTACGGCTCGGTCAAGCCCGATGCCGGCAGCGTGCTGGTCGACGGCAGGCCCGTGACGATTCGCAATCCGCAGGAAGCCCGTGCGCTGGGCATCAGCATGGTGTTTCAGCACTTCAACTTGTTTGAAACCCTGAGCGTGGCCGAAAACGTCTGGCTGGGCCTGGACAAGCAGCTGAGCCTGGCCGAAGTCTCCCGCCAGATCCTGGCGACCACCGAAGAATACGGTTTGCAGCTGGACCCCACGCGCCCGGTTCATACCCTGAGCGTGGGCGAGCGCCAGCGTGTGGAGATCGTGCGCTCGCTGCTGACGCACCCCAAGCTGCTGATACTCGACGAGCCGACGTCCGTACTGACGCCGCAGGCGGTTGACAAGCTGTTCATCACACTGCGCCTGCTGGCGGGACGCGGCTGCAGCATTTTGTACATCAGCCACAAGCTCCACGAAATCCGCGCGCTGTGCCAGGCTTGCACCGTGCTGCGCGGCGGCAAGGTCACCGGCGTGTGCGATCCGCGCCAGGAGTCCAACGCCTCCCTCAGCCGACTCATGATCGGCGCCGAACCACCCGCACTGGAGCACCGGCAGCGCCAGGCGGGCGAGCGGGTGTTGCAGGTCAAGGCCCTGAGCCTGCCGCGGGAGGACCAGTTCGGCATGGACCTGACGCGCATCAGCCTGGAGGTGCGGGCCGGCGAGGTGGTGGGCATCGCCGGGGTGTCGGGCAACGGGCAAAAAGAGCTGCTGTATGCACTTTCGGGTGAAGACACGCGCTCTGCTGCCGAGACGATAACGATAGGCCAGACCGCAGCCGGCAAGTTCGGCCCGGCCCCGCGCCGCGCGCTCGGCCTGCATTTTGTGCCCGAAGAGCGGCTCGGCCGCGGCGCTGTGCCCACGCTGGGACTGGCGCAAAACCTGCTACTCACCCGCAGCGATGCGGTGGGGCGCGGCGGCTGGCTCCACCTCAAGCGCCTCGAACTGCAGGCCAAAGGCATCATCGAGCGCTTTAATGTCAAGGCCGGTGGGCCGCAGGCACCGGCCAAGTCGCTCTCGGGCGGTAACCTGCAAAAGTTCATCGTGGGCCGGGAAATCGAAGCCGGCCCCACGCTGCTGATCGTCTCGCAGCCGACCTGGGGGGTTGACGTTGGCGCGGCGGCGCAGATACGCGCCGAAATTTTGAAACTGCGTGACGCCGGCTGCGCGGTGCTGGTGGTCAGCGAGGAGCTCGAAGAATTGTTTGACCTGTCGGATCGGCTCTATGTCATGGCCAAAGGCCAACTCTCGCCCTCGCTGCCCCGCAGCCAGGCCACGGTCGAGCTCGTCGGGCAGTGGATGAGCGGCCTGTGGCATGACGCCGCCACCCCGGCCGCCCAGGAACCCGCCCATGTTTAACCCACTGACGCTGCGGCTGCAACTCGAAGCCCGCCCGCAGGCCTCGACTGCCTGGCGCTACTTTTCACCGCTGCTGGCGCTGCTGGTGACGGTGCTCATTGGGGTGCTGCTGTTCATGGCCCTGGGCAAGGACCCGGTGCGTGGTCTGCAGGTGTTTTTCTGGGAACCGATCCGCACCCCTTATGCACTGGGCGAGTTGATGGTCAAGGCCACGCCGCTGCTGATCATCGGCCTGGGCCTGGCCGTGTGCTTTCGATCCAACGTCTGGAACATTGGCGCCGAAGGCCAGTTTGTCATTGGCGCAGTCACCGCCGGCGGGGTGGCGCTGCTGGCCGATAAGAACACGGGCGCCTGGATCATTCCGGCCATCTTGCTGGCGGGCGCGCTGGGCGGGATGTTCTGGGCCGGCATCACGGCTCTGCTGCGAGACCGCTTCAATGCCAACGAAATTTTAGTCAGCCTGATGCTGGTCTACGTCGCCGACATGGTGCTGAGCTACCTGGTCTACGGCCCCTGGAAAGACCCGGCCGGCTACAACTTTCCACAAACCAACAGCTTTGACCGCGTCACGCAAATCCCCAAGCTGATGCAGGGCTCGCGCGTGAACATCGGCATCTTGCTGGCCCTGGGCGGTGCCGCCGCCTTGTGGCTGTTTTTGTTTCGCACCTACGCCGGCTTTGCGCAGCAAGTCGGTGGCCTGGCCCCGGCGGCGGCCCGCTATGCCGGCTTTTCTTCACGCCGGGCCTTGTGGGTGGCGCTGTTGAGCTCGGGCGGCGCCGCCGGTCTGGCCGGTGCCCTGGAAGTGGCCGGACCGATCGGGCAGCTCACACCTTATGTGCCGGCGGGCTACGGATTTGCCGCCATCATCGTGGCCTTTGTGGGCCGCCTGCACCCGGTGGGCATCGTTTTTTCGGCGCTGCTCATGAGCATGTTCTACATCGGCGGCGAGCTGGCGCAGTCGCGCCTGGGGCTGCCCAAGTCGCTGACCGGCGTGTTCCAGGGCCTGCTGCTGTTTTGCCTGCTGGCCTGCGACACCTTGATTGCTTACCGCGTCAAATGGCGCCAGGAGGTCCGCTGATGGAATCGACTGCCCTGCTCATCGCCGCCACGCTCAGCGCCGGTACCGTGCTGGCGATTGCCGCTCTGGGCCTGTTGATCAACGAAAAAGCCGGCATCGTCAACCTTGGCGCCGAAGGCATCATGCTGTGCGCGGCGCTGGCCGGCTTTGCCACCGTCGTGCACACCGGCAACAGCTGGCTGGGCTTTGTCGCCGGCATGGCCGCAGGGGCTGCGCTGTCGGCCATTTTCGGCGTGCTGGTGATCTGGCTCAACACCAATCAATACGCCACCGGCCTGGCGCTGAGCCTGTTTGGCGGCGGCTTCTCTGCCTTTGCCGGCACCCGCTATGTGCAAGACAAGTTGCCCGAGCAAGGCCAGTACCCGATCGCCTTTCTGGCTGATCTGCCGCTGATCGGGCCAGCCCTGTTTCGCCAGCACCCCATGGTCTATATCGCCATGGCGCTAACGGCCGGTCTGATCTGGTTTTTGTATCGCACGCGCGCCGGTTTGGTGCTGCGCTCGGTGGGTGAAAGCCCTGAATCGGCGCACGCGCTGGGCTACCCGGTGCGCCGCATCCGGCTGGCGGCCGTGGTGGCCGGCGGCGCGCTGTGCGGCCTGGCCGGCGCCTACGTGTCGGTGGTCTACACCCCGCTATGGGTCGAAGGCATGATTGCGGGCAAAGGCTGGATCGCCCTGGCGTTGACCACCTTTGCCACCTGGCGGCCGGCCCGGGTCTTGCTGGGCGCTTACCTGTTTGGTGGTGTGACCATGCTGCAGTTTCACCTGCAGGGTTTGGGCGTGGATGTGCCGAGCCAGTTGCTCACGATGTTGCCCTACCTGGCGACCATCGTGGTGCTGGTGCTCATATCGCGCAACCCGCAGTGGATCCGGCTGAACATGCCTTCGTCCATCGGCAAGCCTTTCCACCCGGGGGCCTGAGGCCTGGCCCTAGCGCCACACCATTTTTTCGATTCATAATGACCCTTTTTTCGCAACCCGTCGCTACTGGAGACGACATGACCCACCTGCATTCACGTTCCCTGCTCAAGCTCGCTGCCATTTCGGCGGTGGCGGCCGCTGCCCTGATCGGCTGCGGCAAGAAGGAAGCGCCTCCCGCACCTGCTCCTGCGCCCGCCGCAGTAGCCAAACCCGAGCCGCTGAAAATCGCGTTCGCCTACGTCGGCCCGGTCGGCGACGGCGGCTGGACTTTCGCGCATGACAACGGCCGCAAAGCGGTTGAAAAAGAATTTGGCGACAAGGTCGCCACCAGCTTCGTCGAAAAAGTGCCCGAATCGGCTGATGCCGAGCGCGTGCTGCGCGACATGGCCGGCCAGGGCAACAAGCTGGTCTTCGGCACCACCTTCGGCTACATGGAGTCCATGCTCAAAGTCGCCGGCGACTTCAAGGACGTCAAGTTCGAACACGCCACCGGCTACAAAACCGCCGACAACATGCGCACCTACGACAGCCGCACCTACGAAGGCGCGTACATGGCTGGCGTGATCGCCGGCAAGATGAGCAAGTCCGGCACGCTCGGCGTGGTCGGCTCGGTGCCAATTCCTGAAGTGGTGCGCAACATCAACAGCTTCACGCTGGGCGCCCAATCGGTCAACCCCAAGGTCAAGACCAAAGTGGTGTGGGTCAATGAGTGGTTCAACCCACCCAAAGAAACCGAAGCAGCGACTTCG
>CAIMVC010000241.1 GCA_903844825.1 uncultured Burkholderiales bacterium | reverse complement strand
CGCAACGGGTGCTGCGACGGCCGCTACTGGCGCGGTCGCCGCAACAGCGGCAGTGGTCTGCAAGGTACCCTGCAGCATGGCGACCAGGTCGCCTATATTGACCTTGTCGCCCACCTTGACCACGACGCTCTGCACCACACCGGCGACCGATGAGGGAATTTCCATCGACGCCTTGTCGGACTCGACGGTGATGAGCGATTGCTCGACCTTGATGGCGTCGCCGGGCTTGACCAGCACTTCGATCACGATCACGTCCTTGAAGTCGCCGATGTCGGGCACGCGCACCTCGACCGGGCCGCTGGCGGCCGAGGGGGCTGGTGAGGACGCGGCAACTGCAGACGCTGCGACAGGCGCAGCGACCACGGCTGCCATTGGTACCTGTGCAGCAGCCGGTGCGGTTGCAGCGCCGGCAGTTTCAAGCACCAGCACCACCGAGCCCTGCTTGACCTTGTCGCCGAGCTGGCTTTTGATTTCCTTGACCACGCCGGCATGGCTGGACGGAATTTCCATCGATGCCTTGTCGGACTCGACGGTGATCAGCGACTGCTCGGCCTTGACCGTGTCGCCGGGCTTGACCAATACCTCGATCACCGTGACTTCGTCGAAGTCGCCAATGTCGGGAACCTGGATGTCTACCAATGCCATGTTTCTTGTCTCCGGTAAGTCTTGATCTGCCGCGGGTTAAGCGTAGAGCGGGTTGATCTTGTCGGCGTTGATGCCGTATTTCTGGATGGCTTCAGCGACCTTGGCCACTGGCACCGCACCGTCTTCGCTCAGCGCCTTCAGCGCGGCCACCACAATGTAGTGGCGGTTGATCTCAAAATGCTCGCGCAACTTGCTGCGGAAGTCGCTGCGGCCAAAGCCGTCGGTGCCCAGCACCTTGAAGGCGCGGCCCTTGGGAATGAAGGGGCGAATTTGCTCGGCATAGGCTTTCATGTAGTCGGTCGACGCGACCACCGGGCCGGCGTGCGCGGCCAGTTGCTGGCTCACGAAAGGCACGCGCTGCGTCTCGGTGGGGTGCAGCAGGTTCCAGCGTTCGGCGTCCTGGCCGTCGCGGGCCAACTCGTTCAAGCTGGGGCAGCTCCAGACGTCGGCGGCGACGCCCCAGTCTTTTTCCAGCAAGGCCTGCGCTGCAATGCTCTCACGCAAGATGGTGCCCGAACCCAGCAACTGCACGCGATGAGCCGACTGGCCGCCGGGTGCGCACAGGTACATGCCCTTGATGATCTGCTCTTCGGTGCCAGCCTTGAGCCCGGGCATGGCGTAGTTTTCGTTGAGCAGCGTGATGTAGAAATACACGTTGTCCTGCTTTTCGACCATGCGCTTGAGGCCGTGGTGCAGGATCACACCGACTTCATGTGCAAAGGTCGGGTCGTAGGAAATGCAGTTCGGAATCGTGCCGGCCAGAATGTGGCTGTGGCCATCTTCGTGCTGCAGGCCTTCGCCGTTGAGCGTGGTGCGCCCGGATGTGCCGCCAAGCAAAAAGCCGCGTGCCTGCATGTCGCCCGCGGCCCAGGCCAGATCGCCAATGCGCTGAAAGCCGAACATCGAGTAGTACACGTAAAACGGCACCATGATGCGGTTGTTGGTGCTGTAAGACGTGGCCGCTGCAATCCAGCTGCTCATGCCGCCGGCTTCGTTGATGCCCTCTTGCAGGATCTGGCCCTTGACGTCTTCCTTGTAGTACATCACCTGGTCTTTGTCGACCGGGGTGTATTGCTGGCCATCAGGGTTGTAAATGCCGATCTGGCGGAACAAGCCTTCCATGCCAAAAGTGCGCGCCTCGTCCACCAGAATCGGGACCACGCGG
>CAIMVC010000240.1 GCA_903844825.1 uncultured Burkholderiales bacterium | reverse complement strand
GATGGCCTCCAACTGCACCGGGGTGTGGCCGCTGGTCGTGCCGTCGGCGTTGAACTGTTGTACGAAGACGCTGTCGTCACCCGCACTGTCTGTGCCATACCAGGTAACCGCATAGGCCCCGGCGCTGCCAATGGCGCTCACCTGGGGGGCTTGGTCGGCGCCGGTTGTGTTGCCGATGGCCTCCAACTGCACCGGGGCGTGTCCGGTGGTCGTTCCGTCAGCGTTGAACTGCTGCACGAAGATGCTGTTGTAGCCCAAGCTGTCCTGGCCAGACCAGGTCACCACATAGGCACCGGCGCTGCCGATGGCACACACCCGGGGGTCTTGGTCGGTGTCGCTGCTGTTGCCCGTGGCCTCAAGTTGCACCACGGCGTGTGCGGGGGTCGTGCCGTCGGCGTTGAACTGTTGTACGAAGACGCTGTTGTCGCCTGCGCTATCCGCTCGTGCCCAGCACAACACAAAAGCACCGGCGCTGCCCAGGGATGTGACGCTGACAACGGGCCCCGTGTCTTGGCCGGCACCTTGACCTGCGGTAGTTTGGCCGCTGGCATCAATTTGCAAAGGGGTATTTGTGCCCGTGCTGCCATCCGCATTGAACTTTTGCACGAATATGCCAAAGCCTGTGGGGCTAAATATCGTGCCCATCAAGCCGGTCCAGGCCACGACGAAATCACCTGCATCGCCCACGGCGTGCACCTGTGGAACCCCGCTACTCTGGTATCTCCCACCAAGAAAGGTCACCGGCGTGTGGCCGCTGGTGGTGCCGTCGGCGTTGAACACTTGCACTCGTACGCCCGTGTCGTCTGTAGACAGGTCAAGGATGGTCCAGGTAAGGACGTGGGCACCGGCGCTGCCAATGGCGGTAACTTGGGGAACGAAGTTGATCCCACCACTTTGCCCTGACGCAAAAACGTTGGCACTTGGGGCCGTGGTGTCCACCAGATACGCGGTGTTGGCCTCCACCGCTGCGTGCGAAAGCGTTGCAGCAATGCCACCGTCGATGAGCAGGGCCCCGCCGTTGAGGCTCAGGCTGTTGGCGTCGATGCTGATGCCGTTGCTATCGGTCTGACCGGCCAGCACGGTGTACTCGAACACCAGCGCGCTGGTGTAGTTGCCAGACACATAGTGCGCCTGCACCACGGCATCGCCCACGTTGATTGCCAATTGCGGCGTACCGGAGACAACGGAGACAAAGGTGTCTTCGCTCATGGTGACGGTGATGCTGAGCACATCGCCAGCGTTGAGCGTGTTGTTCTGGGCGCCCGTGGCGCTGGTGATGGCAATGCTGGAGACGGTGGGGCCGCTGGGCACGGTGGTGTTGATGCTGATCGTTGGTGTGCTGCCTGCGCTGCCGCTGTTGCCAGCGCCGTCCTCATAACGTCCCGAGGCCACCGTGATGCTGGCGCTGGCGCTGGACAGGCCGGCGGTGGGCGTGAAGGTGGCGGTGCGTGTCAAGCCCTCGCCAGTGATCGCGCCCAGGGTGCCGCCGGTGACTGCGATGTCGCCTGCGCTGCCATTCCAGGCAAAGGTGTCTTGCGGGTCTTCGCTGAAGGTGAAGGTGATAGTGGCGGTCTCGCCTGCCTTCAGCGCAGCTACGCTGCTGGTGATGGCCAAGGTGGGCGCTAGGGTGTCGATGCTGATGGCCCGACTGCCTGCGCTGCTGGTGTTGCCAGCGGCGTCGGTGGCTGTGGCGCTGAGCGTCTCAGAGCCTTGGCCCATGGCGGTGATGTCAGCGCCGCTGAGCGCGTAGGTCCAACTGGTGCCGCTGACGGTGGCGCTGCGGCTGGCCCCGCCCACGCTGAGGGTGACGCTGGCACCGGCTTCGGTGCTGCCGCTGATGACGCTGCCAGTCTCGGTGCTGCCCACGGCGTCGTCGCCAGCCACCAGGTTGATGACCGGGGCT
>CAIMVC010000239.1 GCA_903844825.1 uncultured Burkholderiales bacterium | reverse complement strand
GTTTAAAAAATTTGAGGTTTGATTATGCTCGACCGCGATGGCTTCAGGCCTAACGTCGGGATCATCTTGCTCAACCAGAAAAGTCAGGTGTTTTGGGGCAAGCGCATCCGCACTCACTCGTGGCAATTCCCGCAAGGCGGCATTGACCGGGGCGAAAATCCCGAGCAGGCCATGTTCCGTGAATTGCATGAGGAAGTGGGGCTGCACCCGCAGCATGTGCAGGTGCTTGCCCGAACCCGGGACTGGTTGCGCTATGAGGTGCCTGACCGGTTTATTCGCCGCGACGCACGCGGACACTACAAGGGACAAAAACAGATCTGGTTTTTGTTGCAGTTGGTGGGGTACGACTGGAATTTGAATTTGCGCGCCACCGATCACCCCGAGTTCGACGCTTGGCGTTGGAACGAGTATTGGGTGCCGCTGGACGTGGTGGTGGAGTTCAAGCGTGGCGTGTACGAAATGGCGCTGACCGAACTCTCACGCTACGTCCCGCGTCCGGACGGACGGCATGAGCCGGCCAGGGTGGACCAACGTAATCGTTATCTGCGCAGCGGTATTCGACATCGCGACGGATCAGTTGTTTCGTCTCAGGAGTCCGTGCATGGTTACGGCGGGCAGTCGTCTGGTGCGATGGAGTTGCCCCCTGGCGCCACTTTTGATCCAGACCCGCAGACCCATTTAACGTCGCCATTTGACAAACCTTGAGCCTCAGGCCTCAATGCGTCAGTGGGCGCGTCGATGCTTCTGGGGTTTCTTAACCCCCCTTAATCCCGCCAACGCCGTTTAGGCCGTTTAGGCCGTTTAGGCCTTTGGGGCCGTTGAGGCCGTTGACGTTGTTAACGACTTACCGCTGTGGCCCGACACCTTTTTTCTTAGGCGAGCGCATGAACGCCCATGCAGCTTAGCGCGACAGCACCAGGTTGGTCCGGTGCACCATTTCCGGCTCGCCCGTGTAGCCCAGCAGTCTTTCAAATTCGGCCGACGACTTGCGGCAAATCAGCCGCGCCTCGGTGCTCGAGTAGTTGGACAGTCCCCTGGCGATCTCCAGGCCTTCAGCATCGCGAATGGCGATCACGTCGCCTCGGGCAAAATCTCCCTGGACCGCTGTCATGCCGACAGGCAGCAGGCTTTTGCCTTCGTCGCGAACCTTGGCCGCAGCGCCGACGTCGATCGTTACCGAGCCGCGAAGCTGCAGGTGGTCGGCCATCCATTGCTTGCGCGCCTGGTTTTTAGGCGTCTGCGCCACCAGCAGCGTGCCGATGGCTTCGCCTTGAGCCAGGCGCAGCAGGACGTCTGGTTCGCGCCCCCAGGCGATCACGGTCGACGCGCCCGAGCCGGCAGCCCGCTTGGCGGCCAGAATCTTGGTGATCATGCCGCCTTTGCCGATGCTCGAACCGGCCCCACCCGCCATGGACTCAAGCGCCGGGTCGCCAGCCTGCGCTTCATGCACGAAGGTCGCTGTGGGGTCCTTGCGTGGGTCAGCGGTGTACAGGCCTTTTTGATCCGTCAGGATGATCAGCACATCGGCCTCGACCAGATTGGCCACCAGCGCACCGAGGGTGTCGTTGTCGCCGAATTTGATCTCATCGTTGACCACGGTGTCGTTTTCGTTGATGACCGGCACGACCCCCAACTGCAGCAGCGTAAGCAGCGTTGAGCGGGCATTGAGGTAGCGCTCGCGGTCGGCGAGGTCAGCATGGGTCAGCAGCACCTGGGCGCTGCCAATGCTGTTTTCGCGCAGCTTGGTCTCGTAGACCTGAACCAGACCCATCTGACCCACGGCGGCCGCCGCCTGCAGCTCGTGAATGCCATGCGGACGGCTGCTCCAGCCCAGGCGCTTCATGCCTTCTGCAATGGCACCACTGCTGACCATGATGACTTCCCGCCCTTCCTTGACAAGGGCCGCAAGCTGGCGTGACCACTGGCCAATAGCATTCGCGTCCAGGCCCTTGCCTTCATTGGTGACTAGGCTCGAGCCGACTTTCACCACAATGCGCTGGGCATTGAGCAGAACTACAGAAGCGTGCGGGGTTGCCATTGCCGGACAGCTCTCAGCTTGCTTCGGGCGGCTGGTCGGGCGCAAAACGGGGATCAATGTCTTGCGGTGGTTGTTCGGTTTTCTGCGCCGCCTTGACATGCTGGTAAATGGCCTTGACCAAATGCTCACAGCCTTCGCGGGTAAGGGCTGAAATTTCAAAGACAGGGCCTTTGAACTTGAAGCGCTTGACGAAGTCTTTGACCACGGCTGCGCGATGCTCGCCGTCGACCATGTCAAGTTTGTTGAGCACCAGCCAGCGCGGCTTCTTGAACAGCTCTTCGTCGTATTTCTTGAGCTCCCCAACAATGGCTTTAGCCTGCTTGACTGGATCAATGCTTTCGTCGAAGGGCGCCAGATCCACGATGTGAAGCAGCAGGCGCGTGCGCTGTAAATGGCGCAAGAAGAGGTGGCCTAAACCAGCGCCTTCCGAGGCGCCTTCAATCAGGCCTGGCAAGTCCGCCACGACGAAACTTTGCTCGGGGCCGACGCGCACCACACCCAGATTGGGATGCAGAGTGGTGAAGGGGTAGTCGGCAATGCGCGGCCTGGCGTTCGAGACAGCCGTGATGAACGTGGATTTGCCTGCATTCGGCATGCCCAGCAGGCCAACGTCGGCCAGCACCTTGAGCTCGAGCTTGAGACTTTTTTTCTCGCCTGGCCAGCCTGGCGTCTTGGTTCTCGGAGCCCGGTTGGTCGAACTTTTAAACCGCAGGTTGCCAAAGCCACCGTCACCGCCCTTGGCGATCATCACCTCTTCACCCGGCACCAGCATTTCGTAGAGAACTTCGCCGGTCTCGCTGTCGGTCAATATGGTGCCCACGGGCATTTTGAGGATGACGTCATCGCCCTTGGCGCCGAACATGTCGGAGCCCTTGCCATGTTCACCGTTACGGGCGTCATGCCGGCGCGAGAAGCGGAAATCGACCAGCGTGTTGAGGTTGATGTCTGCGACTGCGTAAACATGGCCGCCCCGGCCACCGTCACCGCCATTGGGACCACCGAATTCCTTGTACTTCTCATGGCGAAATGAGACGCAGCCACTGCCGCCATCACCGGCGGAAATGTCTATATAGGCTTCGTCTACAAATTTCATGGTGAATGAGGTCCGGCGTGGGCGGACTCGAGCGGTAGTTTACAAAAGTGACCGGCAAAAAGAGCCGGGAAGAGCGTATCTGGGGCCTGGTCGCCGGGTGACAAGCATCGGAAACAAAAAAGCCCCGGCAGGCGGGGCTTCGATGTCATCGAAGTGATCAGCGTCAAGCTGGCGTCACATTGACGGTGTGCTTGTTCAAAGCGCCTTTGATAGCGAAAGAAACCTGACCGTCAACCAGCGCAAACAGCGTGTGATCTTTGCCGATGCCCACGTTCACACCTGGGTGGAACTTGGTGCCACGCTGACGCACGATGATGCTGCCTGCATTGATGACTTCGCCGCCGAACTTCTTGACGCCGAGCATCTTGGGCTGCGAGTCGCGCCCGTTTCGCGTAGAGCCGCCGCCTTTTTTCTGTGCCATTTTCCGTTACTCCTGGTACTGGCTCAACCGGCGATGGCGCCGATTTGCAGTTCAGTGAAATTTTGCCGATGACCCTGGCGCTTTTGGTAGTGCTTGCGACGACGCATCTTGAAAATGCGCACTTTGTC
>CAIMVC010000238.1 GCA_903844825.1 uncultured Burkholderiales bacterium | reverse complement strand
GTGGGGTTGCCACCATAGGAGATACCAACTCTTATGTGAAGTCCAGACTTCACACGCAACGCCGCAAGCCTTGATACAACTCGTTGTTCGCGAGATGAGCGCCGACGAGTTCGCATAAGACTGCAGTTTGCATTATTCCTGCCCATCGCCCACGGGCGCACGAGATTTTCGATATGGTTGTTGTCGATCTGCACGGCACCGTTATCGAGGTATGCCGTCAGCGCAACCCAGCGGTTCAGGCTGTAGGCAATTGCTTTGGCTGTTGCGCTGCCCTCGGGCACGCGTTGGCGCTCCAGTTCCAGCCACTCGTGTAGATCTTTGCAGAGTTGCTTTGAGCTGGACTGCCTGGCTGCGTGCCGGTCTTGCACCGAGAGGCTTTTGATTTCGCTCTCGATCTTGTACAGCGCAGCGATGCGCTGTATGGCCTGCGTGCCCACCGGGCTCAGGTTGTCCTTGATCAGTTCATCAAACTTGCGGCGTGCGTGGGCAAAGCAACCCGCGCCAATACGGCGCTCTTTCTCCATAACCTTGTCGTAGCAGCCATAGCCATCGCAGACGAGCGTGCCCGACCAGCCCTTGAGGAATTCGAGCGGATACTTTGATCCTCGGCCCACGCAGAACTCGTAGATTACGCCCGGTGAGATATCAAGACCGCTTCTGGCATAGGCCCAAATGTAGGCCCGTTTGGTCTTGCCGGCCCCGGGATCGAGCATGGCCACCGGCGTCTCGTCGGCATGAACCACTGCGCAGCTAAGAACAACCTCCCGGTGCGCCGCATACAGGGGTAGCAGGGCAGCACCAGCCTGGCCAGACCAAGACGCCAGCGTTGAGCGCGGTGTGTGAATGCCGCAGCGGGCGTTGATTTGCTCCTGGCGGTAGTACGGAAGGTGGTCAACGAAGCGGCTCACGGTGGTGTGCGCCACCAATCCGGCAGTGGGCATGCCCTTGTCGACGATTTGTGGCTCCACCGGTTCTTGGACCAGCGTCTGGCAAAACTTGCAGGCCCACTTGCCTCGGATGTGACGGTGCACGAAGAACTGTGCCGGAATGATGTCCAGGCGTTCGCTCACGTCTTCGCCAATGCGCACCATGGCCTGGCCACAACCACACGTCGTGTTCTCTGGCTCATGGTGGTGCTCCACCCGCTTGAGATGATCGGGCAGGGCTTGGCGCTTTGGCTGACGGCGGGTGTTGGCGTCGGTGGTGTCGCCAGCCTCTTTGGACGCAGCTTTTAACGCTGCAAGCTGTGCCTCAAGGTCCGCCTGGTCGGCCGCCAGTGTCTCTTCAAACAACTGGCGCTGCTCGGCATTCATGCGCTCGGTCTTGGCATCGAAGCGCCAGGCCTTCAGGCGGCGCAGCTCAAACATGATGCTCTGAATCTTGGCGTCCTTGAGCTCGATAGCCTGCGCCTGAGATTGAATTTGCCGGCTCTGTTCGCCGAAGTGCGCCAACACGCGGGCGGCCAGTTCGGTAGCGGCGGCAGGGCTAAGACCGACGAAGTCTTTGGCGCTGAGTTCATGCACATTGAGCATGTTTGTATTGTGCAAAATCCACATGCAAATGTGGATTAGGACATCCTCCTATTGCCTTTTCTACAGCGCTAAATGACAGCTCTTACACCCGCGTAATGGACTGCATTTGCTCCAACCGACTCCACGGAAGTCCCAGCACCAGGGCATCGAATTGCTGCTTTGTCAGCGTGATGGAGGTGGCCATATCCGCGCCACCTCGCGGCCATTCAAACCCGCCTTGGTTGAGCCGCCGCGCCGCACACCACATGCCAAAGCCATCGTGCAACAGCAGCTTCATGCGGTTACCCCGCGCGTTGGCAAACAGGTAGCCGTGATGGGCCTGGGCTGCCCCGAACACCTGAACCACCCGAGCCAACAAACGCTCCGTTCCCATGCGCATGTCTATCGGGGTAGTTGCCAGCCACAGCGCGTCAATGCGCATCATCGCAGCCACTCTCGTAGCCAGGCGCCGCATTCGTGCGCAAGTTCGGTCGGCCAGGTCACGGTTGCCTGCGAATTGCCACGGCGCAAGTCAAGTTGTATGGCCGCAGAGGTCTTGGCGCACTTGTCCTCGGCCATCGGCGCCACATCCATGCGAACAGCCAAAAACTGCTGTGACTCCGACTCCAAGGCTGCTGATGACACAGGTTCAACGAGCGAATTACAGACCGGGGGAGGCTCCGATTTACGCAGCCAGACGCGAACCATGTTTGCGTTGAGCCCATGCTTCAAAGCTACGCCTGCAATTGACTTACCTGACTGGCGGCATTCCGCCAGCACCGCGGCCCTGAACTCATCACTGTGGCGACGCCTCGTCCCGCCCTTTGTGGCACCCATGTAAATGTCCATTTTGTTTGTAAATGGACATCATCTGGTTAGTCGCTGGTCAATTCAATATGGGATGCCTGGACGTACAATCTACTGTAATCAGGTTCGCCATGTTGGCGTCCTTGACCGCGTGGTACAGCCGCGCCTTGGCGCCGGAGTCCGACAACGGGCGACCGCGTCTTTTTTGTCCCGCATCTTGCGCATCGAGCTGGCCGCCCCATTGCTGGCCTTGCTTGACCAACTCGTCGATCTATTTGCGCCGCTCTTCCGTGCGCCGCTGCGCGACCTCGTGGAGCAAAACGCTGGCGGAGGGTTGGTCTTGCGCCAGCGCCCCAGCGGATGAGAAAGCCGCGCTGATGCGCCTTTGCTTTATCTACCTGAGCCGAAACTCCCACCAAAAGGGAGCGGATTCGGTCGCCAAATTTCACCTTTCAAATGGCGCGCGCCTGCACAACATCAATTGGGCTGCCGATTTGTCAAAGAAGGGTCTGGCGCAATCGAGCGGCATTATGGTCAATTACCTCTACGAGCTCGATGCCCTGGAGGACAACCACGAGGCCTTTGTCCGCAAAACCGTGGTGTACGCACGGCATCTGGATAAATGCGTCTGATCCGTCCTTTGGCTCATGGCTGAAGGCCACCGGGAAGTCGGATCCGCCCGTCGACAGGGCGAAAGGAATAGAACTCGGAGCAGCTCACGCGGTGGTGTCGGTCCTCGTCCCCATCCCGTTCGGGGTGAGCCTGCCCAAGCCACACGGCAAACTTGCGCGGTTCGATAAAAACACAGACTCACATGGATGCTTCGAGCATCGCCCGGTAATCGTCCGGCGTCGCCAGTCGCGGGTTGGTCTTGTGACAGTGGTCGGCGAGGGCGCCTTCGATGACTTTGTCGAACAGCGCTGGCGTGACACCCAGGGCGGCCAGGCCTGAGGGCAGGCCCAGGCGCGCGTTCATCTCCAGGATGGCCTCTGGAATGTCGCTGCCCGATGCCAGTCCCATGACGCGGGCCATGCGCTCAAGGCGGCGGTCTTGTTGCATGGACTCGGCCTGGGCGTTGAAGCGAATCACGGCGGGCAAAAACATGGCGTTGAGCGTGCCGTGGTGCAGGCGCGGGTTCACGCCACCCAGGCTGTGACTGAGGGAGTGCACGCAGCCCAGGCCCTTTTGAAAGGCCATGGCGCCTTGCATGGAGGCACTCATCATGTTGAGCCGGGCGTCGCGGTCCTGGCCGTCGCGGGTGGCGCGCTCGATGTGGGCCCAGCCACGCTCGAGGCCGTCCAGGCCGATGCCGTCGGCGGGCGGGTTGAAAGCCGGGGCCATGAAGGTTTCCATGCAGTGGGCAATGGCGTCCATGCCGGTGGCTGCGGTGAGCAGGGGCGGCAGACCGAGCGTCAGTTCGGGGTCGCAAATAGCGGCTTTGGGCACGATGTGCCAGGAGTGAAAGCCCAGTTTGCGGTGGTCATCGACGATGACGATGGCGCCCCGAGCGACCTCACTGCCGGTGCCACTGGTGGTGGGCACGGCGATGATGGGCGCCACCCGGTCGGTGATTTTTGCCGAGCCGCCTTCGATGGTGGCGTAGGTTGTCAGCGGGCCTTGGTGCGTGGCCGCAATGGCCACGCCTTTGGCGCAGTCGATGGCCGAGCCACCGCCGACAGCGATCAGTCCGTCACAGCCCTGGCTCTGGTAGAGTGCGGCCGCGGCCCTGACGGCCGCTTCCGTGGGGTTGGACGGGGTCTGGTCAAACACCGCAACTTGCATGCCTTCGAGCACATCCAGCGCTTTTTGCAGCACACCGGCGGCCTTGACGCCCGGGTCGGTGACGATCAAGGGGCGATGGATACCGACGCGCTCGCACTCCTGCTTGAGCAGTTTGACGGCGCCGTACTCGAACTGGATCTGCGTGACGTAGTAAATGAAGGCCATGGTGTCGATTGTCCTGTCTGATGATGGGTCGCTGGCTGGGCGCCGCGTTGTACGATAACTGGATTGTCCGCGTTCGCAGCGCACACTTTAACGGCTTGGCCGGCGCGTGAGACGGGTTTGTGTCCTGATCAAGTCTGGGGTACTTTCTTTGACGAATTTTTTCATCCGCCTGCCTTCTCAAGCAGCGCGTTTGCCAGGGCGATGAGCGGCCTGAACAAGCAGGGCCTGTTAACGCCGGCGATGCGTGGCGTGCTGCAAGCCATGGCGCGGGCCGGGCGAGCGCCGCTGCACAGCCTGACGCCAGCGCAGGCCAAGGCCGCTTATGCTGCAGGCGCTCAGGTGCTCGAAGTTCCCGCTCGCCGCATGGCTCGGCTCGAGGATTTCAGCGTGCCTGCGCGCGACGCTTACCCGCTGCCGGTGCGGCTGTACGCGCCCGAGTTGCGCAGTGCCGACGCGCCGCCCTTGCCCTGGCTGGTGTACTTTCACGGCGGCGGCTTCACCATCGGCAGCCCGGCCACACACGATGTGCTGTGCCGCGAACTCAGTCACCAGGCGGGATGTGCCGTGGTGTCGGTTGACTACCGCCTGGCACCCGAGCATCGCTTTCCGGTTGCTGTGCACGACGCCTGGGACGCGCTGCAGGCCCTGGTCGCCGCTGCGCCTCGCTTGGGTCTGAATGCGAGCCGGGTTGCCGTGGGCGGCGACAGTGCCGGCGGCACGCTGGCGGCGGTTTGCGCCTTGCTGGCGCGGGATGCGGGCCTGCCGCTGGCGCTTCAATTGCTGGTCTACCCCGGCTGCGCTGCGCAGCAAGATAGCGACTCCCACCTGAGTTTTGGGCAGGGGTTTGTGCTGGAGCAGTCGGCGATTCAATGGTTCTTTGGGCACTATCTGGGCCAGCCGAATGAGCGGGAAGACTGGCGCTTTGCCCCCCTGAACGCCCCCGATCTGGAAGCGGTGGCGCCGGCCTGGCTGGCCCTGGCCGAATGCGATCCGCTGCATGACGAGGGCCTGCTCTACGCCGACCGCCTGCGCGCCAGCGGGGTGGCGGTGGACCTGGAAATTTACCGTGGCGTCACCCATGAATTCATCAAGATGGGGCGCGTCATCCCCGAGGCGCTGCGCTTTCATGTCGATGCGGGCCGCGCCCTGCGCCAGGCTTTTGACAAATAATCTTTCCGCCCGGCGCCTTGGACACCCCGCTTTTTCCTTCTCTTTTAACGTTGAGCCCCCTATGAGCACCACCGCCTTGCAAGACTTTCGCTTCTCCCACCGCCTGCGCGTGCGCTGGGCCGAGGTGGATATGCAGAAAATTGTCTTTAACGCCCACTACCTGATGTACTTTGACATCGCGATCAGCGACTACTGGCGCGAGATGGCCTTGCCCTACGAGGAGGCCTTCGCAATGTTAAAGGGCGACCTTTACGTCAAGAAAGCCAGCCTCGAATACCACGCCTCCGCGCGCTGTGACGACCAGTTGGACGTAGCGCTCAAGTGCGCCCGTATGGGTACGTCTTCGATCACCTTTGCAGGGGCGATACGGCGCGGTGACGAGTTGCTGGTGACCGGCGAGTTGATCTATGTGTTTGCCGACCCCGCCACGCAAAAGTCAAAGCCCGTGCCCGACGTGCTGCGCCATGCCTTTTTAGACTACGAGGCGGGCCAGTCACTGGTGACGCTCAAAACCGGCTCATGGGAAGAACTGGGCGCCGACGCCATGAAGGTGCGCGTCGAAGTTTTTGTGGACGAGCAGCGCATTGCGCTGGAGCTCGAGCAAGACGCTGCCGACCCGTTGTCGCTGCACGCGGTGGCCTACAACCGCTTGGGCCAGCCGATTGCCACCGGTCGCCTGCTGCCCAGCGAAGACGGTCATGCCAAAGTCGGGCGCATGGCGGTCAAGCGATTTTTGCGGGGCTGCGGCCGCGGCAGCGAGGTGTTGCAGGCACTCACCGAAGCCTCGGCCCGGCGCGGCGACAGCCAACTGCTCCTGCATGCGCAGCGCACGGCCGAGCCGTTTTATGCGCGCCAGGGCTTCAAGGCGCGTGGTGAGGTGTTTGAAGAAGCGGGCCTGGCGCATATTGAGATGGTTCGCGCCCACTGACGTAAAAAAACTCTTATGAGCCGCCCCACCACCAGCCCACCGGTGTTGCCGCGCACGCCAGGCAGCCGCGCGGTGCGGATTTTCTTGTCCTCCACCTTCCGTGATTTTGGCGAGGAGCGGGACTTGCTAGTGCGGCGGGTTTTTCCTGCGCTGCGGGCCCGGCTCAAGGACCGCTTTGTGGAGCTGATCGACGTCGACTTGCGCTGGGGCATCACCACCGAGGAGGCCGAGCGCGGCGAGGTGTTGCCGATCTGCCTGGGCGAGATTGACAGGGCCCGTCCTTACTTTGTCGGCATGCTCGGCGAACGCTACGGCTGGGTGCCGCCGGCCAACGCCTACGCCCCGAACCTGCTGGAGCACCAGCCCTGGCTGGCCCAACACCAGGGCGGCAAGAGCGTGACGGAGCTCGAAATCCTGCATGGCGTGCTCAACGACCCCGCCATGGCCGGGCGGGCTTACTTTTACTTTCGCTCGCGCCGCTATGCCAGGGCCAAGGCTGGCGACTACATCGCCGCGTCGAGCGATGACCGCAGCCGCCAGGACGAACTCAAGACCCGGGTGCGCGCCAGTGGCTTTCCTGTCACGCGCTACCGCGACCCCGAGGCGCTGGCGCGGCGCCTGGAGCGTGATCTCTGGAAGCTGCTCAATGCCGAGTTCCCGGCCAGCGCCGTGCCCGATGCCCATGAGCGGGAGAGTCGGCGCCACGAAGCCTATGCGGCGCCGCGCCGGCGCCTCTATTTGGGCGCGCAGCGTTATGTGCTGGCATTGGACCAAGCCCTGACGGATGGCGCGCAGCGCGTTCTGATTGAAGGCGCATCCGGTGGCGGCAAGAGTGCCTTGCTGGCCAACTGGCTGGCGCTGCGCGGCGTGCAGCATCCGCAGGAGCTGGTGTTTGAGCATTACCTGGCCGCCAGCGCCGACGCCTCCAACCCCGAACGACTGGTGCGCCGGCTGCTGCAAACCATTCGGCGGGCTACTGGCAGTCAGGACGAGATTCCCAGCGATCCGCAGCAGCTGTTTGACAGCATCACGTCATGGCTGATGGTGGCCAGCCAGCATGCGCAGAAGGTCGGTGCGCGCTGGCTGATCGCCATTGACGCGATCAATGGCCTGACGCGCCTGAAAGACCTGCGCTGGTTTCCGCAAGAGCTGCCCGAGCATGTGCACGTCATTGTGTCGAGCCTGCCCGGCGAGGTTTATCGCGCCCTGCAGCGCAAGGGCCCGTGGCAGTCGATTCAAGTGCGGCCTCTGCAGCGCCTGGACTGCGAGGCCTTGCTGGTGGCCTATCTGCGGCGCTACAACAAAACCCTGCCCGACGAGCTCAAACAGCGGGCGCTGGCGCACCCTTTGGCCGGCAACCCTCTGTTTTTGCGGACCCTGGCCGAAGAACTGCGCCTGTTCGGCGTCCATGAAGCGCTGACCGTGCGGCTCGAGCGCTATTTGAGCAGCACCAGCGTGCCGGAGCTGTTCATTCGCGTGCTTGATCGGGTCGAGGAGGACTTTGCGCCGGCCACTGTGCGGCAAGTGCTAAGCGCCTTGTGGGCCAGCCGCTCAGGCCTGCGCGAAGAAGAAATCATGGGCGCCGCCGAGCTGGTGCAAGCGAGGTGGGCACCGCTGCGAAACGCGCTCGACGAAATGCTTTTGGACGCCATGGGCCGCATCGGCTTTGCGCATGACTACATGCGCCAGGCCGTGCAGGCGCGCTACTTGCCCGATGCGCAGGCGCAAAGCGATGCCCATCTGGCGCTGGCACGCTGGTTTGCGCAGCGCGAGCCAGACGCCAGACGCGCCCACGAAGAGCCTTACCAATGGCAGCAGGGCGGGCACTGGCCCGCCCTGCGCGACTGCCTGCTCCATGCCGACATGTTTGGCGCGGTTCACCAGTACGCGGGGGCGCAAGAACTGCTGAGCTATTGGCTGGCGCTGAACAAGTCGCTCGGGCTGAGCGTGGAGAGCGCCTACGAGACGGCCTGGCCAGCCTGGCAGGCGGCGTGTTCACCGGCGCAGCAGCTGGAGCTCGCGGCGCAGCTGCAGAAATTTTTAGCCTATGCGGGCTGCACCGGCGCGTTTGCACTGCAGGTCTCGCAGCAAGGCCTGGCGCTGAGCCGGGAACAGCTCGGCGCCGAGCATGACGACACCATCGAGCGCATGAACCGTAGCGCCATGTTGCTCAAGGCCCGGGGGGATTACGCCCAAGCCGAGGCCTTGTACCAGCAGGTGGTGCAACTGCTCGAGAAAATCGGACGCAAGGGGCGCGACCGGCTGGGTACCGTGCTCGTGAACCTGGCCGAGCTCTACCGCGCTCAGGGCTTGCTTGAAAAGGCTCAGAGTCTGGCCCGACAGGCGCTGTCGATTCAGGAAAAGGTCAAGGGTCCTTGGCACATGTCGACCTGGCTGGCCATCAACAACCTGGCCTCCATCCTGCGTGCCCAGGGTATCTACAAGGAAGCGGTGGAATTGCACACGCGGGCCTTGCGCATCGTTCGCAGGCGGCGCGGTTTTGAGCACAAGGACACCAGCATTTCCCTGAACAACCTGGGCTCCCTGTTCCAGACGCTGGGCCAGAAATCCGAGGCTGAGAGAGCCTTCCGGTCGGCGCTCAAAATCCGTGAGAAAGTGCTTGGCAGCGATCACACCATGACCGCCACCAGCCGCAACAACCTGGCCGTTTTGCTCAAGTCGCTGGGCCAGCTCGACGAAGCTGAATCGCTGTACCGGCAAGTCATGGCCAGTCTGGAGCTGCGCCTGCCACCCGGCCATGCCAACCTGGGCACCTGTGCCAACAACCTGGGCAGCCTGCTGCTGGACCGGGGGAACACGGCCGAGGATGGCCCGTGGCTAGATCGCGCACTGAGCATTCGTGAGGCCAGGCTGGGCAGCGACCATGCCGATGTGGCGAGCACCCTCAATGCCCAGGCGCGGCTGATGCAGGCGCTTGAACGTCCGAGCGAGGCTTTGCCGCTTCGCTTGCGCGCGCTGGCCATCCTGCTCAAAAAGCTCGGACCCGGCCACCGTGAGAGCCTGACCACCCTGGAGCGTGTCGCCCAGCTTCACGAAAAGCTCGGTCAGCCGGACGAAGCCGAGGCCAGTTTCAAGCAACTGCTCGAGTTGCGCCAGCGCGCTGCCACCCGGCCGGAGGGCAAGGCGTTGGAGCGCAGCCGGGAGTTGCTCGCAGCGTTTTACGAGCGACATGCTCGCCCGCAGGATGCGGCCCGGATACGGGCCAGCGCGCCTGCCGACGTGCCAAAGCCAGACACGGCGGCCGGGCAGGGTGAGGCAGACAACTCGTCCTGACGCAGCACTACAGGACGCTTTGCGGCATATCCAGACCGATGCCTTGCCGAAGCCCCAGTGCCGACAAGTTTTCCAGCGTGGTGGGCCTATCGGCCAGGTTCCAGCCGATCGCGTCGAGCCCACGCAGGTCGAGCTGGGTTAACTTCAGCAACTGCCCGCGGTCGGCAATGGGGTCGAGAATTCCAATGGGATTGCGTTGGTCTTTCCAGTGGCTCGCCTGGGCGCCATCGCCGAACATGACGCCGGTCGAAAATGCCCCGATTTGGGTCTGCCCATTGTCAAGTGAGAAGTATTTGTCACTCTTGCTGGCGGACCAGTCAATGACGCCGGCGTTCTTGCTGGCCTGCGAGTAGCGGAAAAAGTCCAGCGGCGCAACGCTGGACAGGGCGTCCTCGCTGAGTCCCGAGTTGCCGTCAAGTATGTCAACCCCGCTCAGGAAGCCTAGCGCGTGGCCGATTTCGTGAATCGCGAGCCCCAGAAAATCATATTGGAGGGGGTTGATGCCGTCGCTGCGGTCGTAGTCGAAAGCGCTGGCGAAACCTGTGCTGAAGAGGATCAATCCGTCAGAGTTGCTGCTCGCGCCGATGAGACCCAGCGCTTTGGCGTTGGCCGAGCTCATGCGCACCGTCTTGTTGTTGATGCCCGCATCGTCATCAAGGTAGGCGGTGGCGGAGTCTGCGCCGTGGGGATTGTCAGACGTGTGGTTGATCAGCATGCCGAACGACGACTTGGCACTTAAGGAAGCTACCGCAGTGACGTCGTCGTAGCTGGTTTCATCGGCGACCGTGCTATTTAAAAACCTGGCGTAGCTGCTGCTCACGCGGGTGGTATCTGCCGATCCCAGAACATTGGTTCCCAGAGCGGCAAGTCCGACCATAAGGTTGACCGTGACATCGTCTGTTAGCCAGGATGACCAGAAATCGGCGGCGGCCTGAAAGTCATGCCTGGCTGCCTCGGGTGTGTCCGTGCTAAAGCTGAGGTTCCACTTCAGGCCACTGGTGTTGACCATGTCGGTCACCTTGAGTTGGTAGCCGGCCATCACGGGCGCGCTGCCGGGTAAAGCCTTGTCTTGCGCCTGTACCTCAACGTTGTAGCTCGTCTTTGTTTCATAGTCCAGCACGGTGCCAGCTTTGAGGTAAAGAGCGCTGCCCTCAATTTCAAAGCAGTTTGCGTCAGCGCCCTGGAGCGTGAGCGTGTTGACACCCAGCGCGTCGTCCGTCACAGCCATGTCCGCGACCTTGATTCGGGCCGCGGTGCCGGTGTTTTCGGCAAGGCTGTTGGTCACCGCGGCCACACGCAAGGCGGTTGGCGCCTCGTTGACGTCGGTGACCGTTAGCGTGTAGGGTGTGCTTGCCGCGGTGCTGCCCGGCAGCGCCGTGTCTTGCGCCTGCACTTCGACGCTGTAGCTGGCTTGTGTTTCGTAGTCCAGTGGGATGCCTGCTTTGAGGTAAGGGACGTTGCCATCGACTTCAAAGCTGCTGGCGTCGGTCCCCTGGAGCGTCAGCGTGTTGAGGCCCAGCGCGTCGTCCGCCACAGCGATGTCGGCGACCTTGATTCGGGTGGCGATGCCGCTGTTTTCGGCCAGGCTGTCGATGACCGCTGCCGCGGTGAGGGCGCTGGGCGCCTCGTTGACGTCGGTCACCGTCAGCATGTAGGGCGTGGCAACGGCCGTGCTGCGCGGCAGCGCCGTGTCTTGCGCCTGTACCTTGACGCTGTAGCTCGCTTGGGTTTCGAAGTCCAGCGCGATGCCGGCTTTGAGGTAGAGGGCGCTTCGTTGACGTCGGTGACCGTGAGCGTATAGGGCGCGGTGACGGCGGTGCTGCTGGTCAGCGCCGTGTCTTTTGCCTGTACCTCAACGCTGTAGCTGGCTTGTGTTTCGTAGTCCAGCGCGATGCCGGCTTTGAGGTAGAGGACGTTGCCCTCAATTTCAAAGCGGCTGGCGTCCGCGCCCTGGAGCGTGAGCACGTTGCCGCCCAGCGCGTCATCCGTCACAGCGATGTCGGCGACCTTGATTCGGCTGGCGGTATTGGCGTTTTCGGCGAGGCGATAGGTCAGCGCAACCAAGGTCACAGCGCTGGGCGCCTCGTTGACGTCGGTGATCGTGAGCGTATAGGGCGTGCTGACGGCCGTGCTGCCCGGCAGCGCCGTGTCTTGCGCCTGTACCTTGACGCTTTAGCTGGCTTGTGTTTCGTAGTCCAGCGTGATGCCGGCTCTGAAGTAGAGGGTGTTGCCCTCAATTTCAAAGCGGCTGGCGTCAGCGCTCTGGAGGGTGAGCGTGTAGCTGCCGAGCGCGTCGTCCGTCACAACGAGGTCGGCGACCTTGGTTCGGCTGGCGGCGCTGGCGTTTTCGGCCAGATGGCGGGTCACCGCAGCCAGGCTCAGGGCGATTGGCGCCTCGTTGACATCGGTGACGCTCACGTCGACCTGCTGCCGAGCGGTATTGCCGGCCGCGTCGACCATGTCGACGGTCAGCGAGTAGATATTGCTGGCCCCGACCCCACCAGGCTTCTCAAAATCCTTTGGCTGAACAAAAGAGAGGCGGCCGTCTCGGCTGAGCATGAACTGGCCATCGCTGTTTGTCAGGCTGTAGCTCACCGCGCTCGAGTCGGTCGCCGCCAATACAGTGATCGTGGTTTCGTTCTCGGCAACCGTGTAGGCCCCCTTGAACAAGGGGGCCGCCGTGTCCACCAGATAGGCGGCGTTGTCAGGGACGGGCGCATGCGTCAACACAGCCTTGCTACCGTAAGCGTTGAAGATTTTTGCGTTGTCCAGATGCACGCTATTGACCGCGACGCTGATGCCATCACCATCCGATTGGCCTGCAGCGATGTCATAGCGAAAGGTCAAGGTCGACGAACCCGAGCCGGAGGCGTAGTCGGCCAGCACGGTCTCGGCGCCTATTTGTAGCGCCAATTGCGGCCGACCCATAACAAAGCAAGGCTCACTCAATGAGACGCTCAGGATCACCACATCGCCCGCGTTCAGGGTCCGGGCTTGCAGACCTTCTGCCGACGTCACTCGGATGCTGTTAATGGATGGACTGAGCGTGTCGACGAGGATGCTTCGGCGCGCGCTTTCGGTGGTGCCGCCTGCCAAGGTGGCCGTGGCTGTGATCTGATCGGGGCCTTGCCCCAGGGCGGTGATGTCGCCGTCAGTCAATGTGTAGCGCCACGACGTGCCATTGACCGTTGCCTGCCGGGTTTGACCGCCTACCAGCAAGGTGATGCGGGCTCCAGCCGCGACGCTACCGGTGATGTCCAGGCCTTGCGCCAGGTCCGTCACCAGGTCCGTCACCAGGTCAGTTGACTCGATGATGTCGTTGGTGCTGATGCTGTTGATGCTCACGGAGCTGGCGGACCTGGCCATCAGGGAAGAGACGATGGTTGGCAGGCTGACCTGGCCGCCGCTGAACGATGTCAGGCCCGCGCCGGCTTGCAGCGCCTCAAGGCCGTCCCGGCGGAGTGTGCCCTGGCTGCCGGTCACGCTCAGGCGATCCGCCAGCCAATCAATACTTGCCTGCATGTCCCCGTCACGGGTCAAGTCAATACCCGACAAGGCTGCCAAGACGGCGCCATATTTCTGACCGGCGCTCAGGCCCGAGGGCGTGAAGGCGCTGCTCGGAGTACCCACGGCATCCGTGGTCGTGACCACGGCCGTGCCTGTCAAGTCGGTCAGACCGAAGGCGCTTGCTACACCCGCGTTGATACGGGTGACTGTCGTTGCGTCAATCGGGCTGCTGCTTGCGCCCTCAAAGAGCGCGCCGGTTTTAAGTGCTGCCAGCGTGGTGAGCGGGGTGATGTTGAGCTGACAGGTGCCTGCGCTGCAGACCCCGATCTCCCTGAGCTGGGCGACCAGGTCGACGGGCTTTTCCGTAGCCTCGTCCCAAAAATCGGGCCCGCTATCGCCGTCTCGCAGCTTGGCGATGATGACGCCGGTGTACTGACCCACGTCGATGCTGAATTGGCCGGTGTCGCTCAGTTTTTCTTTGCCCAGTAGCGTCACGCCGTCGGCGGTGAAGAGTTCTACCGTGAGTCCGTGCCCGGGGATCACGGGGCCGGCGACCATCGTGCCATTGATCGTGGTGCGCGCCACCACCACGGGGACCGTACTTATTGCTGTGGCTGCCGTGCTTGCTCCACCCGCACCGCCTCCGCCTGCCGCAGCGCCTGCCAGTGCGGCTCCGCCGCCAAGGACCGCCCCGATATTCCCGGTAGCCGCAGTTGCCACGGAAACCGCCGGGGCCAGCGCGACAATTTCGTCGCTGGCGTGATGCTCGTAGATTTGACTGCCGCCATCGGCCGACCCGTTGGGCTCGGCTGTCACCCCGAGCAAGGGCAAGCCCGATGCGCTGCCGTTTGGCAAGATCAGCTCACAGCTGTCTTTTTGACACGCCGTGAAATAGTCCTCCAGCTGAAGAACCGTGCCATCGGCATAAACCAGTTGCAAGTCGTCGCCGGACCGGATGACCACCACGTCGTCGGCAAGCCGCTCTTGATCCGCGTTGCGCTCGACGACTTTGTAATGTTTGCCGGGTTGGGTCTTGAACTTGTGGTGTTGACCTGCCGCGAGCGGTCGTGGTGCGTCGCCCTGTTGCAGGGGAAGGCGCGCGATGCCGGGGGATGTTGCCATGTTGCCAAGCGGCGACAACATCCTCCCAAGGGGATCGGATTCGCGGCCACTATCTAAAAGTTGATAATTCTTTGATCGTATTTTTTAACATGGATTTAAATATTAATTACGGTTAAAGCAGGCAAGGACACACGGGAGGCGCCCAGCCACTGGCCATTGGCAGTCTAGGAGAAGGGTCGCTCAGATGTCTTCCAGCAGGGCGTAGGGCAGGGGCCGCAGCGTCAGCGTCGGCCCCGTTGGGCTGGCGGCGCGCAGGCGGCCATCGGCTGCATCGGCGGCGGCTGCAGTTTGTATGGACACCACCGCATCAAAACCCGCACCGTCAGGGCAAGGTGCCGCTGCAGCGACCAGGCCACAGGGTTGCTCCGGGTCACCCGCGTGAAAGACTTCTTCCCCGGCGGCCAGCGCCTGCTCAGCGTGGACCACGTAGGCCCGGCGCTTGAGCGTGCCGCGAAACTGACTGCGGGCCACCACCTCCTGGCCGGGGTAGCAGCCTTTTTTGAAGTTGACGCCACCGACTGACTCGTAGTTGAGCATTTGCGGCACAAAGGCTTCATAACCTGCCTGGCCGACCATGGCGATGCCGGATCGCACGCTCAGTCCGTGCCAGTAGGTCAGGGGCACTTCGGGGCCTTCGGGGGGGAGGGCGTCAGCCGGCGCGCACCAGCAGGCCCGTGAAACGCCCGCACCGGGGTACAGCCTGAGCACGCTGGCCGGCCCGATGTCCTGGCGCGACCAGGGCGCTGCGCCCGGCACCCATTGATCGGCCGCGGCACCCGTCAGCCCGTAGAGCGCAAACTCGGCGCTTGCATCACTGAGCTTGACCTTGGCGCGCATCACGAACATGGACAAGCGCTTCAAGGTCTGCGCCAGAATGTCGCCGGCGCAGATCATCAAAATGTCTTCGTTGGCGCGTTTAAAGACGATAAAGCTCGCCTGTACACGCCCTTTGGCATTGCAAAAGGCGGCCAGCCGGGCCTCTGACAGGCTCAAAGAGGCCACGTCCTGGGTGAGTTGGCCTTGCAGGAATTTAACGGCGTCTTCACCAGTGGCCCGGATGATCCCCATGTGCGGCAGCCTGACATGACCCGACAGGCCAGGCACAGATGAGCGGGTTGATGAACTGGACGCTGAGCTGGGCGACAGCGGGGCTGCTGGCGGCGCGGAGTGAGGGTTTGACATGGCTCAATTATCATTGGCCGCAGTGTCTGGGTCGGCTGTAAGGCTGTTTTGCTGAAGGTTTTGCTGGTGCGTCGTGTCTTGTTGACTTTGTTCGGTGCCGTGTTGGCGCTCACGCTGCTGCTAGGCGGCCTGTCGCTGTGGTGGCTCGACCAGCCCATGGCCCTGGCGAGCTCGGCCAACAGCCCGGCGCTGGACCTGGAGGTCGAGTTTGGAACGCCCGCGCGCGGCGTGGCGGAGGCGGTTGCGGCCAGTGGCGCCAGAGTCCGGCCAGGCTGGCTGTATGCCTGGTTTCGGGTCTCGGGTCAGGCCCGGCAGATCAAGGCGGGAAGCTATGAAATCGCGCCGGGCACCACGCCCAGGGCCTTGCTGCGCATGCTGGTACGGGGCGAAGAAGCGCTCAAAAGCGTCACCTTGCCGGAGGGCCTGAACTTCGCACAGGTGCTGGCGACCTTGCAAAAAGCCGAGCAGCTCGCGCCCGATACCCGCAGCTTGACGGATGCGCAAATCATGGACAAACTAGGTCGCCCCGGCGTGCATCCGGAAGGGCGGTTTTTCCCGGACACCTACACCTATGCCAAGGGCAGCAGCGACTTGGCCGTGCTCAAACGCGCAGCCCGGGCCATGGACAAGCGTCTGGCCGCCGCGTGGGCAGCCCGGCAGGCGGACACCCCCCTTAAAGCACCCGACGAAGCGCTGATTCTGGCCAGCATCATCGAAAAAGAGACCGGTAAGCCCGCCGACCGGGGGCAAATAAGCGGTGTTTTTGTCAACCGCCTGCGCCTGGGCATGCTGCTACAGACCGACCCCACCGTCATTTACGGGCTGGGCGCTCAGTTCGACGGCAATCTGCGACGGCGGGACCTGCTCAACGACACGGCCTACAACACCTACACCCGCGCCGGGCTGCCGCCGACGCCGATTGCCATGCCCGGCAAGGCGGCACTCATGGCGGCGGTGCGTCCCACCGCCACGCCGGCCCTCTATTTTGTGGCTAAGGGCGATGGCAGCAGCCACTTCAGCGCGACACTCGACGAGCACAACCGAGCAGTGAACAAATACATCCGTGGACGATAAAAACGTGACAGCCCAGATCCCGGCCACCCCGCAAGGACTTTTCATCAGCTTTGAAGGCATCGACGGTGCCGGCAAGTCGACCCATATCGGGGCCCTGGCCGAGGCGCTGCGCAGCGCCGGCCGCACGCTCACGCTGACCCGTGAGCCGGGCGGCACGTCACTGGCCGAGAAACTGCGCGCGCTGGTGTTGCACGACCCCATGGAGCCGCTGACGGAGGCTCTTTTGATTTTTGCGGCGCGCCGTGATCACCTGGTGCGCGTCATCGAACCCGCGCTGGCTCGCGGCGAGGTGGTGCTCTGCGACCGCTTTACCGACGCTACCTTTGCCTACCAGGGGGGAGGGCGCGGTTTTGATCTGGACGTGCTGGGTCAGCTCGAGCGCTGGGTGCAGGCCGACCCGGCCGGCGCCGGCCTGATCCAGCCGGAGCTGACGGTCTGGTTTGACCTGCCACCCGACGTGGCGGCGCAGCGCCTGGCGGGTGCTCGGGTGCCCGACAAGTTCGAGGCCCAGCCGGTGGCGTTTTTTCAGCGCGTGGCGCAGGGCTACGCGGACCGGATGACACATGCGCCGCAGCGTTTTGCCCGCATCAACGCAGACCAGTCGCCTAGCGCCGTCTGGCAGGACGTGCAGGCCGTTTTCAAAGCCAAGGGATGGATTTCATGAGCAACGCGCTGGCGCCCTGGCTGCAAAAGCAACTCACCACCTTGCTCAGGCAGCGCGGCCACGCCTGGGTCTTGACCGGGCCGTCCGGGCTGGGGCAGTTTGATCTGGCGCTGGCCCTGGCTCGCGCCTGGCTGTGCGACCAGCCCGGCGAGCAGGGCGCTTGCGGCCAGTGCGACAGCTGCCACGCGGTCGACGTGCACACCCACGCTGACCTGTGCATGCTGATGCCTGAAACGCTCAGCCTGGCACTGGGCTGGCCGCTCGACGAGAAAACCCAGGACGATCTGGACAGTAAAAAGCGCAAACCCAGCAAGGAAATCAAGGTCGACGCAGCGCGCGAGGCGGTGTCGTTCACCCAGTTCACGCGCTCGCGGGGCTCGACCAAGGTGGTGCTGGTGTACCCGGCCGAGCGCATGAACGGCATCACCGCCAACACCTTGCTCAAGACCCTGGAAGAGCCGCCCGGCCAGGTGCGTTTTATATTGGCCACCGAAGCCGCGCAACAGCTGTTGCCCACCATTCGCAGCCGCTGCCAGAGCCACACCATGACCTGGCCAGACTTTGACGAAGGCCTGAACTGGCTGCAGGCGCTCAGCGCTGAGGCTGCCGCCATGGATAAAAAGGCCACGCCCGTGGCAGCGGCCGACCTGCGTATCTTGCTGGCCGCCGCCGGGGGGCGCCCGTCAGATGCCCTGGCCTGGCTGCGGGAGGGCGACCCGCAAGAATCGGCCCGGCGCTGGCAAGCCTTGCCCAAGGCGATCGCCCGGGGTGACGTGAGCGCCCTGTCCGACTGGGCACCGCCGCAGGCGCTGGATGCACTGCAAAAGCTGTGTCATGACATGTGGGCCAGCCAGGTCGGCGCCCGGCCGCGCTTTTTCAGCGAGCAGGATTTGCCGCTCAGCCGAGCCCAACCGGCCGACAAGGGGCACTCTGGCGCTGCTGGCCCCAGCTTGCTGGCCCTGGCCAACTGGGCCAAGGAACTCGCCACCAGTGCCAAAACGGTCGAACACCCTTACAACGCGGGCCTGATGCTCGAAGCGCTGGTCAGCCGCGCCCAACTGGCGCTGAACGGACGCTGAACGCGTGCTGATGCCGTGCCCTGCCGCTCCAGAGGCTAGCCGCCGACGCCCTGGTTAATAGGGTTCCGCCGCTACCGACGGTCCTTGTCATTTACTTTTTTCTACTCACTGCAATGTTTGTTGACTCTCACTG
>CAIMVC010000237.1 GCA_903844825.1 uncultured Burkholderiales bacterium | reverse complement strand
CGCTACCCGAACGGGCTGGCTGACAACGCCGACAGCGTCGTCGGTGTCAACACCGAGCGGGGCTACACGCTGCATGAGCACCTCGACGAAATTGGCGTGATCCACATGAACGGGCGGGTCTACGACCCCTTGATCAAAGTCTGGCTGCAAGAAAAACTACACAACCATTGACCAGTCATTCCCCACGGAAAAAGCACCTGTTTGACTAAGCCTGGTGCCCACTGTCGCCCCAAGCTGGCCACAGTCAAGACGGAAGAACGTCCTGTTGTTCAGGCGGCAGCCCGCCTTGGCGGACCCACGTTGGCCCCAATGCCTGGGCGCAGGCAAAGCCCGAGGCCCAGGCCCATTGGAAGTTGTAGCCCCCCAGCCACCCGGTGACATCGACGACTTCACCGATGAAGTACAGGCCGGGCTGTTTGGATTCCATGGTTTGCGACGACAGGTCGCGCGTATCGACGCCACCGACGGTGACCTCGGCTTTTTTGTAGCCTTCGGTGCCGGTGGGCGTGAGTTGCCAGTCGCTCAGGCGCTCGGCCAGGGCTTGCAGGGCCTTGTCGGGTGCGTCGCAGATGGGCTGCTGCAGGTGCTTGTCCTGCGCGGTCCAGGCCTCGGCCAGGCGCCCTGGTACGAGTGAGGCGAGTTCGTTGGCAATGAGTTTTTTCGATTGCGCTTTGGCGTGCAGCAGGGTGTCGTGCAGGTCATGGCCGGGCGCCAGATTGATGCGAACGGGCTGGCCTTCGCGCCAGAAGCTGGAAATTTGCAGCACCGCCGGCCCGCTCAGGCCGCGGTGGGTGAACAGCAGGTCTTCCGAAAATACCGTCGCTTTCTTGCGCTGCCTGGGGCTGGCGTTAGCAGCGTTGGTGTCGATCAGCACTGGCAGCGCCAGACCGGCCAACTGCCCATAGGGCGCCCAGGCCTGGCCGTCAAAAGTCAGCGGCACCAGCGCGGGTCGGGGCTCGACCAGTCGCAAGCCAAACTGGCTGGCCAGGCGGTAGCCCAGGTCGGTAGCACCTATCTTGGGAATCGACAGCCCGCCCGTGGCGACCACCACCTGCGGTGCCTCAACGCTCCCACGGTCGGTCTCCAGCGAGTACACGCCGCCCGCTTCGGCGGGGCCCTGCACGCGCAGGACGCGGCAGGGCTGCCAGCGGGTGACGGCGCCGGCTTCGCACTCGGCCAGCAGCATGGCAATGATGTCTTCTGCCGAGCGGTCGCAAAACAGCTGGCCTTTGTGCTTTTCGTGAAAGGGAATCTGGTGCTTGCCCAGCAGTTCGATGAAGTCCTGCGGGGTGTAACGCGACAGGGCCGAACGGCAGAAGTGGGGGTTGTCGCTAAGAAACTGCGCCGGTGTTGTGTCCCGGTTGGTGAAGTTGCAACGCCCACCCCCTGAGATTCGAATTTTTTCGGCGACTTTGTCGGCATGGTCCAGCAGCAGCACCTTGAGTCCCCGCTGACCGGCAACGCCCGCGCAAAACAGGCCGGCGGCGCCGGCGCCAATGATCACCACGTCAAACGAATGCTTCAAAACAGGAGTCTCGGGTTGAGCGCCAGGCCCAGACGGGCCGCGCAGGCGCAGACGGTGCCTGCGCTCGGTTCAGGAATGGCGCGATTTTAAGCGGCGGGCTTGCTCACTGCCCCTCGCGCCAGGTCCCCAAGCCTGCCGCGTGCGCGTGACGCAGCCGCAGCGCTTGCGCTCAGGCGGCGCGCTCGATGTCGGGATGTGTTGCCGCCAAAGCCAGGCTGGCCACCACGTCACCGACCACAATCACCGAGGGACTGGCGACCTGGTCGCGCTGGATGTCTTGGGCGAGTCTGCCCAGCGTGGTGATGAGGTGACGCTGGTTGGGCAGGCTGGCGTTTTGAATCACAGCCGCCGCCGTCGCCGCAGGCAAGCCGGTCAGCAACTCGTTCTGGATCCGCTCGGCGCCGCTCACGCCCATGTAAATCACCAGCGTCAGCCGGGCACTGTGGGCTGTGGCGGCCAGTGTGCGCCAGTCGGTGCCGGTGTCGCCTGGCTTGGCATGGCCGGTCACGAAGACCACACCATGCGCATGCTCACGGTGTGTCAGGGGTAGCCCCAGCGAGGTCGCGGCGGCCAGGCCGGCCGTGATGCCGTTGATGACCTGCACCGCGATGCCGGCGGCCCTGAGGTGCTCGACTTCTTCGCCGCCGCGCCCAAAGATGAAAGGGTCGCCGCCTTTGAGCCGGACCACGTTCTCGCCTTCGAGGGCGGCCATGATCATCAACTTTTCAATGAAGGCTTGTGGCGTTGACTTGCAGCCGCCGCGCTTGCCGACATACACCACCCGTGCCGACTTGGGCGCAAACGCCACGATGGCCTCGCTGACCAGGTCGTCGACCAGAAGCACAGTGGCTGCCTGGATGGCCTTGAGCGCCTTGAGGGTCAGCAGTTCCGGGTCGCCCGGACCGGCGCCGACCAGTGTGCATGTGCCATAAGCTAAGGCGCTGTGGGTAGAGCGGGTCATGGTGATGTTGCCTGTTGCGTTGACAGTTGCGTTTCCGGTCGCGCGGCCAGTTGCGTCACCAGATGCAAGATATGTTCCACCTGTTTGGCAATCGGTGCCGGGACGGCTTGCTGTCCCGCCAGGATCGACTCAATGTAGGCCGCCGTACTGGCGGCGTCAATGTTGGCGGGCAGCGCCGGAAGGCTCTGCAATGACCCGCTTTGCGCCGCCTGCAGCGGTTGGCGCAGGCCCGCCACAAAGCCGTCCATGGGCGGCATGCGGCGCGCATCGGCAACGACTTCGCCCTCGGTGCCTCGCAGTAGCAAGGCATTGGCGCCTATGAGCTCGAAGGTCTGCGCCATGGAAACGGCGTATTCAGGGTGCGTGTAGCTGCTGACAATCAGCGCCGGGCCGGTGCACGGGTTCATCAGCTTGACCAGGCTGTGCGCCGGGTTGCGCAGCCCGACCAAGCGGCGCACGTCCAGCAGGCGTTTGAGTCCGGGACTCAAGAGTTCGGTGGGCGCGAAAGTGACTTCGCCGGGTGCCAGGCTACCCATGCTGGTGCGCGCCTGCACGCCCAGCTCAGCCATGACCGCCGACGAGGTGATGCGGGTCGATTCGGTGGCCGTGCCATGCACCAGCACGCTCAGGCCTTCGCGCGCCAGCAGCAAGGCCAGCAAGGGTGTGAGGACGGGCAGCTTGCGGGCGCCGTTGTAGCTGGGCAGGACCACGCAAGGGCGCGCGGTGGCGGGCAGGCGGTTCAGCCGCGGGTGGGTGGCATCGAGAAAACCCGCCATCTCTTCAGGGGTCTCCCCCTTGATCCGCATGGCCAGGCAAAAGGCGCCTATTTCGAGGTCGCTGACGCTGCCTTCGAGCACCTGGCCAAACAGATCCTGAGCCTGCGCGCGCGTAAGCGATCGGGCGCCGTCCTTGCCACGGCCGATTTCCTTGATGTATTGACTGATACCCATGAGCGAGATTGTCCCTGAAGGCAGATGACTTTGGGTAATGAGCTTAAGGAACACCGGGCCACAGGGCGGCCGGTTCTTCAGGCGATGACCCGCGCCGACATCAGTTGGCTGCCGTTGCCCCCTGGCTTGCGCCACACGCGGACCTGGCGCGGACCATGCGCTTGAGCTCGGGCAGACAGGAGCCGCACTGGGTGCCGCATCGGAGCTGCGCCTGCAGTCTGGCCAGACATTGCGCGTCAGCGTCAGGATGACCCACTGATTCCTGGGCTGCGCCCTGCAGGAAGCCTGCAATGGCCGAGTCGGTCACGTTCAAACAGCTGCACACCGGTTTGCCGCGTGACTGCACGGCCACCGGTGCCTCGGCGCCTGGCAGCAGCAAGAGCCTGCCGTAGGCTTGCGCCGGCAACTCGTCCTCCAGCAGTGTCTTGATCCAGGCCTGCGCACGAATATCGCCGGCCAGCACAAAGCCCGTGACCTTGGCCTGCTCGCCCGTGCGGCTCAAGCGCACGCTGCGGTGTTGGCCTTTTTTGAGGTCGGCATAGCGCAGAACGTCAGCCGTGTCGAGCCCCAGCAGTTGCTCAAGGCTCTGCAGCGTGTCGGTCGACGCGGCGTCGCGAGCGGCTGCGCGAAACAGCACGCCACTGCGTTCACGGCTGCGGTCGCCAAGCGGCGTGCTGTTCGAAAAGGGCACACAGCTGGCAAAGGCAAAGCGCGTCATCAGCGCTTTGAGCAGGGTGTGCGTGTTCAGTGCCTGTCCCTCGGGCAGCCAGGCCATGGCCAGCAGGGACCAGGGCAGTTCGGCCTTCTCGATCCTGACAGCGGCGTGCTTGAGTTCCGGTTGTCTGGAACTGGGGCAGGAAGCCGAGGTGGTCAGTGCGTTGACGCCGGCCAGCGCCTGGCCCTGGCTGGATTGGCCGCTGAGGTATTCCTGTCCCCAGTGCATGGCCATGAACGCCTGGCTCATGCCGATTTCCGCCGAGCTTTGCACGGGCACGACGATGGCGCCGCGCTTGGAGCTGACCTGCACCAAGTCGCCGTCCTTGAGCAGGCGCCGCGCCATGTCTTGCGCGTTCATCTCGATGGCTGGCTCTGCCACATGGCCGAACAGACGGCCCAGGGTGCCGGTGCGGCTCATGCCGTGCCACTGATCGCGCAGGCGGCCGGTGGTCAGGGAAAAGGGAAAGCGCGACTCGCGGGGCTCGGCCACTGGCTGGTAAACGGTGTTGACAAAGCGCGCCCGGCCATCGGCCGTGGGGAAGATGCCGTCCTCGTACAGGCGAGCCTTGCCCTGGCGCTGCCCCTCGGCGAGCGGCCATTGCTGGGGCGCTTCTTCGAGCATGGCGTAGCTCATGCCGGTGATGTCGAGGTCGCGGCCACGGGTGGATTCGCGGTGCTCGTTCCAGATCGCCTGCACGCCTGTTGCCGGGTCGTCGATCGGGTAAGGAAAAAGCGTTGTGCCGGGGTCGCTTTCAAGCCCGCCTGGTTTGCGTTTGGCGTGCAGCGCTTTTTCAAGGCGTCGGCCAAAGTCCACGGCGATGACCCAGTCATGCCGTGTCTGGCCCGGTGCTGCGACGGCAGGCCGAACCCGGCTGATGCGGCGCTCGCTGTTGGTCACGGTACCGGTTTTCTCGCCCCAGGTCGTGGCGGGCAGCAGCAAGTCGGCAAAGTCGCAGCTGCTGGTGCTGGCAAAGGCCTCTTGCACCACCACAAACTCGGCGCGCTCCAGCGCACGTCGCACGGTGGCCTGGTCGGGCATGGACTGCGCCGGATTGGTGCAGGCAATCCACAAGGCTTTGATCTCGCCGTCCGCCGCAGCCTGGAACATGTCGATGGCGGTCTTGCCAGGCTTGTCGGGCACCGAGGGCACGCCCCACAGCGCGGCGACTTCAGCACGGTGCTGTGCATTGTTCAGGTCGCGGTGGCCACTGAGCAGATTGGCCAGCCCGCCGACCTCGCGCCCGCCCATGGCGTTGGGTTGCCCGGTGAGCGAAAACGGACCGGCGCCCGGCTTGCCGATGTGCGCGCAGGCCAGATGCAAATTGATCAGTGCAGCATTTTTGGCGGTGCCGCTGCTCGATTGGTTCAGACCCTGGCAATACAGGCTGAGCGTGGCCGGCGAGGTCGCAAACAGCTTGGCGGCGCCAAACAGGTCGTGCTGGCTGATGCCGCAGGTTTGTGCCACCTGCTGCGGCGTGTAGTCGCGCACGGTCGCCTTGAGCGCCTCAAAGCCGCTGGTGTGGGCCTTGATGTAGGCGTTGTCGACCCAGCCTTCCCACAACATGATGTGCAGCATGCCGTTAAAAAGGGACACGTCGGTGCCGGGCAGCAAGGGCAGGTAGAGGTCGGCGATTTCTGCGGTGGCGGTGCGGCGTGGGTCGCAAAAGATGATCTTGAGCAAGGGGTTGGCGGCTTTGGCGTCTTCAATCCGCCTGAAAAGAATCGGGTGCGCGTAGGCCGTGTTGCTGCCCACGATAAAGATGCACTGCGCGTGGTTCACATCGTCATAGCAAGTCGGCGGAGCATCGGCCCCGAGTGTTTGCTTGTAGCCGGCCACCGCGCTGCTCATGCACAGGCGGGAGTTGGTGTCGATGTTGTTGCTGCCGATCAAGCCCTTGACCAGCTTGTTGAAGACGTAGTAATCCTCGGTCAGCAACTGCCCCGAGACATAAAAACCAACAGCGTCGGGCCCGTGCTCTTCGATGACGCCGGCAAAGCGCTGGCTCGCCAGGTCCAGCGCCTGGTCCCAGGACACGGGCGCGGGCGCCTGCTTTCGCAGGCTGCGCAGCATCGGCTGCAGCAGGCGGGTTTGCCGCGTCACCGAGGCGCTGGCCGTCAGGGCCAGGGTCGAGCCTTTGGTGCACAGCCTGCCAAAGTTGGCCGGGTGCTGAGGGTCACCACGCACGCCGGTGATCTGGTCGCCATGTGACTCGATGATCACGCCGCATCCGACGCCGCAGTACGGGCAGGTTGAGCGGGTTTCGGACGTCATGGCCTTATCTCCTGGTCCCGCTCCCTCTGCCCATCACAGAGGCGAGGGTAAGGCAGGCTTGCCAGGAGCGGTGGCACGGCGTGAGCCCTCATCCTAGCGTTCTCCCGGGGTGGAGGGAACAGGGCGGGGGCCGGCCGTCGGCCGCGTCAGCTCGGTCGCGTGCGTGGCCAATTCAGTGGCGTCCAGGAACACGCTGCCGGCCTCGACCTTGACGTTGAACTTGGGTGTGCAGCCCTCGTCCGGCGCCTTCGCGCAACCGCCTGGCAGGTCGATCGTCCAGTTGTGCAGCGGGCAGGCGACGCTGTGGCCAAAGACGATGCCCTGGCTGAGCGGGCCGCCCTTGTGTGGGCAGCGGTCGAGCAGGGCGAAAACGCCGTCATCGCTGGTGCGAAAGATCGCCACGTCCAGCCCTTGGGCGCGCGCCACGCAGCGCGCACCCAGGGCGGGTATGTCGGTGACCAGACAGATTTTTTTCCATTCAGACATGCTGTGATTTCCTGTGGCAGCGGCGCATTCAGGCCGGTGCAAGTTTTTCAAACTGGCGGGTGTCGACCTCGGCTTGCTTGAAGTCAAACCACGGATCAGGCTCGCCGTCGAGCGCAAATTGCAGCTGCTCCCAGAGGGCCTTGCGGCCAGCGTGATCGTCCAGGATTTTTTTCTTGACGTAGTCCAGACCGACCCGGTTGACGTAATGCACGGTGCGTTCGAGGTACCAGCCCTCCTGGCGGTACAGCTCGCAGAAGGCGCCGGTGTATTCCAGCACCTCCTGGGCAGTTTTGAGCTTGGTGAAAAAGTGCGCCACCTCGGTCTTGATGCCACCGTTGCCGGCGATGTACATCTCCCAGCCCGAATCGACGCCGATGATGCCGACGTCCTTGATGCCCGCCTCGGCGCAGTTGCGCGGGCAGCCGCTGACGGCAAACTTCACCTT
Organism: uncultured Burkholderiales bacterium; assembly: GCA_903844825.1. Lineage (GTDB taxonomy): Bacteria > Pseudomonadota > Gammaproteobacteria > Burkholderiales > Burkholderiaceae_C > Polaromonas. The sequence goes on along the minus strand of CAIMVC010000237.1, from coordinate 1,058 downwards.
GTGCGGCGCGTACATGCGCCACATGGCGCGTTCGAGGTCCTTGCCCATTTGCGTGCTGTCTTGCGTGCCCATGCGGCACCACTCGCTGCCCACGCAAGTCTTGACGGTTCGCAGGGCCTTGGCGTAGGCGTGACCCGAAGGCATGCCGATGTCTTTCCAGACGCTGACCAGGTCTTCCTTTTTGACGCCCAGCAAGTCGATGCGCTGGCCGCCGGTGACCTTGACGGTGGGGATCTTGTACTTGTCCACCACGTCGGCAATGCGGCGCAGCTCGCTGGCCGTGGTCTCGCCACCCCACATGCGGGGGATCACGCTGTAGGTGCCATCTTTTTGAATGTTGGCATGGCTGCGCTCGTTGATGAAGCGGCTTTGCGGATCATCGCGCGCCTCCTTGGGCCAGCTGCTGGTGACGTAGTAGTTGAGGGCTGGGCGGCAGCTGGCGCAGCCGTTGGGCGAGCGCCAGTCCAGGGTCCGGAAGACGTCGGAAATGCTCAGCAGCTTGTTTTGGCGAATGGCATCCCGCACTGCCTGGTGGCCGTGGTCTGTGCAGTTGCACATGGCCTTGAGCTTGGGTGTTGCCGAGTAGTCGCCGCCGGCGGTGAACATCAAGATTTGCTCAACCAGGCCGGTGCAGGAGCCGCAGGATGCACTGGCCTTGGTGTGTTTGCGCACTTCGTCCAGGGTGAACAGGCCTTTTTCCTTGATGGCCTTGCAGATCGTTCCTTTGTTGACGCCATTGCAGCCGCAGACCTCGGCCGTATCGGGCATGCTGGCTGCCTTGCTGTGGCCTTCGTGACCGGCATCGCCAATATTCGATTCGCCGAACATCAGCCGGTCGCGAATGTCACTGACGTTGCGGCCATCCCGCAGGAGCTTGAAGTAGTAGCTGCCGTCAACGGTGTCGCCATACAGGCAGGCGCCGATGAGTTTGTCGTCCTTGATGACCAGTTTTTTGTAGACACCGCCAAAGGGGTCGCTCATGACGATCTCTTCGCAGCCCTCGCCACCCATGAATTCGCCAGCGCTGAAGAGGTCGATGCCGGTGACCTTGAGCTTGG
>CAIMVC010000236.1 GCA_903844825.1 uncultured Burkholderiales bacterium | reverse complement strand
GTGCCGCCGCCAAGCTGCCGAGAATGGCGACAAACGCCAGTGCAATGAGATAAGACATGTACAGGATTATCCGTCCGTGACTCCTACTTTGCGATCTACCCGTTTCTGGGTGCTCACGTTGGCGACATTGGCTATGGTCGCGCTGACGTTTTCACTGGGCCAATGGCAGCTGTCTCGGGCCTCCTACAAGCAGGCCCTTCAGGCCGCAATACAAGCCAGCCAGGTGTTGCCCGCTCTAGGTCAGGAAGTCCTTGTGAGTACGCGCGAACCCGCCACGCTCCTGCACCGGCGGGTCGTTTTGACGGGTCAGTGGATCGCGGAAGAAACGGTTTTTCTGGACAATCGCCCCATGCGTGGACGGCCTGGCTTTTGGGTCATGACACCATTGCGTCTGGCGGGCTCTACTCAGTCGGTTTTGGTGCAGCGTGGCTGGATAGCGCGTGATTTTGCAGACCGTAGTCGTCTGGCACCAGTGCAGACCCCGGTGGGTGTTATCGAGATACAGGGCCGGATGGCCCTGGCCCCTGCCAAGCTTTACGAGTTCAAGGGCGGCGATGAGCATCAAATCCGGCAAAATCTAGACATCCCCGCCTACCGCACTGAAACGGGTTTGCCCTTGCTGGATGCGCTGGTGATTCAAACTGGCGCTGTCAGTGAAGGTTTACTGCGTGACTGGGATCTAGCCAACACGGGTGTTGACAAGCACCACGGCTATGCCTTTCAGTGGTTTGGTTTGTGCGCGCTCCTGACAGGCTTGTACCTGTGGTTTCAGTGGCTCTCACCGATGCGAGATAAGCGAAAAAAACGGGCAGCCCCTGCTGCCACAACCAGGTCCGAATAGAAAAATGTCCGAGTCTCGTTCATCCTCTTCCCAAGACCAGCCACTGGGTCTGACGGTTCATGCCCTGCCTGAGTTGGGGCAAGCTCGGGCGAGTTCGTCTCCAAGCACCACCGCTGGCCGCTGGAAAATGCTGGCCATTTTGCTGGTGTGTGCGGCGCCGGTGATCGCGTCTTACTTTACCTACTACGTTCTGCGGCCCGAAGGGCGGCGCAATTTTGGCGAACTGATCGATCCGCAGCGCCCGCTGCCCGCTCTGCAGGCGACCGCCGGCGATGGTCGACCTGTGCGGCTCACTGAACTCAAAGGTCAATGGCTTCTGATCAGCGTGGCTGGTGGCGCATGCGACTCTGTCTGCCAGCAGCACCTTTATTTTCAACGGCAGATCAGGGAGTCCCTGGGTCGTGAGAAAGACCGCCTGGATTGGGTCTGGCTGGTCGGCGACAGCGAGCCCCCCCAAGCCGCCCTGGCAACTGCGCTGCAAGGGGCCACGGTGCTCAGGCTGCCGTATGCCCAACTGCAGTCGTGGCTGGCGCCTGCGCCCGGCAAGCGCCTGGCCGATCACCTCTACCTTGTTGACCCGATGGGCAACTGGATGATGCGCTTTCCTGCGGGCATTGATGCGCCAGCCGCTGCCAATGTCAAGCGGGACCTGGAAAGACTTTTGCGGGCCTCGTCCAGCTGGGACCAGCCGGGGCGCTAGGTCGCTGCCTGCATTGTCTGACCATGCCTGAACAAGCCCTTTACGATTTCGGCCCGACGCTGCATCTCATGCTCACGGGGCTAGCGCTTGCGCTGGGTCCGCTGGCCTGGGTTTGGCTGCGCAAACGCAAGGCAGCGGGGCTGCAGCGCCTGCAGTCGCTGACTTTGGTGACCTTGTTCCTGACCTTTGACCTGGTCCTGTTTGGTGCCTTCACCCGCCTGACCGATTCGGGACTTGGCTGCCCTGACTGGCCGGGCTGCTACGGCAGCGCCAGTCCCTTGGGAGCACATGCTCAAATCAGCAGTGCTCAGGCCGTCATGCCGTCGGGGCCGGTGACGCACGGCAAGGCTTGGGTCGAAATGATTCACCGCTATCTCGCCACAGCCGTGGGCGTATTGATCTTGACGCTCACTATCGCCAGCTGGATGAGCTTTCGCCGTCACCGCGATCAGGTACGGCCCTGGTGGCCGACTTTCACCCTGGTATGGGTGTGCCTGCAGGGTGCATTTGGTGCGCTCACGGTCACCATGAAGCTGTTCCCCGCCATCGTGACCCTGCATTTGTTGGGCGGCATGGTCTTGCTGGCGCTTTTGCGTGGCCAGGCGGTACGCCAGGCTGAGCTTGCGGGTGAACTGATGTTGTCGAAGTTACCCAGCACCACACGTTGGTTGATGGTTCTGACCTTTGGGCTGCTGTGGCTTCAAATTGCGCTGGGTGGCTGGGTCAGCACCAATTACGCTGTGCTGGCCTGCACCGATTTTCCGTCCTGCCAAAACTCATTCTGGCCGGCCATGAATTTCCAGCAGGGTTTTACGCTATGGCGAGAATTAGGCGCGGGCGGTAGCGGTGAAAACATCAGTTTTCAGGCCTTGACCGCGATCCATTACGTGCACCGTTTGAGCGCCTACGTCGTGATGGGCGCCTTGTTGGGGCTGGCCTGGCGCCTGAACCGCATCACCGCGACCCGGCGAGATGCGCACGCCCTTTTGTGGCTGGTGCTGTGGCAGTTTGCCAGCGGTCTGAGCAATGTGGTGCTCGGCTGGCCTCTGGTGGCTGCCGTGGCACATACCGGCGGTGCTGCTGCCCTGGTGGTGGTGCTCACGGGCACCATTTTTTCGACCCGCAGCGTTTGCAGCGCCCGGGGCGTATCTGATCTGCACGCTTCAAGAATGTCCGCATGAACCCGACCGAATCTTCCTCCGCTCCGGCTGGCAAGTTGCCGCTGGCGATGACTTCCCGGTGGTCGCAGTATTACGCGCTGACCAAGCCGCGCGTGGTTCAACTCATTGTTTTTTGCGCCCTGATCGGCATGGTCCTGGCGGTTCCGGGGGCGCCGGGCCTGGCTGATGTGGGGTTGGCCCTGATCGCGTGTATCGGCATCTGGCTGGTCGCCGGGGCGGCGGCTGCCTTCAATTGCGTGGTTGAGCAACAAATCGACGCGAAGATGCGCCGTACTGCTTGGCGGCCGACGGCTCAAGGCCAGTTGTCCAACGCCTGGACCTTGAGTTTTTCGGCTGGCCTGTGCGCGCTCGGTTCCTGGATTCTTTACGTCTGGGTCAACCCGCTGACGATGTGGCTGACCTTTGCAACCTTCGTTGGCTATGCGGTGGTCTACACCGTGATTCTCAAGCCCAGGACACCCCAAAATATTGTGATCGGCGGGGCTTCGGGCGCCATGCCGCCAGTGCTTGGCTGGGCAGCGATGACCGGTCAAGTCGGGCCGGAAGCGCTGGTTCTCTTTCTGATTATTTTTCTTTGGACGCCCCCGCATTTTTGGGCGCTGGCCCTGTACCGCGTGGAGGACTACCGAAAGTCGGGTCTGCCCATGCTGCCAGTCACACATGGCAACGCCTTCACGCGCCTGCAGATATTTCTCTACACATGGGTGCTCTTTGCGGCCTGTCTGCTGCCTTTTGTGTTGCAGATGAGCGGCTGGTTTTACCTGGTGGCGGCGGTGATCCTGAGCATCGGTTTCACCGGGTACGCGTGGCTGTTGTGGCGAGATTATTCAGACGCACTGGCGCGCAAGACGTTCCGGTTTTCGCTGATTCATTTGTCGCTGCTCTTTGCGGCCCTCCTCATAGACCATTACCTCCCATGACATTATTTTCAGCTCGAAGCCGGCGTAACTGGCTCGGGGTGTCTGGTGCAGTCCTCGTCGCAATGGCCGTGGCAGGCCTGTCCGCTTGCTCGCCTGATAAATTGCAGTTCAAGAGTATCGACATCACGGGCGCTGATTACGCGCGAGATTTCACGCTGACCGACCACGACGGTCAGGCGCGTAGCCTGAAGGACTTCAAGGGCAAGGTCGTGGTGGTTTTTTTCGGCTTTACCCAATGCCCCGATGTCTGCCCCACTGCGCTGGCTGACCTAGCGCAAGTCAAGCGCCAACTCGGCCCCTTGGGCGAGCGTTTGCAGGGAATTTTCATCTCGCTGGACCCAGAGCGCGATACACCGGAGGTGCTCAAAGCCTATATGGGGAACTTCGACCCCGGCTTTTTGGCCTTGCGGCCCACGCTGGCGCAGTTGCCCGAGGTCGCCCGCGAGTTCAAGATTTTCTACAAGAAAAATGAAGGCAAGACGCCGGGCAGCTACACGCTGGACCATTCCGCTGGCAGCTATGTCTTTGACACCAGTGGCAAGGTTCGGCTCTATAGCCGCAGCGGTGCCGGCCCTGAACTGCTGACCTCTGACATCGCCTTGTTGCTCAAAAATAGCTGAAATCGCTGGCGTGGTTGCTAATGCAGCAGCGCTGCTACCGCCGCGGTCGCGCGGATAGAGACGCGCCCATAAAAAAGACCGACAATGGGCCGGCCTTTTTTTGTTGGCGTTTCCTCGAGGCTGCTACCGCTGCAGGCGGAGCTTGCTCACGCGTACTCGACCAGTACCTTTTTCATTTTCTTCATCGCCGCCACTTCAATTTGGCGAATGCGCTCGGCGCTGACCTGGTATTGCGCCGCCAGATCATGCAGGGTCATACCGCCTGAACCGTCGTCATTGACCTTGAGCCAGCGCTCCTCCACGATACGCCTGGAGCGCGGATCAAGCTCTTGCAGTGCCGCAGCGATACCGTCACTGGCCAGCACATCGCGCTGATGCGACTCGATCAACGTCGTGGGTTCCTGGGTGGCATCAGACAGATAGGCAATCGGGCCAAAAGCGTCCTCGCCATCGTCGCTCGGACCGGGGTCGAGCAACACGTCGCCGCCCGACATGCGCTGTTCCATCTCGATGACTTCCTCGCGTTTGACATGCAGCGTCCTGGCCATTGAGTCGATCTGGTCAGCCGTCAACGTGTCGCGGTGGGTGGCCACGTCAGCGTCGTCCTTGAAGCCTTGCTTCATGGAGCGCAAATTAAAGAACAACTTGCGCTGCGCCTTGGTCGTGGCCATCTTCACCATGCGCCAGTTCTTGAGGATGTACTCGTGGATTTCCGCCTTGATCCAGTGCAAGGCGTAACTGACAAGACGCACGTTTTGATCAGGGTCAAACCGTTTGACGGCCTTCATCAGTCCGATATTGCCCTCCTGGATCAGGTCGCCGTGTGGCAGGCCGTAGCCCAAGTATTTGCGCGAGACCGAGACCACCAGTCGCAGGTGCGAGAGCACCAACTTGCTGGCTGATTCAAGGTCGTTTTCGTCCTTGAGCCTGCGGCCGAACGCCTGCTCCTCGGCCAGCGTGAGCATGGGCAGGCGGTTAACCGCCGAGATATAGGCATCCAGATTGCCCAAGGGAGGCAACAGGGTGGAGGGCGAAGCCCAGGGGGAAGCAATAGCCAAGGCGCCGACCGAGGTGTTCATCGTGTCTGTCATGAGATCACTCCTTTCGTCAATGCTCAAATGTTAGCACTCTCTGAGTTGGAGTGCTAAAGAAGAGCGGGCAAACCCTGATGGCGGCTCAGACGGGTGGCTTCTGAGCAGGAATTTCTCTGGCTTCGACGTCCACGACAGGGCCCGAGGCCTTGCGCAGGCGGCTGGATGCGACATCGACTTCTTCGCCGCGGGCGGTCGCCGACTTCCGGTCGGGCCAGATGCCTTGAGTCGAATGTCGCCGGAAACGACCAAAAACGGCGCCAGGCGATGCTTTTTTCCCGGTCACCAGGCTGATTGTCAGACTGGCGACCACCGCGAGCATGGTCAAAGCTATCAGGCCTGCTGCCACCACGGCGGCGAACCAGATGAGGACCAGTCGCAGCAGGGCTCGAAGAAGGCGGCTTGTCAAAGAGGGCACGGCGGATTCCTGAAAAACATGCGGGGTAGTTGAGGGCGCAGCTCAGCGATTCAATGGCAACTGGCTCGCCGGCGATCGTCTACGCAGCCTGCTCAGCCCAGCAGCGCCTGAGCAAATTCGCGGGCGTTGAAAGTTTCGAGATCCTCGAGCTTTTCGCCGACGCCAATGAAGTACACCGGCACGTTTGGCCACTCAGGATGCACTTTGGCGCGCTCGCGCTCCCACAGGGCAATAGCCGCCAGTACCCCGCCCTTGGCGGTACCGTCGAGTTTGGTGACGATCAGGCCGGTGAGCTGCAGCGCCTCGTCAAAGGCCTTGACCTGGCTAAGAGCGTTTTGGCCCGTGTTGCCATCAATCACCAGCAGCACTTCATGGGGCGCAGTGGCATCGGCTTTGGCAACCACCCGTTTGATTTTTCTGAGCTCTTCCATCAGGTGCAACTGGGTAGGCAGGCGGCCTGCCGTGTCGACCAGCACCACGTCCTTGCCGCGGGCTTTGCCAGCACTGACGGCATCAAAGCTGACGGAGGCCGGATCCCCCCCCTCTTGGCTGACGATTTCGACCGTGTTGCGGTCGGCCCAGACGGCAAGTTGCTCTCGGGCGGCAGCCCGAAAGGTATCGGCGGCGGCCAGCAGCACCGACGCGCCTTCATCGGCCAGATGCCGGGTCAGTTTGCCGATCGAGGTCGTCTTGCCTGCGCCATTGACCCCGGCGACCATGATGACGGTGGGTTGGTGTTGGCCAATTACCAGCGGTCGCTCCAGCGGCTTGAGCAGCAAGGTCAGGGCGTCGATCAGGGCGTTTTTTACGGCAACCGGATGGTTGATGCCACCCTCGCGAACGCGTCGTTTCACGTCATCGAGCAAAAATTGCGTAGCCGTGACGCCGGCATCGGCCATCAGCAAAGCTGACTCAAGGTCTTCGTACAGCGCATCGTCGATTTGTGTGCCGGTAAACACGCTCGACAGGCTGCTGCCCGTTTTGCGCAGGCCCGCGCGTAGTTTGCTGAGCCAGCTTTGCCGCTCCGGTACGGCCCCGGCAGGCGGCGTAGCGGCTGCCACGTCAATCGGCGTGACCAGGGCGCTGCCAATCAGGCTACTCTGGCGTGCGGCGTCTGCCACGGGCAAAGGGGGAGCCGGCACCGATGCTGCCTGAATTTGCTGATTTCCTGCAGCCAACGGAGGTGGGCTCTCGGCGCCGGCGGCTGTGGCGGCCGTCGTGCTGAGCGCCTTTGGGTGCTCAGCGGAGTGGGGTTTGAGTATTTTCTTGAAGAAACTGAACATTGAAGGGTCTTTATAGTCACACTATTCTATGGAAAGCCTCGCCCTCAAACTATTTTCCCGGCGCCCGAGCGCCGACATCTTGCTTATGCACCGCTTGCTTGACCCTTATCCCCTCGCTCTGGCCGCGTCGCTTGTACTTGCGCTGGGCGGTTTTTCCGATCTACACGCGCAGACACAGGCCGCGGCGGCTACAGGGGCGGCACGCCAGGTCGCCGTCACCGAGCCTGAGCAGTTCACTTTGGCCAATGGCATGACGTTGATCGTCAAGCCCGATCGTCGTGCGCCCACGGCGGCGCTGATGCTCTGGGTGCGGGTGGGCTCGATGGACGAGGTCGATGGCACAACGGGCGTCGCCCACGTCCTGGAGCACATGCTTTTCAAGGGTACGCCGACGCTCAAGCCGGGCGAGTTTTCCAAACGCATCGCGGCGCTCGGAGGGCGCGACAACGCCTTCACCAGCCGCGACGCGACGGCGTATCACCAGCAAATTCCCTCGAGCCGTCTGGAGGAAGTGATGCAGCTCGACGCCGACCGAATCGCTCACTCGCAGTGGTCCGATGATGAGTTCCGGCGGGAGCTCGAAGTCGTCAAGGAAGAGCGGCGCTTGCGCGTCGAGGACGCGCCCCGCGCGCAGTTGTACGAGGCCGCCAACGCTGTCATGTTCACCAGCGCACCCTACCGCCGGCCGATCATCGGCTGGATGAGCGACCTTGAATCGCTTACATCCGACGATGCGCGCGACTTCTACAAGCGCTGGTATCAGCCCGCGAATCTGGCGCTGGTGGTCGCCGGCGACGTGGATGTGGCCAAGGTCAGGCAGTTAGCCGAGACGTATTACGGCCGCATCCCTGCAGGCGGGGCTTTGCCAGCGCGCAAACCGCGCGCGGAGCCCGAGCAGTCGGGCTTGCGGCGCGTTGAACACAAGGCTCCCGCCAGCCAGGCTTACGTCAGCTTGATGTTCAAGGTGCCTCAGCTACAGGCTGCTGCCTTGCTGGCAGCGCCCGGCGGCGCTTCGGCGTCCGGCCCCAGCCGTGATGCGCTGGCGTTGACCGTTCTGGCTGCCGTGCTCGACGGCTATACCGGCGCCCGGCTGGACCGCGCCCTGACGCAGGGGCCAGCACGGCTGGCAGACAGCGCGGGCGCTTCAAACGGCCTGTATGGCCGTGGCCCGCAAGTCTTTGTGCTTGATGGTGTGCCGGCCGACGGTCAAACGGCTGAGCAACTCGCCACGGCTTTGCGCGAGCAGGTGGCCCAGGTGGCTCGCGAAGGTGTGAGCGAGGCCGAGCTCAACCGTGTCAAGACGCAATGGGTTGCCAGCGAAACGTACAAGCTCGACGCTGTGTTTAGTCAGGCCAGGGAACTGGGCTCGCATTGGGTGCGCGGTTTTCCGCTCGACGCCAGTCGTCGCCTGGTGGCGCATTTGCGCACCGTGACGTCGGCAGAAGTCCAGCATGTGGCTGCGCATTACTTTGGTGCCGACCAGCTCACCATGGCAACGCTGGTGCCGCAGCCGCGAGACCCTCAAGCCAAGCCGCGCACGGCGCAAACCAGCCTTCGGCATTGACGCCTTCCTAGGGCGAACTGTTTGAAATTTTTGATCCTCTTTCGTTTTTCTGAAAGCTCCGATGTTTGTTGGTAAAGCCCCTTTTTTAGACAGCTACCTGCCGGTGGCCCGAGCCCTGCGAGGCCGCTGCCTGGCCATCGTGCTGACGGGGCTGACCTTGCAGGCTCATGCAGCCCTACCCATTGAACACTGGACGCAGCCCGGCGGCGCCAGGATCTATCTGGTCGAGAGCCCGGCCATTGCGATGCTGGATGTGCAAATTGATTTTGACGCGGGCATTCGCCGCGAGCCGGCGGATCGGGCCGGTTTGGTCCGGGCTACAGTCAATTTGCTGAGCAAAGGGGTGCTGGCCAGGGACGGTGCGCCTGCCCTGGATGAAAATGCCGTGAGTCAGGCCTGGGCAGACCTCGGCGCCAACTTTGGCGCCAGCGCCAGTGCTGACCGGCTGAGCTTTTCCCTGCGCACCCTGACCGAGCCGGATCTGCTCGACAAGGCCATAGCGCTGGCTGCCCGGCAATTGGCCGCCCCCTCCTGGCCCGACGAGGTGTGGCTACGCGAGCGCGAACGCATGGCGGCCGCGCTACGTGAGTCCTATACCCGCCCATCCAGCGTGGCGGGCCGTGAATTTGCCAAAGCTGTGTATGGCGATCACCCCTATGGGCGCGAGATGACAGAGGCTACCCTGGCGCGCATTGGCACGGCCGATGTGCGTTCGTTTTACGCCACACATGTCGCGGCATGCCGTGCACGCGTCAGCCTGGTGGGCGCGGTCAATCGCGCGCAAGCCGATGTGCTGGTCACCCGTCTGCTGGCGGGCTTGCCGCAGGTGGCTTGTAACCGCCTGGCACCCCTGCCTGCCGTCGCAGAGGTCCCACCTTTGAGTCAGGCCCAGGAAAAACGCATCCCCTTTGCCTCGGCGCAGGCCCATGTACTGATCGGTCAACCCGGGTACAAGCGCTCGGACCCCGATTATTTCGCACTGACAGTCGGCAATTACATCTTGGGCGGCGGTGGTTTTGTCTCCCGTCTGTCCAGTGAGGTGCGCGAAAAACGAGGTCTGAGTTACAGCGTCTACAGCTATTTTTCCCCTGGATTGCACGCCGGCGCCTTCACCATCGGTCTGCAAACCCGACCGGATCAGGCTGCCGAGGCTGTGGCGGTGGTCCGGGACGTCGTCAAGACCTTTGTAGCGCAAGGCCCTAGCGCCGATGAGCTCAAGGCGGCCAAGGACAACCTGATCGGTGGTTTTGCGCTGCGCATCGACAGCAACGCCAAGCTGCTCGACAACGTCGCCAACATCGCCTGGAGTGACTTGCCGCTGGATTACCTCGATAGCTGGGCCCGGCACGTCGACAAGCTGACGACGTCCGATATCAAGGCCGCTTTTGAACGCAAGCTGCAGCCCGAGCGCATGCTGACCCTGCTCCTGGGAGCCCCCTCATGAAAAAACAGACAAGCCAACACAACTCATCGGCGCCAGCGCGCAAGCCTCGTCCTGCGCGTCCGCATCATCCCCCTGGCGAAATCCGCATCATTGGCGGGCAGTACAAGCGCACCAAGTTGCCGGTGCCAGACAAGCCGGGCTTGCGCCCCACGCCGGACCGGGTGCGCGAAACCTTGTTCAACTGGTTGGGGCAGGACCTGAGTGGCTGGCATTGCGTGGACGTGTTCGCCGGCACGGGCGCTCTGGGTTTTGAGGCCGCGTCGCGCGGTGCCGCCGAGGTGCTTGTATGTGAGCAAGACGCGGCCCTGGTGATGCAGCTCAAGTCCCTGAAGTCACGTCTGGCTGCTGACATGGTCAGGGTCGAGCGTGGTGACGGCATCAACTGGCTAACACGTCTGCCTGCACGCAGTCAGCAACTGGTGCTGCTGGACCCACCCTTTGACTCCGGCCTCTTTGAAAACGCGCTCAAGTCCTGTGTTGCGGTCCTGGCCGATCCGGGCTTCGTTTACCTGGAGTCACCCAAGGCCTGGAGCGATGAAGCGCTGCTCCCCTTCGGCCTGAAGGTTCACAGAAGCAGCAAGGCTGGTGCGGTTTACTTCCACTTGCTGGTCAGTCAGACCTGACGCCCGGGACAGAGCGGGTCTGCTCGCGGGCTGACTTGGAATAACCGGCGGGGCATAATTCGGGCATGCCTGACACCTCATCTTCTCTGCCCCGTATTGCCGTTTATTCAGGCACATTCGACCCCTTCACGCTTGGGCACGAGGACGTTGTTCGGCGGGCCGCCGGGTTGTTTGACCAGTTGCTGGTCGCCGTGGCGGTAGCCCATCACAAGAAAACGCTTTTCAGTCTGGCTGAGCGGGTGCGCCAGGTCGAGCAGGCCATGGCGGGTGTGCCCGGTGTCAGTGTTCGGCCTTTTGAGGGCTTGATCATGGATTTTTGTGCGGAGCAGGGCGCTTGCGCTGTCGTGCGGGGCGTGCGTAATCTGAGCGACTTCGACTATGAGGCGCAAATGGCCGCCATGAATCGCAAGCTGCGGCCTTCGGTTGAGACGGTTTTTTTGCTCCCCGACGCCCCGTTGCAGTGCATCAGCAGCACGCTGGTGCGCGAGATCAGCAAGTTGGGCGGCGACGTCAGTCAGATGGTCGGCGCGCCGGTGGCGGCCGCGCTGCAGTTGGCGCATGCCGGCGCTGGCAGTCAAAAGGGGTGACTTTATGGCATTGATGATCACTGACGAATGCATCAACTGTGATGTGTGCGAGCCCGAATGCCCCAACCAGGCCATTTACATGGGCGTCGAGATTTACGAGATTGACCCCGATAAATGCACTGAATGTGTGGGGCACTTTGACGAGCCGCAATGTGTGCAGGTTTGCCCGGTAGCCTGTATTCCGGTCAATCCGCAGCACGTCGAAAGCTCGCCCACCCTTTGGCAAAAGTACCACCGCCTGCAAGCCCTAGCCGTGTCTGTTACCGGCACTGCGAAGGACGGAATTGCACTTTAGTCGCCGAGCCTCCACGCGCGTCACAAAGCGGGCTGAACTGCGAGCGAAAAGCAGCGCCTTTTTGGCGCCTCTCGGGCGGGGCGGCGATCAATCCTCTGGGGACTTCGGCAGCCGGCTGTCCGGGAGTCCGGCGGCTGAAGCGGCTGGGCCGGGCTCTTTTCTGGGTGGTTTGGGCCTGGGCGCGGTGGTGGTGTGAATTTGCATCATGGCTTTTTCCATCTGGCCCTCGAGCAGGGGTGGCAAGGCTTTGAGGCTGCGCTCAATGGCCTCGTCGATGGCTGCACGGTGCGCCTGTGACGGCTTTTGCAGCACCCAGTTGATCACCTCTGATTTCACGCCCGGGTGCCCCACGCCAATGCGCAGCCGCCAGTAGTCGCTGCTGCCTAGTTGGGCATGAATATCACGCAGGCCGTTGTGACCGGCATGGCTGCCACCGAACTTGAGTTTGAGCTGGCCTGGCACGATGTCGAGTTCATCATGCGCAACCAGAATTTCCTCGGGTTTGATCTTGAAAAAGCGAGCCAGTGCAGACACCGATTTGCCGGACAGGTTCATGAAGGTGCGGGGCTGCAGCAGCCACAAGGTCTGGCCGTTCCAGGTCGTGCGCGCTATGACGCCGTGGTAGGTCTTGTCCAGTGCCAGCGAGAGTTTCATGTCCCGGGCCACCGCATCGATCCACCAAAATCCGGCGTTGTGGCGGGTGGCTTCGTATTCGGGACCTGGATTGCCCAGGCCCACCAGGAGTTTGATCATGACGAGCAGCAGTGAGAGTTAAAAGGGAGCATCCCAAGAAAACAGCCCATACCTCCTTGCGAAGGTATGGGCTGTGATCATCAAGTACAAGACTTGCGCGAAGTGCTTACTTCTTGGCTGCAGGCTTGGCGGCTGGCTTGGCAGCAGGCTTGCCGCCTTTGGCGCCCTTGGCATCTGCAGCAGCTTCAGCTGGCGCTGCTTCGACTTCCACTTCGATGGCGGAGACCGACACCAGCACCGGGTTAGCCTGGCCTTTGGCCACGAACTTCACGCCTTTTGGCAGTGTGATGTCCTTGACGTGCAGCGAGACGCCTTTCTTCAGACCGCTCAGATCGACGGCGATGAATTCAGGGATGTCGGCCGGGAAGCAGGAAATCGTCAGTTCGGTCAGCACGTGGTTGGCCAGGCAGTTCTCAGCCTTGACAGCTGGCGAATTTTCTTCACCGCTGTAGTGCAGCGGCACTTTGATGGTCATGCGTGTGGTGGCCTCCACGCGCTGAAAGTCAATGTGCAGGATCTGCTGTTTGAAGGGGTGCATCTGCAGATCACGCAGCAAGACCTTGTGGCTGTTTCCCGCGAGATCCATCTCGAGGATGGAAGCGTGGAAGGCCTCTTTCTTGATGGCGTGAAACAGCGCGTTGTGATCGAGCTCGATCAGCGTGGGTTCACCGGTGCCACCGTAGACGATACCGGGCGTGCGGCCCGTGATGCGGAGACGGCGGCTCGCACCCGTGCCCTGCATGGCGCGCTCAAAAGCGACAAATTTCATAAACTTCTCCAGAAGAGGCAGGCCGCGACCAGCTTGCCTCATGACAAAAAAAGGCGGCACGAAACCGCCCACTTTTTACTCCCCGATCAAAACAAATTGTCTTGATCCGAGAACAAACTCATAACCGACTCACCTTTGGCAATGCGCTGGATCGTCTCGGCAATCAGCGGGGCCACGGAGAGCTGGCGAATCTTGCTGCAAGCCTGGGCGGTCGGGCTCAGCGGAATGGTGTTGGTGATGACAACTTCGTCAAGGGCTTCGCCACCAGCAATTCGTTCAATGGCAGGACCTGAAAAAATCGGGTGTGTGCAATAGGCGTAGACTTTCTTGGCGCCACGCTCCTTGAGCACTTCTGCGGCCTTGACCAGCGTACCGGCGGTGTCAATCATGTCGTCCATGATGACGCAGTTACGGCCTTCAATATCGCCGATCACGTGCATGACTTCAGACACGTTGGCCTTGGGCCTGCGCTTGTCAATGATGGCCATGTCGCAGCCCAGTTGTTTGGTCAATGCACGTGCACGCACCACGCCGCCCACGTCCGGTGACACAACCATCAGATCCGTGTAATTTTTTTGGCGCAAGTCACCGAGCAGCACAGGCGAGGCGTAGATGTTGTCGACAGGAATGTCGAAAAAGCCCTGAATCTGGTCGGCGTGCAAGTCCATGGTTAGCACGCGCGAGACCCCAACGGCCTGTAGCATATTGGCAACCACCTTGGCCGTGATTGGCACCCGGGCCGAGCGAGGACGGCGGTCTTGTCTGGCGTAGCCAAAGTAGGGAATGACGGCGGAGATGCGTTCGGCCGATGCACGCTTGAGCGCGTCGACCATGATCAGCAACTCCATCAGGTTGTCGTTCGTGGGCGCACAGGTGGACTGCACTACAAAGACTTCTCGCGCCCGCACGTTTTGCTGAATCTCAACGGTGACTTCGCCGTCTGAAAACCTGCCAACATGCGCCGACCCCAGGGTGATGCCCAGGTTGTGAGCAATTTCCTTGGCCATGCTTGGATTGGCATTGCCGGTGAAAACCATGAAGTCAGGGTTGAGCGGTTGCATGTCGATCCCGGCGAAGGTTGCGATGAAAGAGCGATGAACAAACACAGCTAAGCAAAAGGCCTTTGCCCGCACTCTTGGTCAGAGTACGCGGCAAAGGCCGTGAATTTGGCAGGGGTGGAAGGATTCGAACCTGCGAATGCCGGAATCAAAATCCGGTGCCTTAACCAACTTGGCGACACCCCTACACAGGTCAGATGTCTTGTTTTCAACCCGGCCCGGGAGCGCGGATCTGGCGAGACAGCCAACCTATCAATCGTCGCGAGGAAACTTCTGGAAGGTCGGTAGTCTACCAACTTGCCAGGGGATGCTTCCTCAAATTGCTGCATTTGCGTACGGTCCAGTCGCCAGGGGCGGCCGAAACATTCGTTTCATGCGGCAAATGCGCAAACACAGCACTTCCAGAGCCAGTCATTCTTCCCTGCAGCTGGTTTGCTTTGAGCCAGTCAAGCGACTGAACCATGGGCAAGCAAAGCTTCTGGGCAACTGGCTGTAAGTCGTTTTGGCCAAATCGGAAGATTTGAGCATCTGGGCCTGCAGCAAAGTCTGCTATTGTAGCAACATCTGTGTCGCGTTTTAGCAAGGGCGAACCAAAAATCTCCGGAGTTGACAGACCCGCAGACGGTTTCACTACTAAAAAGTGGGCATCGGGCAGGGTGATAGGGGTGATCACGTCGCCTACGCCTTCGACCCAGGCGTGTCCGCCCGAGAGAAAAAATGGCACGTCGGCACCCAGTTCAGCGGCCAGCAAGTGCAGCTTTTCGGGCGCTAGCCGAAGCCCCCATAACTGCTGGAGCGCCAACAGACAACTCGCCGCGTCGGAGGAGCCGCCACCCATGCCTGCCTGCGCAGGGATTTTTTTTTCGAGGTGAATATGCACGCCCAGCGGCGTTCCGGTGGCCGCTTTCAGGGCGCGGGCGGCGCGCACGGTCAGGTCATCGGCAGGCAAAGCCTCGGCGCCTGGCGCTGCATCGTCGCTGCGACTGATGAGTCCATCCTGCCGCAGTTCAAAGTGCAGCGTGTCGCACCAGTCGATGAGCATGAAGACCGATTGCAGCAGGTGGTAGCCGTCAGGTCGCCGGCCCGTGATGTGCAGGAATAAATTGAGTTTGGCTGGCGCCAGAACGTCGTAAAGCGCTTTGATAGGCGCTGATCGAATAGGCCCTACAGGCCGAGCAGGCGTCAAAAAAATTCTCCGTGGTCGATGGTCTGCGCTTTAGCAGATGTTGGGCTGGTGCACGTCGTGCTGCGGATCACTGGTCCAGCACGATACGCAGTTCGGTCAGTGGCGCGGGCTCGCTACGGCGCGCCGATATGCGGCCTGCGGCTTGCTGTGTGAGATCGGCCACCCAGCCGTTTGACGCGGTGTTCTTGCCTGCGAGCCAGTCAAACAGTGCACTGGCGGGCAAGGCTGCCCCCGTGGCGCCTGCCAGTAGCTCATCAATCGAGCGAAAGCTGCTGGTCTTTCCACCCGATCTCAGGCTGGCCTGACCGGAACTCCAGTGAGCCGCCACCACGGTGTTGCCCAAAGGGGTGTTGAGGTGCAGTTCTCCTTGCACGGGGTTGCCCCTGAGTTCGAAACCCGCGTAAACATTTTGGGGTGGGTCAGTTTGAATTTGCAGACTGAGTCGCCCGGTCCACAGGTCCGCGGACGCCTGGCCGGCTGCCCGAGGCTTGAGCTGCGCGCATCCGGCCAGGGTCAGGCCTATCGCCGTTAACAAGATCCAGGCCCCTAGCTTTGAGCCGCGCGTCAATGCTTGCATCTGTGCTGCCTCACAGCTTGACGTTCAGACGCTTGAGCGTTTCGAGCAGCGTTTCATTTTCGGCGTTGATCTCCAGTGCCTGGCGCCAAACGGCAAAGGCCCGGTCGCGCTCTCCGAGGCTCCACAACACTTCACCGAGATGGGCGCCAATTTCGGCGTCGGGCTTGGTCTTGAAGGCGCCCTCAAAAATCTTCAAGGCTTCGACACGGTTTCCCAGGCGAAATTCGACCCATCCCAGGCTGTCCTGAATGAAGGGGTCGGTCGGCGCGATCTGCAGCGCCTTCTGGATCAGTTGTTTGGCCTCCGGCAGGCGCAGGCCGCGGTCCGCCAGGGAGTAGCCCAGTGCGTTGTAAGCTGCAGAGTAGTCGGGCTTGATGGCTATCGCGCGGCGCAGCAGCGCTTCCATGTCGGGCAGTCTGCCCAGTTTTTCAGCCATCATGGCCTGCTCGTAAACCAGGTCGACGTCCTCGGGCGAATCCGCCACGGCTTGAGCCAGCAGATCGTGGGCGCCCTGGTACTGTTTGAAGTCTCTGAGCAAGCCGATTTCCGCCATCAGCTTGAGCCGCGCATCGGCAGCATTGCGCTCGGGAATCTGACGCAGCAGTTGCCTGCCTTCGGCCAGCTTGCCCTGGCGTGCCAGCAGTGATGCGCGCCGGCTTTGTGCTTGCACCAGCACCTCGGGGTTGCTGATTTTGTTGAGCCAGGCCTCGGCGCCAGGCAGGTCCTTGCTCTGCTCGGCAATTTGCGACAACGACAGGTAGGCCTGAGCCAGTCCCCGTCCATTGCTGTCCGGCTGTTTTTGACTCAGTTCGACGTAGCGTTTGAAGGATGCCTCACTGGCGGGCAGTTGCTTGTCCTGCAGTTGCAGTGTGCCAATGAGCAGCCAGCCGTCAGCAAAGTCAGGCTGCTCGCGCGTGACGATTTGCAGTTGCTCATAGCCTTCGGCAAAGCGCTGGCTGTCGAGCAGATTGCGCGCATAAGCCAGGCGAATCGGCCCAGGTGCCTGATGGCCCGCAGTCGCCAGGTATTTTTTGACCAGACTTTCGGCATCAGGCAGTTTGGGGTCCATCAGGTCCAGTGCCAGCCAGATCGCGCCCTGACTTTGGGCTTGTGCAGCATGCGCCTGCCGCACGGCTTCCAGCGCCGCGGGCGCGTCACCGGCTGCTAGCCGCAACTGGCCTACTGTGGTCCAGGCGCTGGCAGCCAGCTTGCTGCTGCCCAGGTACGCGACGAGGCTTTGCTCGACCACTGCAGCGGCTAATTTCTTATCCCCGGCACGAGCATAAAAGCTGGGCAGTGCCGACAGTATGGTTGCCCGATCAACCTCCGGCGTGAGCTCTATCAGTGACTTCAGCGGCTCCGACGTTTCTGCAACGCGGTTCAGGGCCAGCAAGATTTGCAAGGTGTAACGATTGGCGTCCGGGGATTTTGGCTGTGCCTGACGCCACGCTTTGGCGGCCTGAAGCGCGGAGTCGCCGGCCCGGGCCTGCAGCGCCAGGTCGGTTGCGCGCTTGTAAAGCTGGGCATCGTTGGTTTTTCGCGCTGCATCCAGCAGCAACGACACGGCCGCGCCAGCGTCTCCGTTGGTGGCGCTGATCTCTCCAATCAGAACCTGATAAAACAATTGCGCGGTCGAGGGCGAGGGGATTTCCTTTTGTGCGTTGCTCTTGCCGCTCGTAGCCGGTGAGGTCTGGGCGTGCAGCATCGAAAGGGCCAGCCCGAATCCCGTCACGACACAAATGAGTTTTTTGTTCATCTGGGCATGATAATTGATGCTTTGCCCCAGCGTTTTTCGTTCAGCTGTGGGAATGAAACTCCACCCGCCCCCCCAATGCCCGAACTGCCAGAAGTCGAAGTGACCCGCCTGAGTTTTGCGGCCCGTATTGCGGGCGCTCAGGTGCTGGCGGTGTACCTTGGTAAGCCCTTGCGCTGGCCGCTGGGTTGCGAGCCCGAGCGCCTGGTGGGGCGTGAGGTCCTGCGGGTGCGGCGGCGCGGTAAATACCTGCTGCTTGATCTGAGCCCCGCGGGGTTATTGCTGATTCATTTGGGGATGTCTGGCAGTGTGGTCTTCGCGCACGGGCTGCCGCCTTGCGGCAAGCACGACCATTTCGAGCTCACGACCTCGCTGGGCAGCTTGCGGCTCAACGACCCGCGTCGCTTTGGCGCCGTGGTTTATGCGCAAGATCAGGACGATTTCGTTGCCCGCAAGCTGCTCGGACGGCTGGGGGTCGAGCCGCTGGGCGATGGTTTTGAGCTGGCGGCCTTTGCGCAGGGACTCAAGGCGCGGTCTTCGGCGATCAAACAGGTGCTGCTCGGGGGTGAACTGGTGGTTGGCGTGGGCAATATCTACGCTTCCGAAGCGCTATTTTTGGCGGGGATCCGGCCGACGGTGCGGGCTTCAAAAATCAGTAAAGTGCGCGCTGCGCGCTTGCATGCAGCCGTTCGGCAGGTGCTGGCCGAAGCCGTAGCCAAAGGCGGTAGCACACTGCGTGACTTTTCCAACGCGCAAGGCGAAGCGGGCCATTTCCAACTTGACGCCAACGTGTATGACCGCGCCGCCCTGCCTTGCCGAGTCTGTGAGGCGCCCATTCGGCGCATCGTGCAGGGGCAGCGTTCGACTTTTTATTGCGTCAACTGTCAGAAGCCTTGAGCCTAAATCCGGCAGTTGGCCGCTAGCACCCGCATCAAACGTCAAATGAATCAAAGCGTTGCGCACACGGCGCACCTCATCTCCTGGGTGAGAGCGCTGCATGGCCGCTGGTCTGCCGCTTCGGGCCGCTGGCCTTGTTGCTCACACCAGCCGGACATGGCGTTCGGCTGGCGCTCGCGCCTAGCCAGCGACCTGCCTCGGCAGCCCCTCTGGCGCGCCCGGCTGCTGGATTAGGTTGAAAGCCCTTTCGGGCAGGGGGTGGTGGGCACCGCGTTTTACACTTCGGCCCGCATGACTAAAACCGACATCCAACCCACAGCCAAGCGAGCGCTTCAAACCGTGATCCCAGGTGACGGTCAGGGCAAGTTCGGCCCGTCGGGGATGAGCCTGGCAACAGTGAATAACTTTGCCAATGACATCGTGGCCTGGCAAAAGACCCACGGGCGCAGCAGCCTGCCTTGGCAAAACACCCGTGACCCGTACCGCGTGTGGCTGTCCGAGATCATGTTGCAGCAAACCCAGGTGAGCACGGTGCTGGACT
>CAIMVC010000235.1 GCA_903844825.1 uncultured Burkholderiales bacterium | reverse complement strand
GGGGCCTTGCCTGCTCCAGTCACAGCTTTATTTTTAATGCGTAAAAAGTCATCTACCCCGAATCGCGGTTTTCGCGTCGCCGATCAGATCCAGCGGGATCTGACGGAGTTGATCGCGCGCGAGCTCAAGGACCCACGGGTCGGTATGGTGACCGTGCAAGCCGTTGAAGTCACGCCCGACTACGCGCATGCCAAAGTTTTCTTTAGTGTGTTGGTGGGCGACCCCAATGAGTGCGAAGAAGCGTTGAATCAGGCCGCAGGTTTTCTGCGCAATGGCTTGTTCAAAAAGCTGATGATTCACACTGTACCCACGCTGCATTTCCTGTTTGACCGCACCACTGAGCGTGCGGCCGATATGAACGCCTTGATTGCCAAGGCTGTTTCGTCTCGCGCCCAAGACGACTGACCCTGCGCCGTTTCCCTTGTCGACAGGTTCGGGGAAAACGGTGCCAGCCAACGCGCGGGTTCTCTCGCGCGCTGAGCCTGTCGATATTTATGACGCAATCAGCCAGTCCCCGCCAGAAAATCCAGCGACGTCCCGTGCATGGCGTGTTGCTGCTCGACAAGCCTTTGGGTCTGTCCAGCAACCAGGCCTTGCAGCGCGCCAAATGGCTGCTGCGTGCGGACAAGGCGGGGCACACCGGCACCCTCGATCCGCTGGCGACGGGGGTATTGCCTCTGTGCTTCGGAGCGGCCACCAAGTTCAGCCAGATTCAACTCGACGCGGACAAGACCTATGAGGCCTTGCTCCTCCTGGGGCAAAAAACCACCACGGCCGACGCCGAGGGCGAGGTGATCCAGACCCGCGAGGTGCCAGCGCTGAGTGCCGAACTGCTGGCGCGCCTGACGCGCCAGTTCAGCGGACCGCAGACGCAGGTGCCGCCCATGTATTCGGCCCTCAAGAAAGACGGCAAGGCGTTATACGAATACGCCCGTGCGGGGCAGGAGGTTGAGCGTGCGCCTCGCCACATCGTTGTCCACGCGCTTGAACTGGCGCTGGCCGAAGACCCACGTGCGCCCGCGGCCCTGAAGATCACCGTGCGCTGCAGCAAGGGCACTTACATCCGTACGCTGGGCGAGGATATCGGCGAAGCCATTGGCTGCGGCGCGCATCTGGGCATGCTCAGACGCATAGAAACCGGCGGTTACCTGGCCAGTCAGAGCCTGAGCCTGTCTGCGCTGGAGGCGATGAGCGAGCCCGAGCGCGACGCCTGCCTGCTGGCGCCTCAGTCGCTGGTCGCGTCGGCGCCCTCCGTGAGCCTGGACGCTGACAACGCAGGGCGGTTTTTGAGTGGCCTGCGTCGTCGCGGCAGCGCTGGTCATTGGGGCGCCAACGTGGGCGAAAATCAGGCGCTGGTGCAGGTCTATGGCTCAGACCCCGTAGCCTTTCTAGGCACCGCCCATGTGACTGCCAACGAATTGATTCCAGAGCGCTTGCTCAGTCCCATCGAAGTGCAGGACATGTTGCGTGCAAGTCAGGCCATTGCCTGCCGGCCTGTCATTCCCATAGAGCAAGGGGCGCCCACCAGCTAGGCGACCCCGCCCCTTCATTCGTTGCCGGCCCTTGCCTGGCAACCCCATTTTCTTAAGTTTCCAAGTTTTAGAAAGCTAACCATGAGTCACAAACAAATCCGCAACATCGCCATCATCGCCCACGTTGACCACGGCAAAACCACCATGGTCGACCAATTGCTGCGTCAGTCGGGCACTTTTGCCGAACACGAAAAAGTGGTCGACACCGTGATGGACAACAACGCCATTGAAAAAGAGCGGGGCATCACGATCCTGGCAAAAAACTGTGC
>CAIMVC010000234.1 GCA_903844825.1 uncultured Burkholderiales bacterium | reverse complement strand
GACCCGTTAGGGGCCCGCTACCGGCTCAAGGGCAACAAGATGTGGATCTCGGCGGGCGAGCACGAACTCGGCGAGAACATCATTCATCTGGTGCTGGCCAAGATTCCCGGGCCCGACGGTAAGTTGATTGCCGGAACGCGCGGCATCTCGCTGTTTATCGTGCCCATGAAAATGGTCAACGCCCAGGGTGAACTCACCGGCGTGCGCAACGACGTGGCCCTGGCCGGGCTGAACCACAAGCTCGGCTGGCGCGGCACCACCAACACGCTCTTGAACTTTGGCGAGGGCAAGTACCCGGTGCCGGGTGAGGGGGGCGGGCCGTTCGGCGCCGATGCCGGGGCCGTGGGCTACCTGGTCGGGCGGCCCCATGAGGGCCTGCGCTGCATGTTTCACATGATGAACGAGGCCCGCATCGCCATTGGGATGGCTGCCACCATGCTGGGCATGGCCGGTTACCACGCGAGCCTGGACTATGCCAAAAGTCGGCCCCAGGGCCGACCGGTCGGGCCGGGCGGCAAGGACGCCGCGCAGCCCCAGGTGCCCATCATTGAGCATGCCGACGTCAAGCGCATGCTGCTGGCACAAAAATCGTATAGCGAGGGTGCGCTGGCGCTGCAGCTGTACTGCGCGCGCCTGGTTGACGAGCAGCACACCGGCGCGCCGGAGGCCGCCGACGAAGCCCGTTTGTTGCTGGAAGTGCTCACGCCGATTGCCAAAAGCTGGCCCAGCGAGTGGTGTCTGGAGGCCAATTCGCTGGCCATTCAAATCCATGGCGGTTACGGCTACACCCGCGATTTTCCGGTGGAGCAGTATTGGCGTGACAATCGCCTGAATATGATTCATGAAGGCACCCACGGTATCCAGGCCACCGATCTACTCGGCCGTAAAGTTTTGATGGAGGGCGGTCGGGGCATGGCACTGCTGTCGCGCCGCATCCGGCAGACTGCTGATACGGCCGATGGCCTGCCCGCCTTGGCCGGGCAAGCGCAGCAACTGCGCGCCGCCTGGACGCAAGTCGAGGAAGCCACACGCGCCGCCTGGGCTAGCGGCGAGCCGGTGCAGGCTTTGGCCAATGCTGTGCCCTACATGCAGGCCTTCGGCCACACCGTGCTGGCCTGGATCTGGCTGGAAGTCAGCCTGGCGAGCTCTGCCGCAGTGCCTGTTGGAGCGCCTGCTGGAGCGGCTGGTGATGCGCAGCCAGGTCCGGCCGCGACCGGCCGACTGGCTGCCGCGCAGTTCTTCTACCGCTATGAGTTGCCTAAGATCGGCGCCTGGCTGGCCGTGGTCAGTCGCTGCGACATGACCTGCGCCAACTTGCCCGTGGAGGCTTTTTGATGGCCTCGGCAGCTGCGCTCAAGCGTCTGCAGCAACTGGTCTGGGTGCTGATTTATGGCGGCTTGCTTTGCCTGGTGCTGGGGCTGTCGATGCGGCGCACCGACTCGGCCCTGGGCTGGAGCCTGATCGGTCTGGGCGGCCTGGTCGCGCTGGTCGGGGCGGTGCTCATTTACGTGCGCTCACGCGCCACCCCCGATTGACTCTGCACCCCGCGCACCACATCTTCCGGGGACCGGCTTCAACGACTGGTCCCGCTCATTTCACACTGACAAAGGATTCCTGCCATGAGCCGCACCGTTTCGCAATTGTTTGACCTGACCGGCAAGACCGCGCTGGTCACCGGAGGCTCGCGCGGCCTGGGCCTGCAACTGGCGCAGGCGCTGGGCGAAGCCGGCGCGAGCGTGATGCTGAGCTCGCGCAAGGCGGATGACCTGGAAGAGTCGGCTGCTGTGTTGCGCGCCGCCGGCATCAAAACCGACTGGATCGCCGCTGACTGCGGCAAAGAGTCCGACATCCGCAGCCTGGCCGAAGAAGCCATCAAGCGCCTGGGTCATGTGGATATTTTGGTCAACAACGCTGGCGCGGCCTGGGGCGCTACGGCTGAAGACTATCCGGTTGAAGCCTGGGACAAGGTCATGAACCTCAATATCCGTGGCTACTTCATCCTGAGCCAGCACATCGGCAAGCACAGCATGATCCCACGCCGCAGCGGACGCATCATCAACGTGGCCTCCATCGCCGGCCTGGGCGGCAACCCTTCCGAGATGAAGACCATTGCTTACAACACCTCCAAGGGGGCGGTGATCAACTTCACGCGGGCGCTGGGCTGCGAATGGGGCCTGCACAACATCACGGTCAACGCGATCTGCCCTGGCTTCTTCCCCAGCCGCATGACGGCGGGCACCCTCAGCGCCTTCGGCGAGGAGACGCTGGCCTCGCACGCGCCGCTGCGCCGCCTGGGTGATGATGAAGACCTCAAGGGCCTGTGTGTGCTCTACGCCTCCGACGCCGGCAAGCACATCACCGGCCAGTGGCTGGCCGTGGACGGCGGTGTCTCCGTCGTCACCGGTGGTTAAAGCGCCCGCTCAGCCCTGCGCCAGGCCGTTGACACAGCATGCTCTTTAATTCGCTCATTCCGTTTTCCAATCTGCTGGGTTTCAAGCTGGTGCATTTTGAAGGTGGTGAATCCGCCATCGAATACGCGCCCAAGCCCGAGCACCTGAACACCTTTGCCGTGGTGCATGGGGGGGCCGTCATGACGCTGCTTGACGTGGCGCTGGCGTCTGCCGCCCGCAGCGTGGCAGACAACATGGCGGTCATCACCATCGAAATGAAGACCAGCTTCATGCGCGCCGCCCCCGGAGATGGCAGCATCATCACCGCCCGTGGCCACCTGCTTCACAGAACCGCCAAGATGGCTTTCGTTGAAGCCAAGGTGTATGACGCGCAGTCCAACATCTGCGCGCATGCCACTGGCACTTTCAAATACGTGCGCAGCCCGTACGCCCCGCCTGACCCCACCGAGCCCGCAAAACCCACCGGCCAGGCTGACACGCCCGCAGCCGGACCAACTGGCGGCGCCTGAGCCATTTTTTTCAAAAACCCACCCACGGAGACAGACATGCCCGATAACCAGCAAATTCTTTTGGACAACCGCCCCAGCGGCGAAGCCGTCGCCAGCAATTTCAAGCTAGTCAGCAGCGCCACGCCCGAGCTCGCCGAGGGCCAGGTGCTGGTCAGGCACCACTTCCTGAGCCTGGACCCCTATATGCGTGGCCGCATGAACGACGGCAAGAGCTACGCCCAGCCGCAGCCTTTGGGCCAGGTGATGCAAGGCGGCACCGTTGGCGAGGTGGTGCAAAGCCGCTCACCCAGGTTCGCGGTCGGCGATCAGGTGGTGGGCATGGGCGGCTGGCAGCAGTTCAGCGTGGTCGATGCCGAACAGCCGGGCGCCTTGCGCAAAGTCGACACCACGCACATACCCTTGTCGCACTACCTGGGCGCTGTCGGCATGCCCGGCGTGACCGCCTGGTATGGGCTGGTCAAGATCATCGAGCCCGAAGTCGGCCAGACCATGGTCGTGAGTGCGGCCACCGGTGCGGTGGGCAGTGCTTTTGGCGCGCTGGCCAAGGCCCGCGGCTGCCGGGTGGTCGGGATCGCGGGCGGCCCGGACAAATGCAAGTACGCCGTCGATGAGCTGGGCTTTGACGACTGCATTGACTACAAACTGCACAGCAGCGCCGGCTCGCTGGCCAAGGCGCTCAAGCAGGCCTGCCCACAAGGCATTGACGGCTATTTTGAAAACGTGGGCGGCATGGTGCTTGACGCCGTCATGTTGCGCATGAACGCCTTTGGCCGAATCGCCATGTGCGGCATGATCGCCGGCTACGACGGCCAGCCCCTATCGATGGCCAACCCGGCGCTGATCCTGGTCAGCCGCCTCAAGGTGCAGGGCTTTATCGTCAGCGAACACATGGCGGTCTGGCCCGAGGCCCTCAAGGAACTCGGCATGCTCGTTGGCAGCGGCAAGCTGCGGCCCCGCGAAACCGTGGCCGAAGGCCTGGCGGCGGCGCCCGAGGCCTTCCTGGGGCTGCTCAAGGGCAAGAATTTCGGCAAGCAACTCGTCAAACTGATCTGAGCCCGGACCGCGGGCTAGAGGCTGTTTCATGCCGTCCACCCATGAAGTCTTCAACCAGCCCGCGCCCCTGGCGGGCTACAACCTGTTTGACGGCAACCGGGCTTTGCGTGACGCCCTGCAGCTCAATGCGCCCGGCCTGAATACCCGCGAGCTGTCGGCGCTGGGCGCCGAGCTGGGCAGCCCGGCCATGCAAACCCATGCGCGCCTGGCCGCCACACACCAGCCGCAGCTGCTCAGCCATGACCGCTTTGGCCGGCGCCTGGACCAGGTTGAGTTTCACCCGAGCTACCACGCCCTGATGACGGCGGCCACGGCAGCGGGTCTGCACGGCACGCCTTGGGCGGCGCAGCCGGACGGCAGGCCGCACGCGCATGCCCATCAGCGCCGGGCAGCGGGCTTCCTGCTGTTTACCGAGCTGGAGCCGGCCATCTTGTGCCCGATCTCCATGACCTACGCGGTGACGCCGGCGCTGCGCGCCAATGCGGCAATTTACGCCGATTGGGGCCCCGGCCTGAGCCGCCGCGCCTACGACCCCGAACCCAAGCTCTGGCAGCACAAGGCCGGGCTGACCATGGGCATGGGCATGACCGAAAAGCAGGGCGGCTCTGACGTGCGGGCCAACACCACGCGGGCGGTGCCGGTGGGCAGCGATGGCTGGGGTGAGCGCTTTGAAATCACCGGTCATAAGTGGTTTTTCTCGGCACCGATGTGCGACGCTTTTTTGGTGCTGGCCCAAACCAGCAGCGGCCTGAGTTGCCTGTTCTTGCCGCGCACGCTGCCTGACGGCAGCCTGAATGCCCTGCATATTCAGCGCTTGAAAGACAAGTTGGGCAACCACGCCAACGCCAGCGCTGAAGTCGAGTTTGACGGTGCCCAGGCCTGGCTGGTCGGCGAGCAGGGGCGGGGCATAGCGCAGATTCTGGAGATGGGCACGCTGACCCGGCTCGACTGCGCGCTCGGCACCAGCGGCCTGATGCGTCAGGCCCTGAGCCTGGCGCTGAACCATACCCGCCAGCGCGAGGCCTTTGGCAAGCCGCTGATCGAGCAGCCACTGATGCGCAACGTGCTGGCCGATCTGGCCCTGGAGTCGGAGGCCGCCACCGCGCTGGCCATGCGGCTGGCACGCGCCTTTGACCAGTCGCAAGAGCCGCACGAAGCCTTCATGGCCCGCCTGCTGACGCCTGTCGCCAAGTTCTGGATTTGTAAGCGTGGCAGCCACTTTGCCCAGGAGGCCATGGAATGCCTGGGGGGCAATGGTTATGTCGAAGAAGGCGGACAGGGCGTGATGGCGCGGATTTACCGCGAAATGCCGCTGAACTCCATTTGGGAAGGCGCCGGCAACATCATGGCGCTTGATTTGCTGCGCGCCCTGCGCCGGGCCGACGCGGTCGGCGCGCTGCAGCAGGAGTTGGCGGCCACGCGGGGCGAGCATCCGGCACTTGACCGCCTGGTGGCCGCTTTGCCGCAGCGTCTTGACGGCATGACGTCGGAGGGCGAGGCGCGGCGCCTGGCGCAGGATGTCGCGCTAGCCGTTCAGGCGGCTTTGTTGCTGCAGTCGGCACCGGCCTTCGTGTCCAGGGCTTTTTGCGACTCGCGTCTAGCCGGCAATTGGGGCCAGACCTTCGGCACGCTGGGGCCAGATTGCGACTTCGAGGCCCTGATCGAGAGGGCCATGACGTATTGAGCGCGGTGGCCCGACCGCACGCTCTGCCCCAAGCTGATTCAACCCGCCTGCCCGTTCATAATTGCCCACACCAGCTCACCACCTTTCACACCCGTTCACAACGCCAAGACCCCAAGACCCCAAGGAGACCCGCCCATGTCCGAGATTGTTCTTCACCATTACCCGACCTCGCCCTATGCCGAAAAAGTGCGGCTGATGCTGGGCTACAAACAACTGCCCTGGAAGTCGGTGCACATCCCCATGATCATGCCCAAGCCCGATGTGCTGGCGCTCACCGGCGGTTACCGCCGCACGCCGGTGCTGCAGATTGGCGCCGATATCTACTGCGACACCGCCCTCATCGCCGACGTGCTCGAGCACATCCAGCCCGCGCCTTCGCTGTACCCCGAGCCGTCCAAGGGCATGGCGCGCACGCTGGCGCAATGGGCCGACAACACCCTGTTCTGGACCTCCATGGCCTACAACATGCAGCCCCAGGGTCTGGCCCAGATCTTCAGTCAGGCGCCGCCCGAAGCCGCCAAGGCCTTTGGTGAAGACCGCCGCGCCATGAGCTCGGGCATGCCGCGTTTGCGTGCCGTCGATGCCGCTGCCGCCTACAAATCCTACTTGCGGCGCTTGTCGGACATGCTCGATGAACACCCTTTCTTGCTCGGCGATGCGGCTTGCGTGGCCGACTTCGCCGCCTACCACCCGCTGTGGTTCACCCGGGTGCGCACGCCGGTGATGGCCGACATTCTCCAGATCGCCCCGGCCGTGCTCGACTGGATGGACAAGATGGCGGCGTTTGGTCATGGCCAGAGCGAAAAATTCAGTGCCGCCCAAGCCATTGAACTGGCAGCGCGCAGCACGCCCAAGCCCGTCGTTGACGAGGTGTTTCAAGACGATCACGGCATTGCCCTGGGCAGCCGCGTCAGCATCAGCGCGGAGACCTTTGGCCCCGAGCCGACCGAGGGCGAACTCATCGCCGCCACCCGCATGCACTACACCTTGCGCCGCACCGACGAGCGCGCCGGCACGGTGCATGTGCACTTCCCCCGTATCGGCTACGCGCTCAAAGCCGTCGCCGCCTGACACCCGGAGCGTTGACTATGTTTGACTTCAATGCCAAAACCGCTGTGCTCACCGGTGCCGGTTCGGGCTTTGGTCTTGAATGCGCCCGCATCGGCGCCCGGCTGGGCATGAACTTGGTGCTGGTCGACGTTCAGCAAGATGCGCTGGACCAGGTCAGCGCCGAGCTGCAGGCCGCTGGCGCGCAGGTGCTGGCGCTGCGCGTGGACGTCTCGAGTGCCGAGCAAATGGAGGCGCTGGGCAAGGCCGTCCAAGAGCGCTTTGGTGCGCCGCACCTGGTGTTTAACAACGCCGGCGTGGGCTCGGGTGGCCTGATCTGGGAAAACTCGGTCAAGGACTGGGAGTGGGTGCTGGGCGTCAACGTCATGGGGGTGGTTCATGGCGTGCGGGTTTTTACGCCCATGATGCTCGAAGCGGCGGCCCATGACCCGGCCTGGCGGGGTCACATCGTCAACACCGCCAGCATGGCTGGCTTGCTCAATCCGCCGAATATGGGGGTCTACAACGTCAGCAAACACGCGGTGGTCTCGCTCAGCGAAACCCTGTACCAGGACCTCGGGCTGGTCACCGACCAAGTCAGCGCCTCGGTGCTGTGCCCATTTTTTGTCGCCACTGGCATCAACCAGAGCCACCGTAACCGGCCGGCCGCCTTGTCCGGCGGAAAACCTACCCGCAGCCAGATCATTCAGCAGGCCATGACCAGCAAGGCGGTGACGTCGGGCAAAGTCACGGCTGCCGACGTCGCCCAAAAAGTGTTCGACGCCGTCGCCGCCCGGCAGTTTTATATCTACAGCCACCCCAAGGCCATCAGTTCGGTGCAAACCCGGCTGGAAGACATCTTGCAAGCCCGCAACCCGACCGACCCCTTTGCCGACAAGCCCGAGTTGGGCGAGCAACTCAAGGCGGCGCTGCGCAAGGTTTGACGGCCCGGACTGCTAACCCGAATATTTCACAGTAACAGGTAGGCAGTCCCGCCCGAAGGCACGTTGTTATTGGTATCTAACATCAATCACAACAAGGACCGCCTATGCCGAACTGTACCGAAGAATTTGGAACCCGCAAGATCGAATTTGG
>CAIMVC010000233.1 GCA_903844825.1 uncultured Burkholderiales bacterium | reverse complement strand
CGCCGACGACGCACACTTCCTGGTCACGGTAAAAAAAGCCGTCGCAGGTAGCGCAACCCGATACGCCGCGGCCCATGAAAGCACTCTCCGACGGCAGCCCCAAGTACTTGGCCGATGCGCCGGTGGCAATGATCAGGCTGTCACAGCTGTAGCTGCCGCTGTCGCCCGTAAGCACGAAGGGACGTTTGCTGAAGTCGACCTGGTTGATATGGTCAAAAATGATCTCGGTTTTGAAGCGCTCGGCGTGCTCCAGAAAACGCTGCATCAGCTCAGGGCCCTGCACACCCAGCGGGTCAGCCGGCCAGTTGTCAACGTCGGTGGTGGTCATGAGCTGCCCGCCCTGGGCGATCCCGGTGATCAGTGCGGGTTGAAGATTGGCCCTGGCCGCGTAGACGGCCGCTGTGTAGCCAGCGGGACCGGAGCCCAGAATAAGAACTTTGGAATGTTTCATTTTGAAAAAGCCGATCAAATACTCGTTAAGACTCGCGGGGAGTCGGGTCGCCGGGGTGCGGACAGCTGAGCGCGTGAAGCCCCGGTCTCTAGGCACCCTATTGTAAGAACGGCGGCCGGCCGCCGCCTGAACAGGCGGGCATTGGCCTTCTGGCCGCTGTGGACCCAGCCGTTCGATCCCTTTCCCCTATGCTGCGCGTTCGGCCCACGCACCTGGTTCGAAATGCGGTCGCCAACTGCGGTAAGCTTCGAGCTGATTCATGACTTATTCACTCGACACCCTGACCTCTCGCCAAGGCGCCGCCCCGGCAGCCGCTGGCGGTATCAATCGTTTTGCGCAGGAGCTGAGCCTGGTGCTTGGCCTGCTGCTGCTGCTGTTTTGGTTAGCCGCGCTGATCAGCTACTCGCCGCAAGACGCCGCCTGGTCGACCACGGGCGCAGGTGGTGGCTCGGCTGCGATGGTTGCGGCTCGCAACTGGGGCGGTCGTCTGGGTGCCTTGCTGGCCGACTGCAGTTACCTGGCCTTGGGTTTTTCTGTCTGGTGGGCCCTGGCCATCGGGGTTAAGGTCTGGCTGGCGGCACTGGGTCGCTGGTTGGCTGGCGACACGCTTCCTGTGGCCGCCAAACCCAGGTCCAGCCGCATCAAATTCTGGTTGTGTCTGGCCTTGCTGCTGGTAGCCAGTACCGCGCTAGAGTGGTCGCGCCTGTACCGGTTTGAAGCCAAATTGCCAGACCACGCCGGCGGGGTGCTGGGTTATCTGGCTGGCCCCGCGAGCGTTAATTGGCTGGGTTTTGCAGGTTCTGGCGTCGTCTGGATTGCTCTGGGGGTGCTGAGCGTCTCGGTGGTGTTCGGATTTTCCTGGAGTCAGGCAGCGTTGCGCCTCGGTGCCTGGATTGACGAGTTCGTTGTGTCTCGCCGTGAAAAGCGGGAAATGGCCGAAGACGTGGCCGTCGGTCTGGTGGCCGCCCGTGAACGCGAGGAAGTGCTGCATGAAGAGCGGGTGGAAATTGAGGAGCAGCACCCGGTGCCCGTCGTGATTGAGCCCACCTTCGTCGAGATTCCAAAAAGCGAGCGTGTCGCCAAGG
>CAIMVC010000232.1 GCA_903844825.1 uncultured Burkholderiales bacterium | reverse complement strand
TTTGAAAAACTGCAGCAGGCCTCGCGGCTCAACGACAGCGGCGGGTTTCCGTATTTACGCTCGCATCCGTTGACCACCGAGCGTCTGGCCGAGGCCAGCGCGCGCGCGCAGTCAGCCGCCGCACAGCACTCAGCGGGCGGTGTCTCGCATCTGTCCGGTATGGCCCACGCCTTGATGGCCGGTCGCGCCATCGTCCTGGGGGAGCCTGGCGTTGACGCGCTGCAAGCGCTGCTAGCCCAG
Organism: uncultured Burkholderiales bacterium; assembly: GCA_903844825.1. GTDB lineage: Bacteria > Pseudomonadota > Gammaproteobacteria > Burkholderiales > Burkholderiaceae_C > Polaromonas. Next base: position 2,348 of record CAIMVC010000232.1, on the reverse strand, counting down.
GCCCGGCTCCTACCGACCGGCGCAGCGGCCAGCACCGCGCCCAACCTGACGACCCTGTACGCGGCAGCCCTGGCGGCTTCGCGTCTGCGCGACTTTGACACCGCCGCCGCACTCTGCGCTCGCTTGCAGGCGATCGTCGCTAGCGATGTCCGCGCTGCGCGGGCCGCCCGCTTGCTGTCGATTGAGCTGGCGATGCTGGCCGGACGACCGGCCCAGGCCGCAGCTGCCAGCGACTGGGGTCAGGCCAGCACCCGGGCCGAGCTGTTGGTCGAGGGGCGGGCGTTGCTGGCGGCTCAACGCGGCGCGGAAGTGGCGGACAAGTTGCAGGGCTGGGTCACCACCCACCCTCGCGACGCCGGCGCCTGGCAACTGCTGTCGGCCGCTTATGCGCAGCAAGGCCAGACCTTGCGCGCCGTGCGCGCCGACGCCGAAAGCCGCGTGGCGCAGTTTGACTATGCCGCGGCGCTGGACAGGTTCAAAGCTGCGCAGGATCTGATGCGCAGCGCCAGCGCGCCTGGCAACGCCGCCGGCCAGCACATTGAGGCCTCGATCATTGACACCCGCACCCGCCAGGTGCAGTTACTTCTGAGGGAACAGGCGCTCCAGGACAAACTCGATCGCTAGCTGTAGGGCCGAGTAGATCAGCGAACCCAGCAGGGCCGCCCCGAAGCCGCGCACATCCAGACCCGACAGCAAGCTGGCGGCGGCCCAGAACATCAGGGCGTTGATGACAAACAAAAACAGCCCCAGGGTCACGATGGTCGCGGGCAGGGTCAGCAGCACCAGTAGCGGCCGCACGACCGTATTCAATGCGCCCAGCACCGCGGCGGCCAGCAGCGCCGCGCCAAAACTTGTGACTGTCACTCCAGAGTACAGGTAGGTCACGGCCAGCAAGGCCAGTGCGCTCAGCAGCCACTTGAGTAGAAGTTTCATGCGATAAAGAATACCACCGCGTCATGGCGGCAGAGTCAGCCTAAATCCGGCGGGTTTAGGGTCAGTCGCTGCGCCGGTGATGGCTAGCTTCAGGCGGCGTGGCCCTGGCGAAGAAATTCGCCCACGATCAGCAGGGCGTAGCGGCTCGCGACCTGTCGCACAAAGGTCGAAAAATCCTGATGCGCGTCGTCATCGGCCCGGTCCGAAATCGCGCGCATGGCGGCAAAGGCAATGCCGTAGTCGGCGCACACCTGGGCTACCGCAGCGCCTTCCATTTCGACGGCCAGCGCCTCGTGCCCGGTTTGCCGCAAAGCCAGTTGCAGTGCGCTTGATTCGGCCGCGCTCGACACGAAGCGGTCGCCGCTGGCGATCAGTCCACGGTGGATCTGCGCGCTGCCAAAGGCCTGCGCCAAGCCCCGGCCGGCAGCCAGCGCCAGGCGTTCGCTCAACTCGGCGTCGCAAGCAAAGCGGCTGCGCCCATAAGCCGGAACTTCATGGCGCGGAAAGATCGGCGAGGCGTCCATATCGTGCTGCATGAACTCGTGCGCGACCACCACATCGCCCACCCGCGCGCCCGGTGCCAGGCCACCTGCGACACCGGTGAACACGATGGCGCGGACCCCAAAACGCTCGACCAGCACCGCCGCCGTCAGCGTGGCCGACACCTTGCCGATGCGCGAGAGCGCCAGCACCACTGTCTGGCCGTGCAGCGAGCCCCGCCAGAACTCGCGTCCGGCGTGGCGCTCCAGCCGCGGCGACTGCAGCAACTCAATCAGGCCGCGCTGCTCGTCGGGCAAGGCACTGAGGATGGCCAGCGGCCCGGCCGCAGCGGAAGGGGAAGAGGCTTGGATGGCGGTCATGCGGGAATTGTGCATGAGCCCTTTAGTCCAAAAGCCAAAAGCCAACAGCCGGCAGCCGACAGCGGCCGGGCCGCCAAAACGGGCTACCATCCGGCGCATGCTTAAACGTCTTTTTATTGCCGCACCGATGGCTGCCTCCTGCCACCTGGCGCAGGCTATTTCCCTGAGTGTGCCCAAGCTGCTCATTGACAACGCGGTCGCTAAAAAATTCCCGAAGGAAAAGCTGACGGTGACCCTGAACAACCCCAGCACCCGCTTTAGTAAAGAGCGACAAAAACTCGAGCTGTGCGGAACCTGGGCCAGCAAGTTGTTGCGTCAGCAGGGTGACTTTTGTATTGACTTCACGCCGCAATGGAACAAGGTCAAGGGCGACATTGAAATTTCAAAGCTGTCCATCGTCAAGCTCAACTACGGCGAGGACAAGGCGCTGCCGGAGTCGGTCGCCTCTGCCCTGAGCTCCTCGGTACTGACCTTGCTGGACGGCACCGCCGTCTACCACGTGCCGGACATGGTCGGCAAGTACCTCGAGACCATCGAGGTGCAGGACGCCAGCCT
>CAIMVC010000231.1 GCA_903844825.1 uncultured Burkholderiales bacterium | reverse complement strand
TCGACCTGAGGTGCTCGGCGCGCCATCGCTAGGCAAACACTGTCCATTTTAAGGCTTTAATTGTCAAATCAATGTCAGCCAAAAACATGCGCGAAGACCAAGAACGGTATCTGGCGTCGCCAGCCCCATCGAGACGCCTACAAGCCACCTAAAAGCCGTGCACCAGCAACTGCGCCTCCAACTGCTCGGGCGACTCAAAGTGAACTGCATGCCAGCCACGGTCGCGGGCAGCCTGCACGTTGGCATGCAGGTCATCAATAAAGAGGGTCCTGCCGGGCACCAGGCGGTAGCGGGTCTCGAGAAGCTCATAAATCGCCGGCTCGGGTTTGATGTGACGAACATCACCCGAAAAAATCCCACCGTCAAACCATGTCAGGAAGGAGTGGGTCCGCTCCAGCGTGCGCGCATAGGGCTCGGGCATGTTGGAGAGAAAGTAAAGGCGCAACTGCGTATCGGTCTGCCGCCGCGCGCGCAAGCGCTCGAGTAGCTGCACCGTGCCATTCATAGGGGTGAGCAGATCCGCGATGTTCGAGACCAGAGCGTGCACATCGTCATGAGGCAAGGCCAGGCGTTCCGCCGTGCGCCGGCAGACCTCCGCTTGCAGCATCACGCCGCGATCGAAAGCCTGCCAGTCGTCATGGTGAAAAAAGGCCTGCGCCAGGGCGGCCGCCTCGCTCGGGCCGCTGGCGGACTGGGGAAAGTGCGCCTGAAGCAGGGTTTGCGGCTGCCAGTTCACCAGCACGGCGCCAAAATCGAAAACGATATTCATACGACTTCTCCCATGACACCTGCGCCAGCAATCAGTCGGCCCGCTAACGCTCAGGCCGAGGACCGCAGTTTGTTCAGCAGCCCGGCGGTGGAACCATCCAGCGAGGCGGTGTCGCCGTTGCCCAGACGCACTTCAATGTCTGTGGCCAGCACCTTGCCGAGCTCTACACCCCACTGGTCGAAGCTGTTGATGCCCCAGACCGAGCCGCTGACAAATACACGGTGTTCCTGCAGGGCAATCAGGGCGCCCAGGCTCGCTGGCGTCAGGTCGTCAAGCACTAAGAAAGTGCTGGGCCGGTTGCCGGGAAAATCTCGGTGCCCGCCAGGTTCTGGCTGGCCGACCATGAAGGCCTGCGCCTGCGCCAGCGCATTGGCCAGCAACTTGGCGTGATGACCCGGCAAGTCATGGCGGGCCGTTTTGACCGCTACAAACTCAACCGGCACGACGTCGCTGCCCTGGTGCAGCATTTGAAAGTAGGCGTGCTGGCCGTTAGTGCCCGGCTCGCCCCAGAGCACCGGCGAGGTGCCATAAGGCAGCGCCTGGCCGTCCCGATCAACCCGCTTGCCATTGCTTTCCATCTCCAGTTGCTGCAAGTAGGCGGGCAGGCGCCCCAGCGCACTATGGTAGGGGGCGATGCTGCGGCTGGTGAAACCATGAAAGTTGCGGTACCAGACATCAAGCAGGCCCAGGCGGACCGGCAGGTTGTTGGCCAGCGCAGCCGTCTTGAAGTGCTCGTCCATGGCGTGGGCGCCGGCGAGCATGTCACCAAAGCCCTGCGCCCCAACGGCGATCGCCAGGGGCAGGCCAATGGCCGACATCAGGGAATAGCGCCCGCCCACCCAGTCCCAAAACCCGAAGGTGGTCCGAATGCCGAAGGCCTGTGCGGCCTGCACGTTGGTGGTCAGTGCCGCAAAGTGGCGGGCAATGTGCGCGCTAGCTCCCTCCCCCATACGGGTTTCAAACCAGTGCCGCGCCGATTGCGCGTTGGTCATGGTTTCGGCGGTAGTGAAGGTTTTTGAGGCGATCAAAAACAAGGTGTTCCTGGGTTGCAAACCCGCAAGAACACGCGCCAGTTCATGACCGTCAACATTGGAGACAAAGTGAAAACGCTTGCCCGGCTGGCAAAACGCATCGAGCGCGCGCACGGCCATTTGCGGCCCGAGGTCAGAGCCGCCAATACCGATGTTGACGATGTCGGTGATGGCCTCGTCGGTGCGCACCTGCTCGGCGTAAGCGAGCATGGCGCCCAGCGTTTCATGCACCTGCTGCAAGGCCTCCTGCCAGACCGGCTCGGCATGACTGGCGTTGGTGGAGACGGCTGCGGCGGGCTGGCGCAGCAAAAAGTGCATGACGGCGCGCTGCTCCGTGTTGTTGATCGGCAGGCCTGCGAACATGGCGTCGCGGTGCGCTGCCACGCCACATTGCTCGGCCAGCGCCAGCAACAGCGATTGCGTGGGCATGTCAATCAGGTTCTTGGACAGGTCCGCAAACACATGGGGCGCCTGTTGACTGAAGTCGTTAAAGCGCTGGGCATCCGAGGCAAAAGCACGGCGCAAGTCAAAGGATTGGCCGGCCGCAGCGTAATGGGACTGCAACTCGGCCCAGGCAGGGGTGCGGTCGCAGCGCGTGGTCAGGGGCAACGAGGACATGAGCCGACTCAGACCGCGAGCATCAGTTGCTCAAGCTTGATGGCATCTGCGGCAAATGCGCGGATACCTTCGGCCAGCTTCTCGGTGGCCATGGCGTCTTCGTTCAGCGCGTAACGAAAACCCGCTTCGTCATAACTCACCGCAGGCAGGTCCAGCGCCTTGGCCGCCTGGGCATCGAGCGCGCGCGGCAGCGCAGCGTCAGAGGCGGCCAACTGCGCCAGCAACTCGGGGCTGATGGTCAGCAGATCGCAGCCAGCCAAGGCCGTGATTTGCCCCACATTGCGAAAGCTCGCGCCCATGACTTCAGTGGCAATGCCGAATTTTTTGTAGTAGTTGTAGATCTGCCGCACGGACTGCACGCCCGGGTCATTGGCACCGGCCCGGTCGGCCTCCACCCAGGCCGCCCCCGCCGACTTTTTGTACCAGTCATAGATGCGACCGACAAAGGGCGAAATCAGTTGCACCTTGGCCTGGCCGCATGCCAGCGCCTGGCAAAAAGAAAACAGCAAGGTCAAGTTGGTGCGAATCCCGCGCTGCTCGAGCTTTTCTGCTGCCTTGATGCCTTCCCAGGTGGCCGCAACCTTGATCAGGACGCGGTCCGCCGCAACGCCCTCGGCCTGGTACAGCGCCATGATGCGTTCACCGCGAGCCAGGGTGGCGTCGGCATCAAAGCTCAGGCGGGCATCGACTTCGGTGGACACCCGGCCCGGGATGATCGACAAGATCTCGCAGCCAAAGCGCACCAACAGCCGGTCCATGACCTGGTCCAGCGCCTGGCCCCGAAAGCGTCCCACGACGTCCTGCAGCAGAGGCTGGTAGTCGGGCTTTTGCACTGCCTTGAGGATCAGAGACGGGTTGGTGGTGGCGTCCTGCGGCTTGAATTGACCGAGTTGCTTGAAGTCACCGGTGTCGGCCACGACGGTGGTGAGGCGTTTGAGTGCGTCGAGTTGGTTCATCGCCCGATTATCGGGGCGTCCGGATGGCTGACCAAGCTCAAGGGCAGTTACGTTACCGGAACAACCGAGACCCCATGACAGGCCAGCCGCAAGCCCACCTCGCAGCCCAAAGCCAGCCGCTGGCTGAGGTCCGGCGAGATCACGAAGATCGGCCCCAGGTCGGTGTCAAAGCTGTATTCGTAGTGCGCGCCCAGGTAGGCCGACTTGAAGAGCCGGCCGACAACGGCAGCGTCGGTCGGACCGATCTGCCAGGCTTCGGGCCGAACCGCGACTTTCACCGGGCCGGCCGACAAACTCTGGCGCGCCTGAAAGCGCAAGACGCCCAAGCTGACCATGCCAGCACCGTCCACTGTGGCAGGAAACAGCATGGCCTCGCCCATGAAACTGGCCACGAATTCATTGACGGGGTACTGGTAGAGTTGCTGGGGCGTGCCGCTCTGGGCGATCCGACCCTGGTCCATGACGATGATCTGGTCGCTCACGGCCAGCGCTTCGCTCTGGTCGTGCGTGACATAGGCCACGGTCAGGCCCAGGCGCTGCTGCAAGCCGCGAATTTCTTCGCGCATTTCGCGCCGCAAGCGAGCGTCAAGATTACTCAAGGGCTCGTCAAAAAGCAGCACGGCCGGCTCCAGTACCAGCGCCCGCGCCAGCGCCACGCGCTGCTGCTGCCCGCCCGACAGCTCACTGGGGAGGCGCAGGTCATAACCGACCAGCCCCACGTTTTTCAGGGCCTGCGCCGCACGCGTCTTAGCCACGTCTGCGGGAACACCCGTCATCTTCAGACCGTACATGACGTTTTGCAGCACGTTCATGTGCGGGAACAAGGCGTAACTCTGAAACATCATGCTGACATTGCGATCGGCCGGACCCAGCGTCGTGACCTCACGCCCATCGAGGAATATCTGCCCCCCGCTAGGCGACTCCAGCCCCGCCATCATGCGCAGCGTGGTGGTCTTGCCGCAGCCCGAGGGACCCAGAATGGTCGCCAGCGTGCCGCGCTCAATCACAAAGCTGATGGCATTGACGGCCAGCGGCGCCGAGTCGCCCTGGCCGTAGCGCTTGCTCACGTTTCGAAATTCAACGCCAATGTTCATGTTGTTTTTCCGGAAGAAATGGGGCTGGCCACCATCGCCGTGGCAACGCCAACGCCCCTGGCACGGCGACCCAGTTGGCGTTCGCCGACCAGGAACTGGACCATGCCGGTGGCCAAAGACATCAGCAACATGAGCACGGTGCAATAAGCCAGCGCCACGCCATAGTCGCCGTTACCCACGCGGCCGATGATGTAAGTCGTGGCCAGCTCGTTTTCGGCCGTGACCAGGAAAATTACAGCACTGACGGTGGTCATGGCGCGCACAAAGCTGTAGACCAATGCAGCCACCAGCGCCGGCTTGAGCAGGGGCAAGACCACATGAAACAGCGTCTGCGCGGTGGAAGCGCGCAGCATCAAGGAGGCTTCGTCCAGCGACTTGTCCAGTTGCCTGAAGGCCGCCGTCGCCGCGCGCACACCCACTGGTAAATTGCGAAACACAAAGCACAGCACGATGATCATGGCGGTGCCAGTCAGCTCAAGCGGCGGCACATTAAAAGCCAGGATATAACTCACCCCCAGCACCGTGCCGGGAATGGCAAACGCCAGCAGCGCCGAAAACTCAAACAGGCGCTGCCCCCGAAATTCAGTGCGCGCCAGCAGGTAGGCCATGAGCAGCCCGGCCGCCGCCGTGATCGGCGCGGCCACACCGGCCAGGGTCAGGGTGGTGAAGAGTGAATTCCAGGCCGTGCCGGCCCAGACCAGACCAAACTGACCCCACTCCAGCCCGAACGCCGTGCTGAAATGTTTGAGCGTGAAACTGTAATCACGGCCCCAGGTCTGGACAAAACCACCGGCAAAGGCAAACAGATAAACCACCAGCGTAAAAGCCAGCCAGGGGTAAACCACCAGATGCAGCGTGCGCCGCACGCCATCGGGCAGCGCCATGGGCACACCCGCGTCGCCCTTGCCGCTGACCGTGGTGTAACTCTGGCGCCCCAGCAGTCCCCGCTGCACGGCAAAGACCAGCAAGGCAAACAAGGTCAGGATCCAGGCCAGCGAGGCGGCCCGGCCCTGGTCATACTGCGCCCCCACAATGGCAAAAAATATCTCGGTCGACAGCACCGCGAACTGCCCGCCAACGATGATCGGGTTGCCAAAGTCGGCCATGCTCTCGATAAAGCCAACCAAAAAAGCGTTGGCCAGTCCCGGCTTGAGCAAGGGCAAGGTGATGCTGAAAAACGTCTGGCGACGCCCCGCGCGCAAGGTCTGGGCCGCTTCTTCCAGGCTGGGGGACACGCCCTGCACCACGCCGCGCATGATCATGAAGGCAATCGGCGTGAAGCAAAAAAGCTGGGCCATCCACACGCCCAGCGGACCGTAGAACCAGCGGGTGGGTGCAATGCCAAAGGCGTATTCGAGCCATTGGTTGACCACCCCGGCGCGTCCGAACAGCAAGATCAGTCCCAGCCCCACCACAAAGGGCGGCGTGATGATGGGCAGCAAGGCGACCACGCGCAGCGGCGTCTGCAGGCGTGGACCGGCACTGCGCTCGGCCATCAGGGCCATCATGGTGCCCAGCACTGTGGTGCCGGTCGCGGTGGCGAGCGCCAGCGCCAGGGTATTCCAGGCGACACCGCAGCGCGTGCCGCCCGCCAGGCAATCCAGCCCCCAGACGCGCTCGTTACCGATACGCTCGACCATGGCCATCAGGGACCAGCGGCCCTCCTGGTCTAAAAACGCGCCCTCAAGCGCTTTGCTCACCGGCCAGACGATAAAGACCAAGAGCATCGCGCTGCAGCCCAGTACCGCAGCCGCCACAAAAAAATCGCCCTTGAAATAGCCTCGACGAGCCAGACCCATCGCCGCCATCATGAGCAGCGACAGACCAGCGACCAGCGCCCCGGCACCGACGCCGAACTGGTTGACAGGCAACTCGCCCAAGAGCGTGTTCAACCAAGGCGCAGACCAGCCCTTGGCACCAATCAGCAAGGCACTGCTGACCAGCCCGGACAAGCCGAGCACGGCGCCGGTCAAAAACCAGCTGCCTTGCGCCCGGCCCGCAGGCAGGGTCAGCCCGACGGCGGCCAGCGCAAGACCTGCAAAGCCCGACAGCAACCACCAGCGACCCTGCACGACCGCCTGCATCAGGCCACTGGCAGCATTGGCAGAATCAGCGCCCCCGAACAGCTGTGACAAGGCGACCGACCAACGCATGTCCCCCACGGCATACCAGGGCAAGGCCACATAAGCGAGCAAGCCGGCCAGCAGCCAGCCGGCCGCCAGCCGGTTGGCCGACCCGCTCATGAACAAATGGGGCCAGGCACGAGTTGACCAGGCCGTCATCGCGGCAAGGCGTTGACTTCTTTTTCCCAGCGCGCAATCAAGCGGCGCCGTTCAGCCGAGGCGCCGTATTTGGCGTAGTCGTAGTTGATGAACCTGATTTTTTTGAAGTCGGGAATGCGGGGGTCGTTTTTAGCGCCCTTGTTGGACGGCAACTGAAACTGCTTGGCGGCGGCCGCCATTTCCTGCGCAGCCGGTGTCAGTGCCCACTCGTAAAACTTTTTGGCGGCGTCCAGGTTGCGGGCTCCTTTGATAATGCTCATGGAGCCGATTTCGGCACCAGTGCCGTCGGCAGGCGTGATGGTCTCGATCGGAAAGCCCTGCAGTTTTTCGCCAGGGCCATCGTGCACGAAGCTGATCGACACAGCCGTCTCGCCACGCGCGGCGGCCTTGATTGGCGCCGTACCGCTGCGTGTGTACTGGCTGACGTTCTTATGCAACTGCTTGAGGTAGTCAAACGCCTTGTCCTCGCCCATCAGCTGCACCAGCGTGGCGATCATGGTGTAGGCGGTGCCGCTGGAGGCCGGATTGGCCACCTGAATTTCGCCCTTGAGGCCAGGCGATAGCAAGTCGTTCCAGGTTTTGGGGATGGGCAACTTTTTCTTGGCCATCAGCTCGCTGTTGTAGCCAAAACCCAGGGGGCCGGAGTAGATGCCCACGGTCTTGAAACCGGACTGCTGGGCCTGCTGCTGCGCCCAGGCGTGCAGTTGCGACAGGGAGGCTGACTTGTACTCGAGCGTGAGGTTTTGCTCGGCGGCCTGCAGGTGCGGGTCACCGGTGCCGCCAAACCAGACGTCGGTCTTGGGATTTTCTTTCTCCGCAATCAACTGGGCCAAGGCCTCGCCCGAGCCTTTCATGGCGATGTTGATCTTGACACCCGTGGTTCTGCCGTAAACGGTGCCCATCATGCTGCACCACTCGGCCTGCACCGAACACAGCACATTGACGGTTTGGGCCTGGGCCCATCCGCCTGCGGCCAGCAAGACCGAAAAAATCCACCGGTTTTTCATTTGTGACTCCTTGCATCTGACTGCGCTCTATTGACACTTGATTGTCTTGTCGATTTCGAGTGACTTGGGCTGGTGCACGCAGCCAGCCCGGCAGCGCAACAGTATCCTGCGGTCCCACGCAACCCGCCAGAGCATAAACCCAGCCGCTGCCGCCAGGACGTGGTAATCCGATTACGCCCCTTCATCCCAATAAATCGCTTTAACAAAAAAATATCAGGCTTTATTCTTTGCCTATCAAACAAAAAAGATCGCGAAGTTATGAAACTAAGTTACCATCACCGCGCTTGAACTTTGGATACATCATGAGTTTTGACCTTGTTTTGTTTGGCGGCACGGGCGATTTGGCCTGGCGCAAATTGATGCCTGCCCTGTTCCAGGCCTTTCGCCACGGCTCCCTGCCGCCGGGCGGCCGCATCATTGGCGTGGCCCGCGACGAACTCGACGACCAGGCCTACCGGGCCCTGATCAAGTCGCGCTTTGACCGTGTTGATCTGGACAAACGACCGAGCCAGGAAGAGTTTGCCCGCTTTGCCGAGTTGCTCCACTTCATCCGGCTGGACGTGACCAAACCCGCCGACTATGCCCGGCTGGCCGAGTTGCTCCAAGCGCGCCAGGCCGACACCGTGGTCATGTATGTGGCCACGGCGCCAGGCCTTTTTACAGCGGTGTGCGAGCAGATCGCTGCGGCCGGACTGAACGGCCCGCAAACCCGGGTGGTGCTTGAAAAACCCCTGGGGCACGACCTGGCATCCAACCGCGCCATCAACGACACCGTGCGCCGGGTGCTGAGCGAAAAGCAGGTTTTCCGGATCGACCATTACCTGGGCAAGCCGGCCGTGCAAAACCTCTTTGCGCTGCGCTTTGGTAATTCGCTGTTTGAGCCGCTGTGGCGCCGCGAAACCATTGCCAACATCCAGATCACCATCGCCGAGGACCTGGGCGTTGAAAAGCGCGGCGCTTATTACGACCACATCGGCGCGCTGCGTGACATGGTGCAAAACCATGCGCTACAGCTGCTGTGCGCGATTGGCATGGAGCCACCGATCAACGCCCACGCCGACGCGATACGCGATGAAAAGCTCAAGGTCTTGCGTGCCCTCAAACCCTGGACGGTCGAGACCTTGCAGCAGCACGTGGTGCGCGGGCAATACACGGCCGGTAATCTGGGCGGCGTGGCGGTGCCGGGTTACCGGGATGAGCCAGGTGTTCCGGCCAACAGCCAGACCGAAACCTTTGTCGCCCTGCGCGCCGAAATTGCCAACTGGCGCTGGGCCGGTGTGCCCTTTTACATTCGCACCGGCAAGCGACTGGCCGAACGCGATGCTCGCATCGTGGTCAATTTCAGGCCGACGCCGCACGCGATTTTCAGCACACCACCAGGCGCAGCCAACCGGCTGGTGATCAACCTTCAACCTAAAGACGGGCTGGAGTTGCACCTGCTGGCACAGGCCGACCAGCGCGGCCGGAGCGGCATGGCGCCGCTGGCCCCTGTGCAGCTTGACCTGGACTTTGACAAGCGTTTTGGCTCCGAGCGGGTAGGCGCCTATGAGCGTTTGTTGCTTGACGTCATCGCCGGCCGGCTGAACCTTTTTGTGCGCAGCGACGAGCAGGAAGAAGCCTGGCGCTGGGTCGAGCCCATCCTGGACCACTGGCGCCACAGCACGCACGAGCCGCGCCCCTACGCCGCCGGCACTTGGGGGCCGAGCGCGTCCAGCGCCATGATCGCCCGAGACGGCTACTGCTGGAGCGAGGAATGTTAGTTGAGCCCAACGGCGGTCAGCGCTCTGACCCGGCAGGCGCGCCATGCTAGACCGAATCAAGGCCTGTCTGCCGTCACTGGCACCGGCGGAGCAGCGGGTAGGCAAGCTGGTCCTGAGCGACCCAAGATCCTTTGCCAAGCTGCCGATCAGCGAGTTGTCAGACCGGGCCCATGTCAGCAAACCCACGGTGGTTCGCTTTTGCCGCAGCATGGGGTATGACGGGCTGAGCGACTTCAAACTCAAACTCGCCGGCAGCGTGAGCGAAGGCGTGCCGTTTATTCACCGCAGCGTGGACACCGACGACAAGGTCGGCGACGTCGTGGTCAAGGTGATCGACAATACCGTCTCGGCGTTCCTGAAGTACCGCAACGATGCCAGCACCTTTGCCATTGGCAAGGCGGTCGAAGCCTTGCTGCAAGCCTGCCAGACCGGCAAGCGCATTGAATTCATCGGCGTGGGCAACTCGGGCATCGTGGCCCAGGATGCACAGCACAAATTCTTTAGGCTCGGCGTCAACACCATCGCCTACAGCGATGGTCATATGCAGGTCATGAGCGCCTCGCTGCTGCGCCCGGGCGACTGCCTGGTGGTCATTTCCAACTCGGGCCGCACCCGCGACCTGATGGATGCCACTGACATTGCCCGCAAGAACAACGCGACGGTCATCGTGATCACCGCGAGCGGATCGCCGCTGGCGTCGGCGGGCGACATCCATTTGTCGGCCGATCACCCCGAAGGCTACGACCGCTACAGCCCCATGGTGTCGCGCCTGCTGCATCTGATGATCATCGACATTCTGGCCACCACGGTCGCCCTGCGCCTGGGTGGGCAGCAACTGCAGCCGCTGCTGCAGGACATGAAGAACAACCTGCGAAGCAAGCGCTACGCCTGAGGCGCTGGCGCACTACTTGGGCAGCGGCAGCGGCAGTGCGAGAGTCTGTGTCTGCGCGTTAGGCGCCAGGGTGACCGGCCCATACCATGCCCGCGCCTGACCACCGGTGTTGTCGGTATCGGTCATGATGCCTACGGACATCAAGGTACCGGGCAACTCGCCAAACACCTTCTCAAAATCGGCGCGAATATCGCGCTGGTATTCCTGCCACTGGTTCAGACCCGCCGGACCCGACTCGATCACGAGCTTGCGAATGCGGTCTGTGCGTCGGTTGGCAACCACCGTGCCCGGCACCAGGTCATTGGACCAGACGTACATCAGCGTGGCGTAGGGCATCTCTTCGCCGGTCACCGCCCGAGCCAACTCGGAGAGCATCGCGTCACGCGCAGACAGGCGGGAACGATCACCATCAAAGGTCAGCACCAGTCGCACCGGGGAATCGCTTTTTTCTCGGCGATTCAGGTCGGCATCGGGGATCAGCCCGGCCACCTTCCACGAAAACCGAAGCTGGTCCATCGCGGCGGGCTCCCGATTGACCACCAGGCGCAAAGCGCTGGCAGCCGCCTGCGACGTCACCGCCATCGCGGGTCGGCCGTCCAGGCGAACGTACTGGTAGCGGTTAGCTTTTTTGCCAGGAAAGACCTGATGGGTCCATGAACTGGGGCCCGACACAGCCGGCTTGGCGCCCGGCGCCGCCTGTTCCCAGGGGGTCGCCAGCAAAGCCCCCTCGGGCACGGGGGCCTGGGTCACCAGTACGGAACAGGCGCCAAGTTGCAACAACAGCGCAACGACCAGGCCGGCCAGGCCGACGCGGCCCAGCACTGAGCCGGTCCAACGACGCGATCCGGGTGAAGGTAAGGATCTGACAGGCGCGGCAAAATTCATAGGACGGGAGTTTCACACAACAGAAAAACCCGCGGCCTTGCAGGTCAATACATCAAGGAGCAAGCGGTAGTCGGCCGGGCCTGCCAGCAACCCACCAGGGCTATCCGTTGGCAAAGAGATCGGCGGCCGGGTCGGTTCGGCCGCCCGGCGCCGTCACGCCCAGGTGGCGGTACGCGGCCAGGGTGGCGATGCGTCCGCGCGGGGTGCGCTGCAGGTAGCCTTGCTGAATCAAGTAAGGCTCGATCACGTCTTCAATGGTGCCGGACTCCTCGCCAATGCTGGCGGCAATATTGTCCAGCCCGACCGGCCCGCCGTCGAAACGATGGATCACCGCTTCAAGCAGCTTGCGGTCCATCACATCAAGGCCTTGCGGATCAACATCCAGCATGGCCAGCGCGCGGTTGGCCATGTCCAGCGTGATGGTGCCATTGCCCTTGACTTCGGCATAGTCGCGCACGCGGCGCAACAAACGGTTGGCAATGCGCGGCGTGCCGCGTGAGCGCCATGCAATCTCCATGCCGCCGGCGTCGTCCATCGGGGCTTTGAGCAGGCCGGCACTGCGCCTGACGATGCGCGCCAGTTCCTCGGGGGTGTAAAACTCCAGGCGGGCGACGATGCCAAAGCGGTCGCGCAGCGGGTTGGTCAACATGCCCGCGCGGGTGGTGGCGCCCACCAGCGTGAAAGGCTGCAGGTCGAGCTTGATGCTGCGCGCCGCCGGGCCTTCACCGATCATGATGTCGATCTGGTAGTCCTCCAGCGCGGGGTAGAGGATTTCCTCCACCACGGGAGACAGGCGGTGAATTTCGTCGATAAAAAGAACGTCGTTTTTTTCCAGGTTGGTGAGCAGGGCCGCCAGGTCCTTGGGCTTTTCGAGCACCGGGCCGCTGGTTTGCCGCAAGTTCACACCCAGTTCCTGCGCCACGATGTGGCTAAGCGTGGTCTTGCCAAGGCCAGGCGGGCCAAACAGCAGCACATGGTCCAGTGCCTCACCACGTTGACGGGCTGCGCCGATGAAAATTTCGAGTTGCTCGCGCACCTTCACTTGGCCGACGTAGTCATCCAGCAGTTTGGGACGCAAGGCCCGCTCGATCGCCTCTTCGTGCGGCGAGATGGGGGCCGACGAAATCACGCGCTTGGCCGGTGGCTGGGCAAAATCGTCGGTCTGAATGCTCATGATACTGGGGGAGTTACTTGGTCAGGGCCTTGAGGGCCAACTTGATGCCCTCGCTCACGCCCACACCGGCAGGCAGCGCCTTGAGCGCCAGTGCCGCGTCGCGGTCGCTGTAGCCCAACGCCACCAGGGCCTGCAAGATATCGTTCTGGCTGTCGCTGGCCAGGCTGGCCGGCACGCCCAGGTCAGCGCCGAGCTTGCCCTTGAGTTCGAGCAAGAGGCGCTCGGCCGTCTTTTTGCCAATGCCCGGCACCTTGATGATGCGGCCGGCTTCCTGCGTGCTGACCGCCCGCGCCAGCTCGTCCACGCTCATGCCGCTGAGCACGCTCAATGCCGTGCGCGGCCCCACGCCCGATATCTTGATGAGCTGGCGAAAGGCTGCGCGCTCCGTGGCCGTGCCGAACCCGTAAAGGATTTGCGCATCCTCCCGAACCACAAAGTGGGTCAGCAAGCTGACGGTTTCGCCCAGCGCCGGCAGGTTGTAGAAAGTGCTCATCGACACCAGCACTTCATAGCCCACGCCGTGGCAGTCCACCAGCAACTCGGGCGGGTTTTTTTCAGCCAGCTGGCCAGTAATTCGTCCAATCATGGGCAAATCTTAGCAGTGCACAGCCCCGGCCAAAGCCAGCCGCGGCCAGCCGCGTCGGGGACGACTCCAATATGCAAGGACAATCAGCGGGGCGATCCGCCCGACTTCCCCGGTCGCTTCAGGAACGCCAGACTCATCAGGAAACAAGCCTTGATCCTTCGCCATACCTTCACGCCCCCGAACAATACCCGCATGGGGCACCTGTGTGGCCCGATGGACGCGCACATCCGCACCATTGAGGCGGCGCTGCAGGTCACCATTGCCCATCGCTTCGAGCAGTTCAAGATTGACGGTACCCGAGCCCGGGCAAATCAGGCGCTGGAGGTCTTGCAGGCACTCTACGAGATGGCGCAACGACCCATCCCCGAAGAACAGGTGCAACTGATGCTGGCGGGCGACACCGCTTTGAGCACCGCGCCCGACGGCGCCCTGATGCTGGCCACACGCCGTGCCGACCTGCGCGCGCGCACCACCAACCAGGGAGCGTACCTGGAGAACATCGCCACGCACGACATCACCTTTGGCATTGGGCCGGCGGGCACCGGCAAGACCTATCTGGCCGTGGCCTGCGCGGTCGATGCGCTTGAGCGCAGTGCGGTGCAGCGCATCGTGCTGACGCGCCCGGCTGTGGAGGCCGGTGAAAAACTGGGCTTTTTACCCGGCGATCTGGGCCAGAAGGTCGACCCCTATTTACGCCCGCTGTACGACGCACTTTACGAGTTGATGGGCTTTGAGCGCGTGCAAAAAGCCTTTGAGCGCCAGCAAATAGAGATCGCGCCGCTGGCGTTCATGCGCGGACGCACACTCAACCATGCTTTTGTAAGTCTCGACGAGGCCCAAAACACCACGCCCGAGCAAATGAAGATGTTCCTGACGCGCATCGGCTTTGGCAGCAAGGCGGTGGTCACCGGCGACGTCAGCCAGGTGGATTTACCGCGCACGCAACTCAGCGGTCTGGTCGACGCGGAGCGCGTTCTCAAACGCGTCAAGGGCATCGCCATCACGCGACTGACCAGCGCCGACGTGGTGCGCCACCCGCTGGTGGCCCGCATCGTCGACGCCTATGACAAACCACGAACAGCCGATGGCAGCCGGTTGGATGGCGGGCCCGCAGTGCCGACTCGCCGCCCCAGAACCAAGACCATCAGCCACGGAGGCGACCATGAAACCTGAGCTCGATTTATCCCTGCAAGTCGCAGCCTTCCCGGGCGCCAAAGCGCACCAGGCCCTCTTGCCCAAACGGCTGGTCAGACAGTGGCTTGGCCACGCCCTGCAGCGCGATGCCGAGATCACCGTGCGCCTGGTCGGTCTGGAGGAAGCGCAAGCGCTTAACCGCGACTACCGGCAAAAGGACTACGCAACCAATGTGCTGACCTTCGACTACGCCAGGGAACCCGTGGTCGTGGCCGATCTGGTGCTGTGCGGGCCGGTGGTCGAGCGCGAAGCCAGGGAGCAAGGCAAGACCCTGCAAGCCCATTACGCCCACCTACTGGTGCACGCCACCCTGCACGCGCAAGGCTATGACCACGAAACCAATGAGCGCGATGCGCTGGAAATGGAGACGCTGGAAGTGCTGCTGCTGAGCTCGCTTGGGTTTGACAACCCCTACTGAGTCGGCCTGAGCGGGCCTACGCCTGACAGAGGCGGTGCGATCCGCAGCGGCAGCGTGACCGGTCCGTCGTTGACCAGGTGCAGTTGCATGTCGGCGGCGAACTCGCCGGTTTGCACCACTGGATGCAGCAAACGCGCCTGCGCCACAAAATAGTCGTAGAGCCGCCGCCCCTCCTCGGGCGCTGCCGCTGCGGTAAAACTGGGCCGGTTACCGCCAGACACGTCAGCAGCCAGCGTGAACTGGCTCACCACCAGCAAGCCGCCCGCCACCTCTTGCAAGCTCCGGTTCATCTTGCCTGCCGGGTCGGAGAAAATGCGCAGCTTGAGGATCTTGGCGAGCAATTTATCGGCCTGCACGAGCGCGTCGTGGCGCTCGGCGCAGAGCAACACCACCAGGCCCGCACCGATTTGGCCTACCGTCTGGCCTGCCACCTCTACCCGCGCCTGCGTCACGCGCTGAATAACGCTGATCACAGCAAGTCCTTGTGATCATCAAAATGCGCTTCCACATCGCTGGGCAAGAGTTCGATGGTGGCGCGCAGGCCTGGCACAGCACTCATCAAGGCCTGCTCCACGCTGGTGCGAAGGGCGGCAGCCCGACCCAGCGACCAGCTGGCGGGCATGTGCATGTGCAAATCGACAAAGCGGCGCTGCCCCGAGCGGCGGGTACTGAGGTGATCAAAACGGATGGTTGGGTGGCGAAACAGCTCCAGCGTCTTGTCGATCTCGGCCAGCACTTCAGGCTCCACCGCCTCATCCATCAACCCTTGCGCAGAGCGCCACATCAGCTGAGCGCCTTCCCACAAAATATTGATCGCCACGCCCATGGCAACCAGGGCATCGAGCCACAGCCAGCCGGTCCAGGCCACGCCCGCGATGCCGATCACGACGCCGGCAGAAGTCCAGACATCGGTCACCAAATGGCGGGCATCGGCCTCCAGCGCAATCGAGCGGTGTGCTTTGGCCGAACGAAACATGATCCAGGCCAGAAAACCATTCATGGCCGAACTGATCACCGACAGCGTCAAGCCCCAACCGACTTGCTCCAGCGGCTGCGGGTCAAACAAGCGATGGCCCGCGGCCCACAAAATGGCCGCGGCGGCCGCCACGATCAAGAGGCCCTCAAAGCCCGAGGAAAAATATTCGGCCTTGTGGTGACCGTAAGGATGTGCCTCGTCGGCAGGTCGCTGGGCAATCGTCACCATTGCCAGGCCAAAAACCGCGCTGGCCAGATTGACAAAGGACTCCATGGCGTCGGCCAGAAGGCCCACCGAATCGGTGACCCACCAAGCCAGCGTCTTGAGCACGATGGTCGCCAGCGCCACCACTACGGAGGCAGCCAGCAGGCGTTTGGGGGTCAGGCGCTGAGCGACGGGAAACTGCATCCGGCTATTTTGACTGGTTTGACCCAGCTGGCGCGGCTGAACCGCGCGCACCCGGTGGTTGCGGTCGCGGTTGCGCTTGCGACCGCATCAGCTCAGGGTGACGCGGGCAAATTTGCGCTTGCCCACCTGCACCACGTAGGTGCCGGCGGCCAATTTCAAGGCCTTGTCGCTGACCACGCTGGAGTCGACGCGCACACCACCACCGTCGATCAGGCGGCCCGCTTCGCTGCCTGAAGGCGCCAGGCCGGCAGCCTTGAGCAGCGCGCCTATGCCCATCGGGGCCCCGGCGAGGCTGACGTCGTCGAGCTCGTCGGGTACACCGCCCTTGCTGCGGTTGATGAAATCCTGCTCGGCCGCGTCCGCCGCTGCCGCCGAGTGAAAACGCGTCGTGATTTCCTTGGCCAGCGCGACCTTGGCATCCTTGGGGTTACGGCCAGCATCAACTTCAGCCTTGAGACTGGCAATGTCGACTTCGCTGCGAAACGACAGCAAGGTGTACCAGCGCCACATCAGGGTGTCGGAGACAGACAGCACCTTGGCAAACATGCTGTTGGCGTCTTCCGAAATGCCGATGTAGTTGTTCTTGCTCTTGGACATTTTTTCAATGCCGTCCAGTCCCTCGAGCAAGGGCATGGTCAAAATGCACTGCGGCTCCTGGCCGTACTCCTGCTGCAGGTGCCGGCCCATCAACAAATTGAATTTTTGATCGGTTCCGCCCAGTTCAAGGTCAGACTTCAGGGCCACGCTGTCGTAGCCCTGCATGAGGGGGTACAAAAATTCATGCACGCTAATTGGCGTGCCGGCCTTGAAACGGTCGTGAAAGTCGTTTCGCTCCATCATGCGGGCCACGGTGTACTTGGCGGCCAGCTCGATCATGCCCATTGAGCCGAGCGGCAAGCTCCATTCGCTGTTGTAGCGAATTTCGGTCTTGGCGGGGTCCAGCACCAGGCTGGCCTGCCGGTAGTAGGTCTCGGCGTTGGCCTTGATCTGCTCGGTCGTCAGGGCCGGGCGCGTGCTGTTTCGGCCCGACGGATCACCGATCAGGCTGGTGAAGTCGCCAATCAAAAAGATCACCTGGTGCCCGATGTCCTGCAGCTGCCGCAACTTGTTTAGCACCACGGTGTGGCCGACGTGGATGTCTGGCGCCGTCGGGTCCAGCCCCAACTTGATGCGCAAGGGCTGACCGCTGGCCTCAGAACGCACCAGTTTCTTGACCCAGTCAGCCTGCGGAATCAGCTCCTCGCAGCCGCGAAGCGTCACGGCGAGCGCCTCCCGGACTTTGTCCGATAACGCTAAGGTTTGCACAAGCTCTTGATTCATAAAGATTTTCGACGTTTGGAAGGCGTTAAAGACGGATATACTCGAGCCTCGTTTTTGTCAGCTCAGCGGTTAGACGCATTTTAGGCGGCACAAACAAGCTCGATAAGGTTCGAAGGACGGATGACCCCAAACAGGATTTGTCTCGAACTGTCGCAGCAGGCCTGGCGCAGGCTTGCACCGTAAATTTTGAGTGTCGTGCGGATAAGAAAAAGCATGCGCTGCCGATGGAGCCGCCGTTTTGAAACTGACTGTCCTGATTAACGCCATCGGCACTGCCACCGACAGCCTGCGCCAACATCCCCGTCGCGTGACGGGTACCCTGGCAGCGCTATTGCTTGGCACCGGTGTCACCGCATTTGGCGTAGCCCCCCTGGCGCCTGACGCCGCCAATTTGCCGACTCGCCAACTCACCGAGCAAGTCCAGCCGCTTCCTGTCGCAGCGCAGACCGAGGCCCTGCTGGACCACTCACTGAGCCTTTACCGCTCGGAAGTGACCCGCAGCACGGACAGCGCGGAGTCTTTGCTCAAACGCTTGTCCATCAACGACCCACAGGCTGCCGCATTCTTGCGACAGGACCCCAAGATCCGCACCTTGCTGTTAGGCCGGGCTGGCAGGCAAGTCACGGCGGAAGCCAGTGGCAGCCAGCAAATGCTCAAGCTGTCGATGCGCTGGGCCACCGAGGACGACGCATTTTTCAAGCGACTGGTCATCGAACGCACCGACCAAGGCTTCACATCCCGCGTGGAAAACGCGCCCTACACCCGCTCGACGCGGCTGGCGAGCGGCACCATCAAGACATCGCTTTTTGCGGCCACCGATGAAGCCGGCCTGCCCGACGCCATCGCCACGCAAATCGCCGACATATTCTCCGGAGATATCGACTTTCAGCGCAGCCTTCGCAAGGGTGACCGCTTCAGCGTCCTGTACGAAACCCTGGAAGCTGATGGCGAGGCCATGCGCCCGGGCAAGGTACTCAGTGCAGAGTTCGTCAATGGGGGCAAGGCCCTGCAAGCCATGTGGTTCAAGGACGACAGCGCCCCCAGCAGCGCCGGCGCGCCAGCCAGCAAGGGCGCTTACTACAGCATGGACGGCAAGAGCCTGCGTAAAGCCTATCTGGCTTCCCCCATGGAATTTTCAAGGGTCAGCAGCGGCTTCAAGATGCGCTTTCACCCGATCCTGCAAACTTGGCGAGCCCACCTCGGGGTTGACTACGCAGCCCCCAAAGGCACCGCCGTGCGCAGCGTCGGTGATGGCATCGTCGATTTCGCGGGTGCACAGGGCGGCTTTGGCAATGTGGTGTTTGTCAACCACCGCAGCGGGCACACCACGGTCTACGCTCACCTCAGCCGCATTGCCGTGCAGCGTGGTCAGCGCGTGAGCCAAGGTCAAAACCTGGGCGCAGTGGGTGCCACCGGCTGGGCCACCGGGCCGCATCTGCACTTCGAGTTCCGGATCAATGGCGTGCACCAGGATCCGATCATGGTCGCCCGCAAGAGCGAGAGTGTCCCGCTGTCTGCAGCCGCCATGCCGGCCTTCCGGCAACTCGCTGGCAGCATGCGCCAGCAGCTGGCCTTCGGTGAGTCCATCGACCAGACGCGGGCCGAATAAGCCCTGCGGGGCGACTCGCCTGAGCCGAACCGCAGCCGCCTGATCGGCCCATCTTCGGCTCTGGGGCGCACCACATGTCCAACTGCTACATCGGCCTCATGTCCGGCACCTCGCTCGACGGCGTGGATGGGGTGCTGGTTGATTTTTCAGAGCCGATGCAGGTCATGGCCAGCGCGAGCGCGGAGTTCCCGGCTGCATTCAAAGCCGAACTGCTGGCCCTGAACACGCCCGGCGACAACGAACTCCACCGCGCCGCCCTGGCGGCCAACCAACTCGCTGCACTTTACGGGCGAGTGGTCGGGCAACTGCTAGAGCATGCCAAAAGCCTGGGCCTGACGCGCACAGACATTCGGGCCATTGGTGCCCACGGCCAGACCGTCAGGCACCGACCGCAAGAGTTCGGCAGCGCTGACACCCCCGGGGTAGGCTACACACTGCAGATGAATAACCCGGCGCTGCTGGCCGAGCTCAGCGGGATCGATGTGGTGGCCGACTTTCGCACGGCCGACCTGGCCGCTGGGGGTCAGGGTGCACCCCTCGTGCCCGCCTTTCACGCGGCCCTTTGGGCCAGTCCCGCACACGCGACAGGCGTGCTCAACATAGGCGGCATCAGCAATCTGACCTTGCTGCCTGCGCAGGGACCCGTGCTGGGCTTTGACTGCGGCCCGGGCAATGCACTGATGGATTACTGGTGCCAACACCATCTGGGCCAGAGCTTTGACCGGGACGGCGCCTGGGCCGCATCGGGGCAAGTGCAGCAGGACTTGCTGACGCGTTTGATGAGCGAGCCCTATTTCTCAAGACTGCCCCCCAAGAGCACGGGGCGTGACCTGTTCCACCCGAGCTGGCTGGCGCAACAACTGCAGGGCTTTGAAAGTTGCCGTCCACAGGATGTTCAAGCCAGCCTGACAGCGCTCACCGCACGGGCCTGCGCCCAGGACCTGAGAACGCACCTGCCGGATGCGCGTGAATTGCTGGTCTGCGGTGGGGGCGCTCTCAACGGCGAGCTGATGCGCATGCTCACAGCTGAGCTCCCGGGCGTGGCGGTGATGAAGACCGACCAGCGCGGGCTGCCGGCCATGCAGGTCGAAGCTGCCGCTTTTGCCTGGCTCGCCTGGGCCTGGCACCGGCGGCAGGCCGGCAATTTGAGCACCGTTACGGGCGCCCGTGAAGGGCGTGTGCTGGGCGCTCTTTACCCCGGCGCCCGAGTGGCCTGACAGCTCAAGCTCCGCCGCTCCGACACGTGGACGCGTCGCCCGTATCGGTGGCTCAGGCAACAAAAAAGGGCCGACTCGGCCCGTTTTTGTTCATATCCGCCTCCGCGCAAGCAGCGGCAGACGGTGGTCAGACAGGCGCTTTAAGCCGAGAAACTTGAACCACAGCCGCAGGTGCTCGTGGCGTTGGGGTTCTTGATGACGAACTGAGCGCCTTCGAGATCGTCTTTGTAATCAATCTCCGCGCCAACGAGGTACTGGTAGCTCATCGCATCGATCAGCAAAGACACGCCATTTTTGGTCATGGTGGTGTCGTCTTCGTTGGTGATTTCATCAAAGGTGAAACCATATTGGAAGCCGGAACAGCCACCGCCCTGCACGAAAACGCGCAGCTTGAGCTCTGGGTTACCTTCCTCAGCAATCAGGTCAGCCACCTTGGCTGCGGCGCTGTCGGTAAAAACAAAGGGCTCGGGCATCTGGGTCGGAATGGTTTCGGCAAGTGCACTCATGATCTGCTCCACATAACAATAACAGAGCGCGATAGTACAGTATTTCGATCAACCTCGAACCGCAGGAGGTCTTCAAAAAGCGATGTACCACCCGGACTACGAGGTCCGCTCCCTCGTCAGCTCGAGCACTGACCGGTCGGTGCTGCGCTCGCCCGTCGCGGCGAGTCGACCAAAAATCACCGCCCCCTGATGCATTTCGAGCGCCAGGTAGGACACATCGCCTTCTATCTGAGCCTTGGGCTGCAATTCCAGCAACTCATAAGCGTGAACCGGACCCGACACATAGCCGTTGATGATTACGTGGTCCGCATGAATCTGGCCCTTGACACTCGCCGATTCGCTGATCACCAGCAAACTGCGGCTCCCCTCCCGGGCCCGCACGTTACCGATGACATCACCGTCGATGCGAAGTCCGTCTGCAAAGTGCAGATCACCGTGCAAACTCGTGCCGCTGGCAATCAGACTTTTGATCGAGGGCTGCTTTTTTTTGCCAAACATGCGACAGGTTCCAATCAAGACATTAGAGCTTGACGCTCTGAACAGAGCGCACCACCGCCCCCTCCATTACTTTGGCTGTGATACTTTTGACTAAAGCCTGAGGAGGCAGATCAATAATACCTTCGAGACGCCGATACTGCCTGAAATTCAGGGCCTGCGGACCGCCAGGCAGGCTCAGCGTCCATGGCGCGGCACCCAGGGTGCCGCTGAAGGTCAGCTCAATCTTGCCATTGAAGTCAGGGGCATTTTTGACCGGCTGAATCACCAGCACCTGCCATTTCAGCTGCCCATCCGAGACGCGCTCGGCCTGCAAGCCGCGGATGGCGACGCTCTCGGTGGCACTGGCGGGCAACAACTTTTCAAAAAATCCAAGGTCATCGCGCAAGGAGCGGTTGTCCAACTCAAGACGGCGAAGTTGCTCGAGCAACTTGCCCTGAGCCGCCCTCTCGGCAGCCAGCAGGCTCTCGGAAATGTTGGTGATCGATTGCGCCTTGTCGAGCTGCGCCTGCAGCAAAGCGCCTTGCCGCCGCAGCTCGTGCAACTCCTGCCGGGCGTTACCATCCAGGCCGGCCAGGCCTTTGCCAATTTCAAAGGCCCACAGGGCCACTGCGGCAGAAAAGCCAAGCATCAAGGCAGCCAGCATCCAGCGCAGAGGCCAGGGCAAGGCGCTGCGAATCGACAGCCGGGGCGAGCTGACAGTCAGGCGGCGGTGGAATAAACGTACTTTCATGGCGCCAAGAAAAATCCGACTGGAAACTGAATTTTCTCCATTGTGGCCGGCTTGCGCGCTCCAGTGCAAAAGCCTGCGCGACCGGCATGCGTCAGGAGTGCGCCCATGCTGGGCGCAAAAAAAAAGCTGCCAGGGTATGAAACCCGGCAGCCTTTTGGCTGAACATGCGCGCGAATTAACGCTTGCTGAACTGCTTGCGGCGACGTGCCGAACGGAAACCGACCTTTTTACGCTCGACTTCACGTGCATCACGGGTCACAAAACCAGCCTGACTCAGGGCAGGCTTCAGGGTCTCGTCGTAGTCGAACAGCGCACGGGTGATGCCGTGGCGAATCGCACCAGCCTGGCCGGACTCACCGCCGCCGTGAACGTTGACCATGATGTCAAACGTTTCGACGTGGTTCGTCAGAAACAGGGGCTGGCGGCAGATCATGATCGAGGTCTCACGACCGAAGAACACCTGGATGTCCCTGTCGTTGATCGTGATCTTGCCAGTGCCTTTTTTGATAAACACGCGGGCGACGCTGGATTTGCGTCGGCCGGTGCCGTTGTTCCATTCACCAATCATCTCAAGGCTCCTTAGATTTCCAACACTTTGGGTTGCTGGGCAGTGTGCGGGTGCT
>CAIMVC010000230.1 GCA_903844825.1 uncultured Burkholderiales bacterium | reverse complement strand
GCTTCAAGTTCAGAATCTTCCGGGGCTTCGTATGAAGCATCCAACTGGGCGGGCCACTCGGTTCCCAACGCCTGGCTACTTTGCTGGGCCATCAAAAACTCCGGCGTCTCAAAGCCCGGTTGCACCGGAAAAAGCCCGTCCATTCGCAGCTCAGGAGGCTCGGCACCGACGGGGATACCCAGTTGGCGCTCCAGCTCGATCCAATGGCGCTCTTCAAACCGGTCCAAACCCGCCAGGCTCGCCGCCGCACGGGCATAGACATAGCAGTCCAGCGCTTCGTTGCGCTCGCGGATCTTTTGCCACTCGCGAAACGGAAAACCATTGCGATCCCGCCGGGTGATGAGTTGCTCTGAGCACAGCTGCTGCACATATTCGGCGTCCACCTGCGGCAGGTGCACATACCCTTTGGGGAAAACAATCTCACCGTCTTCGGTGACTTCCACCGTCGCGCGCAAGTGGTTGAAGAGCTCAAGCTTGGCAATGCCGCCCACGACTGCATAGACCCTGAGCCCCCGGCGCAGGCGCTTGCCACCGGTGGTCATGTCAACAGCGGTAGGCAAACCCACCAAGGCCGCGCCCCGGGAGACCCCTTTCATCGGCAAGAGCCGGGGGTCGCGCTGGGTGCGCGTAAAAAAGTACGCCTCTTGGGTGGCGTAGCCTGTATCGAGCCCCATGCGCACAAGGCGCATCGTCACGCCGCTGGCGTGGGTCCAGCTTTCTTGCAGCATTTCGCCCAAGCGGCGCCAGACCGAGTCGCGAGCCGTGTCACCGTCGAGCACCCGGTGCTCAATGAGCCACGCATGTTGCTGCCTGCCAAAGCCCCAGACCGAGACCTCGATGCGGTCTTTTTGCACGTCGATGCCCGCAGCCAGCAACAAGGCTCCGTAGGGCACGGTGCCAATGCGGTAGCTTTCGCGCCGCTCCAGCAGGCGCTGCCATTCGGGTGTCTCACCCTGCTCCACCCAGGTTTCACCGAGCTCGGTGTTTTTAAAAGCCTTGAGCGCTACCGCTGAGCCTTGCGCCAACTCCCAGGCCTGGGCAATTTCTTTCCAGCTGCGCCAGCCAATGGGGCTGTAGAGGCTGGACAGATGGAAGCCTGCGGTACGGCTCTGGCCAGGACAGGTGGCCACCCACCGGCCCGACTCCAACATCTGCGTTTTGGCGTGTTCCTCGATGGGCTTTTCACAGGCCTCACAAAGGTAGTGGGCCGTATCGGGCTTGCCCTTGACCCAGCTCAGGCGCTCAAAGCGCAGCCTCTGCTCATGCGCGCAATGCGGGCACGGCACCATGAAGTGACGCTGATCAGACTGCTCGTACTCGCGCTCAATGCGGGAGGCCCCGGCAATCGTGGGCGTGGAGACGATGAGAATCTTTCGGCGCGCAAAGGTTCGGGTCCTGGCCTCAGCCAGGGAAATCGCATCGCCTTCGCCTTCCACATCGCCTGGATAACCGTCAACCTCGTCCAGGAACAAGTAGCGCACCGGCATGGAACGCAAACCCACTGCGCTGTTGGCACCGGTGAGTACCAGCACCCCACCTCGAAACTCCTTGGACAAGACCGTGTTGCCGGAGTCACGCGAGCGGGCCGGAGCGATCAGGGCTGAGAGCGTCTCGCTTTCTTCGATCAGAGGGTCAATGCGCTGCTTTGAGTTGCGCTTGGCCATCTCCACCGTTGGGGCCACTGCCATCATGGGGCCCGGTGCCATGTGGATCACATAGCCAATCCAGTTGTTGCCCGCCTCAGTGCCACCGATCTGCGCACCCTTCATGAACACCACACGCTCGACCGGAGAGGATGGCGAAAGGCAATCCATGATCTCGCGCAGGTAAGGCGTGCGCGCCGTGCGCCAGCGCCCCGGCTCTGAAGCCGACTTGGCCGAGAGCATGCGGTACTGATCGGCCCACTCAGACACGCTGAGCAAAGGGTCAGGGGTCAGCCCTTCGCGCCATGCTTGCGCGATCGCCTCCCAGCCGTCGTAGTGATCCAGCACATCGGTATTCCTGATAGATTGAATGTGACGGGCCTGAACTTGGGCGCTGCCGGTGGCAGGAGTGAGACGAGAGACACCGTCAGTCGATTTGCACCGCGATCTCGCCGATTTCGATGAGGTGCTGACGCACCGCGCTCTCCAGCAACGTGTACATGCGGTGCGGCGGCACTTGTAAGTCCGAGGCCATCTGCAGCGCTACGCGTGCAGGCCAATTCAGCCATGCCTCACGCTCGGCGCGCGCAATGCGGTAGACGTGGGCCACCGCTTCCGCACGGTCCACAAGTTCGCCCTTCAAGCGGGCCAAGCGCACCTTGCTGGTCTGTGCCTTGAGTACCTCATTGGCTGTGCGGGCCTGCAAGAGCGTGGTTCCGCCGCTCGCGGAGCTGCTTAGACCAGGGTTTACTCCCGCCACACCGCCTGTCTCTCCCAAGGTCTCGCGCACGCTTTGGATCGCCTCGTTGGGAACGGGGCGCTGCGTCGTTCGCTGAGCGCCGCGCTGCTGCGCGGCATCGGTGTTTCGCTGCCACTGCTCATCGGCTTGCTGGACATCGATGCTGCCGTCGGCATTGGCCGTGATGCGCCCAGTGTTGACGGCCTTGCGCACGGCGCCTTCCGACACACCCCTGTGGCGGGCATAAGCACGCATGGACAGGGTTTGGCTCATGGCACAGGCCTTTCGAAATCACGGTCAGGGATGAATGCTTTAGCCACGGGGTGCTGGCTATCTATTCGGCCAATTGCCTGTGGTGATTTGCTAGGGGTTTGGGCGTGATTTGGAGCGCATGCGCGGCCCAATGCGGCCGTATGCGGGCATGACCGGTGAAGCCACGCGCAGTGTCCGAGTGAATCAGTCTGAGACTTGCCCAGACTTGATGTTGTTAGCAAATGAAGCGTTCATAGCGCTGTCAACGCAGTGCATCAGCCCAATCAGACCATCTCAATTTAGCCACCTCTTAACCCAACCCCTTTGACCCACTTTTTTTGGAGCGCCGCATGAGCCACCACAGCACCAGCCAAGTCAACCCCGCCCCCGACGCGCTTTTCGAAGCAATTGCCCGCGAGCATCTCTTTGTCGAGACCCTGCAGACCCGCGACTGGGATCGGCTGGATTTTCATGAAGTGGCGGTTTGGGGGATTCGCTCGGCCTTGCAGGCTGCCTACGAGGCAGGCCAAAACGCCAGTCAGCGCGCAGCGAAGCCAACCCGCTCGCCAACCGCAAAACCCAGGCGCGGCAGGACAGCCGGCCCAGCCTCTGCAACGCCTGTCGACAGTGCAGCTGCAGTGCTTTGAAGAAATGTGTCATCACCCAACTTTCTAAGGAAATCACATGCCACTGAGTCAGACCCAACGACAAGTACTTGAAGCCGCCTTGGGGCATCCCGAGCGGCTGGTGGTGCACTTCCCCGCCCACCTCAAGGGTGGTGCACGCGGCAAAGTGCTCGCCGCCCTCATCAGCGCGGGCTTCATTACCCAGCACCCCGAATCGTCCGCAGACATGCCTGTTTACGCCGTCAGCCGCTCGGGCCTTGCAGTACTCGGTATCGAAGCCCCCATGCCACAGACAGCTGCTGGCAACGCTTACAGACCGAGCGACCGCAGTGCCGCAGGCGGGCTGCGTGAGGGCACCAAGCAAGCCACGCTGATTGCCCTACTCAAGCAAGCTCATGGCGCCAGCCTGAGCGAGATGGCTCAGGCCAGTGGCTGGCAGGCGCACACCATTCGCGGCTTCATGGCCGGCAGCCTCAAAAAGAAGCTGGGCTTGACGGTGACTTCAGAGAAGGCCCAGGGGCAAGAGCGGCGTTACCGCATTGCCTAAAGAACACCCCCTAAAGAACACCCCTCAACCACAGGAGATCCACCATGAGTAAAAGATCAATGACCCTGACCATCGAACGCACGCCGCTGACCGTAGAGATGGACGGCAAATCCCTCCAGGTTGAAGTCCTGGGCATCCGACTGCCCTTTGCCCGCAAACCCGCCGACCTGGGCGACATGTGCCCCACAGGCAACGACCTGGTTTACATCACCGAAACCCGACAAATGAGCCCTGAAGAGTTCGATGCCTTCGCCATGAATTCCATGAAATCGCGCGATTGGCTCTCGGGCAAGGGCGGCTACGTGGGTGAGGCACGCCTCTGCGTGGAAATACACGCCCCTGGGCGGCCCTACCTGTATGTGGATCCATCTGGATCCGACTACGCCCGGTATGTGGGCCGTTTGGGATGAAAAAAGTCTTTTGATGAACGCTTTACTTCTCGCCCTTACAGAGCGTTCATAGAGCCATCAAAAAACGCAATGACAAAAGGAGCCTGCCATGAGCGCTACCGATTTAGCACCAGCACCAGCACCAGCACCAGCACTAGCCTTTACCACCGCCCTGCCTGGGTCACAAAACGAGTCCTTTGGCTTTTGGGGCACGATGGGCGGCTACGCCTGCCTGGCCTGGCCGCTGGCGATGCAGGCCATCTGTCGTGCCACGAATGAAAACGCCCATGATGTGCGGGTGTTCTTGGACAGCCGCTTCGGTCGACACTTTGCCGATTCGGTCAACGACGCTCGACATCAAGGCCTGGATCTGACCGCAGCCATTGAGCAAGCCGTCACGCATTGGATGACTTGGCGAATTGGGCGAACCGCCCATCAACGCTATAACATTCCCATGGGCACACCCCATCTGGTGGGCTTTGTGATTCACTGCAGCATCGTCGAAGACGCGGCAGGCGATGTTTGATCCGGTGATGTTTTCTGCAGCCTGGCAGCCTCCAGGGTCAAGCCATCACTTTGGCGAACAGCCTCTTTACCGCTGTAATCCTGCCAACGCTGGATGATCACATCCACGTATCTGGGATCGAGCTCCATCAGGCAGGCGTGGCGGTTGAGTTTCTCGCAAGCGATGAGCGTGGTGCCAGAGCCACCGAACAAGTCAATCACCGTGTCTCTGCTCTTGGATGAATTTTTGAGTGCACGCTCGACCAACTCCACAGGTTTCATGGTGGGGTGCAAATCGTTGACGCGAGGCTTGTTGTAAAACCAAACATCCGACTGGTCACGGTCTCCACACCAAAAGTGGTCTGAGCCCTGTTTCCACCCATACAGGATAGGCTCGTACTGACGCTGGTAATCCGCGCGTCCAAGCGTAAAAGCGTTCTTGGCCCAAATCACAAACGTGGACCATTTGCCCCCCGCGTCGAGCCAGGCCTTTTGCAAGGTATGCAACTCCGATGAGCTCATGCACACATAGCAAGCGCCCTTGGTCACGGCCAGCAGGTTCTGACAGGCGTCATGCAGGAATTGATAAAAGCCGTCGCCCAAGGCGTCGTTCATGATGCGCCTGCCCTTGCCGCGCAGCTTGTCCTTGGCACTGTTGCCGTAGTCGACGTTGTAGGGGGGATCGGTAAACGCCATGTCGGCCAGTTGTCCGCCCATCAGAGTTTGCACATCCGCAGACATCGTCGCGTCTCCGCAAAGCAGGCGGTGGTTGCCCAGGATCCACAAGTCCCCAGGCCTGGAAACAGGGTCTACTGGTGTCTCTGGGATGGCGTCATCCTCGGTCAAACCACTGCCTTCTTCAACGTCATCAAAAAATCCGTCCAGCTCCTCTTGGCTAAAGCCAATGAGCGAGAGGTCGTAGTCCATCGACTGCAGCTCTGCGAGCTCCAGCTTCAAAAGCTCCTGGTCCCAGCCTGCGTTTTCTGCAATGCGGTTGTCGGCCAGGATGTAGGCCTTCTTTTGCTCTGGGGTCAGGTGCACCAGCTCGATGACAGGCACCTCTTTAACGCCCAGCTTTCTAGCCGCCATCAAGCGCCCATGGCCTGCAATCACGCCCTTGTCTCCGTCCGTGAGGACCGGGTTGGTCCAGCCGTACTCCACGATGGAGGCTGCAATCTGGGCCACCTGGGCATCGCTGTGCGTGCGTGCGTTGCGTGCGTAGGGAATGAGCGCGTCAATGGCGACCATTCGGATCTGAGGTTGTTGCATTTCGGGCCTGTGAACAATGGCGGAACAGCACTGGCCTTGAGCCGGCTGTAGCGGTGCTGGTTGGCTGTGCGTACCCGGTGCGTACGCGTACCCGGATTTCGGGGCTATCGGTAGCGAAATCTCGCGCTGTTGCCCCCCGCATAGCATCGCGGCCAGGAAGGACCCGTTGATTTCGTGAGCCGGTGCTTGGTGTAGCGGGACTGGGGTCCTCGTCCGAGCTGCGGTAGCGCGTCGCTGAAGACCGCGTGGACTTGATCGCGAAGTGCACTCAGTGCGGTGCGTTCAAGGCCTCACCATAGCCGTAAATGTAGACCCGAATCGCCGAAATGTTGCACGGGTCAAAAGGGCCTCAAGCCCGCGCATTTACCCTGCGATTCGAGTAGCGCCGCGCACGCGATTTAAAACACGCTAATTCCCTCAAGGCGCGCGCGGCTCGCCCGGTTCAGGCTGTAATCAACGCACCTGGTTGAGCCGATCGGTGATGACTTGCATGTCGCGCTTCCAGCGCCGCCAGGCTGTGGTGCGGTCACAGGCAAAGCGCCTGCTGATTTCCTGCCAGTCGTAGCGCTTGGCGCGCATCCACACCAACAGCCGCTCATCGACTTCCAGCACCTGCACCCAGTGCATGACCTCGAGCATGAGCTCGACATCCTTGGGCGAAGGCGGTGGCAGCCGATAGAGCTTGTCTCGGTCCGGATAGCCTTCGAGCTCGCTGCGCACGATCACAGGCCAGGCGCTGACATAGCCTTGTACGGCCACTCGGGGCAAGCGCCTGGCGGTTCGGGCTGCCTCCGTGAACCGGTCAGCCACGGCTTCTAAGGTCCAGAGTTCAACCATGGTCACCTCCCTGCGTGGGGTGTTGGTCGCGATAGTGCTGCCCTGAGGGATGACCATAGAGCCGCTCGCCAATACTGTGGATCAACTGGCGTTCCAGGAAGCTCAGGCGCTTGTCTTCTGGTGTGATGACCAGGATGTGCTGTTCGCGCCAACCTTGGCGCT
>CAIMVC010000229.1 GCA_903844825.1 uncultured Burkholderiales bacterium | reverse complement strand
TGCTGTGGGGCTTGTACCAGGGTACGCAGGCCGTCATGCGTGGCGCCATCACGGCCGGCCACCTGGGCCAGACCGTCGTCTACGTGATCATTCTGGCCGGCGCGTTTGCTGTGCTCGGCGAGGTCTACGGCGACTTGCTGCGCGCCGCTGGCGCCACCGAGCGCCTGATGGAATTGCTGAGCAGTCGCTCGCCGATTGCCTCGCCCGAGCACCCGATCAAGGTACCGACACCGGCCAGCGGCAGTGCGGTAAATTTTGCAGGCGTCACGTTTCACTACCCGTCGCGCCCGGCCACGGCGGCACTGAGCGACTTCAACTTACTGGTAAGGCCGGGCGAAACCGTGGCGCTGGTCGGCCCCAGCGGCGCCGGCAAGAGTACGGTGTTTCAGTTGCTGCTGCGCTTTTACGATGCCCAGGCCGGCAGCATAGCGCTCGATGGCGTGCCGACCCGCGACATGACGCTGCATGCACTGCGCCAGCGCATCGGCATCGTGCCGCAGGACGCCGTGATTTTTTCGAGCAGCGCGCTGGACAACATCCGATACGGCCAGCCGGATGCCAGCGACGAAGACGTCAAGGCGGCGGCCAAGGCCGCGTTTGCGGACGAATTCATCATGGCGCTGCCGCAGGGCTACGACACCTTTTTAGGCGAGCGCGGCGTGCGCTTGTCGGGAGGGCAGCGTCAGCGAATTTCAATTGCCCGCGCGATGCTCAAGAACCCGCCGCTGTTGCTGCTGGACGAGGCCACCAGCGCGCTGGACGCCGAAAGCGAGCGCATGGTGCAAGCAGCGCTTGAGTCAGCCATGCGCGGCCGTACCACGCTGGTCATCGCCCACCGACTGGCCACCGTCCAGCGGGCCGACCGCATCTTGGTGCTGGACCACGGCCGCCTGGTGGAAGAAGGCAGTCATGCCGACCTGGTCCAGCGAGGCGGTATTTATGCGCGTCTGGCTGCGCTGCAGTTCAGCGCCTGAAGGCGGCCCAGCGCCAGCGTGAAACGTGGTTATGCGCTAAACGCATGACCCTTGCCAAACTCGGACTTGGACAGTCCGTAGGGCGGGCTTTAAGCTTGAATTCGACGGCCTCCACAAGCGGCCGTTGTCATTTCAATCCCGCACAAGGACAACCCATGCGCTCCTCGCCAGACCCCATCCACGGGCTCACCCCACTGCACGCCCTGCCCT
The DNA here is from genome assembly GCA_903844825.1 of uncultured Burkholderiales bacterium. Classification (GTDB taxonomy): domain Bacteria; phylum Pseudomonadota; class Gammaproteobacteria; order Burkholderiales; family Burkholderiaceae_C; genus Polaromonas. Next base: position 6,995 of record CAIMVC010000229.1, on the reverse strand, counting down.
CTTACCTCCATGCCGATGACCTCGGACCCTGGGGAAATTACCTGCAACAGGTCGACCGCGTAATACCGCACCTGGGGCATCTGGCGCGCTGGGCCGAAACCCTCAAGCGACCCAAACGCATCCTGATTGTGGATGTACCGATCCAGATGGACGACGGCAGCGTGGCCCACTTTGAGGGCTACCGCGTACAGCACAATGTCTCCAGAGGGCCGGGCAAGGGTGGCGTTCGCTTTCATCAGGACGTGACCTTGTCGGAGGTCATGGCGCTGTCAGCCTGGATGTCGATCAAGAACGCTGCGGTGAACGTCCCCTACGGCGGCGCCAAAGGCGGCATTCGCGTGGACCCCAAAAAACTCTCCCTCGGTGAGCTCGAGCGCATGACACGGCGCTACACCAGCGAGATCGGCATCATCATCGGCCCCAACAAAGACATTCCGGCCCCCGATGTGAACACCAACGAGCAAATCATGGCGTGGATGATGGACACCTACTCCATGAACACCGGCACCACCACCACCGGCGTGGTCACCGGCAAACCACTTGACCTGGGCGGCTCGCTCGGACGGCGTGAAGCCACCGGACGCGGCGTGTTCACCGTCGGCCAAGAGGCTGCGCGCCGGATTGGCCTGGAGATCAGCGGCGCACGGGTAGCCATTCAGGGCTTTGGCAATGTGGGCGGCATCTGCGGCAAGCTATTTGCCCAAGCCGGCGCCCGCGTCGTGGCCGTGCAAGATCACGGCGGCACGGTCTACCGGGAGGCCGGACTGGATGTGCCGGCCTTGCTCAGTCACGTCGCCGAGAATGGCAGCGTCGCCGGCTTTGCGGCGTGCGAGTCGCTGGCTGCGGACCAATTCTGGGATGTAGAGTGCGAAATTTTGATCCCGGCCGCACTGGAGCAGCAAATCACGGCCGCCAACGCCGGCCGCATCAAAGCGCGCATGGTCATCGAAGGCGCCAACGGCCCGACCACCCCGGCCGCCGACGACCTGCTGCACGAGCGCAACATTCTGGTCGTGCCTGACGTGATCGCCAATGCCGGCGGCGTCACGGTCAGCTACTTTGAATGGGTGCAGGACTTCTCGAGTTTTTTCTGGGACGAAAGTGACATCAACCAGCGGCTCGAAAAGATCATGCGCGATGCCTTTGCCAGCGTCTGGACTGTCGCCCAGGACCGTCAGGTGAGCCTGCGCACTGCGACCTTCATCGTGGCCTGCAGGCGCATCCTGCACACGCGGGAACTCAGGGGTCTGTACCCCTAAAGTCAGGCCGGCAGGCGGGTCAGCGCAGCAGCCGCTTCACTGCAGCGGCTCCTTGAGTGCATCGGGCACGGGCAGCGGCATCACGGTGATGCCCTCTTCGAGCAGGGCCAGCGCCTCTTCGGGCGAGGCCTGGCCGCGGATGCTGCGCTCTTCGGTCTCGCCGTAGTGCATTTGCCTGGCAGTTTCGGCAAATTTCTCACCCACGTCCTGCGTGTTGGCCATGACGTGACGAACCATGCGCAGCCAGCTCGCCTGCAGGGTCTGCGCCGCCTCGGGTGGAAATAGCGCCACATCGCCCGGCGCTTGGGTCTTAGGCTGCGGACGGCCGGCATCGGCTGAAGACGAGGTTTCGCCGGGGGGGCGCGGGGCGCCCAGGTTCAGTCGCGGAGCACTGAGCTTTTTCTCAATTCGCGCATCGCCACACAGAGGGCAACTGACGAGTCCACGGGAGAGCTGGCTCTGAAAATCGTCTTCGGACGCAAACCAGCCTTCAAAGACATGCTGATGCGGACACTGAAGATCAAGAACTTTCATGGGCAGATTATCGGCGCATCGCCTCCGCCCCGCTCAAAAACTCGGCCTTCAGCCTAGGCCCTCGCTCAGCCAGTCCAGCGTCCAGGCACCCGATCGGACATTTTCAAGCCAAAGCATTCCCGTCAGGGTCTTGGCATCGGTCACCCGACCGTCGCGGCACCACGCAAGCAAGTCCTGGGCGCTGGCCGTGAAGACGTCCAGAAATTCGCCTTCGTCGAGCTTACGCTCGCCCGCCTGCAGGTCTCGCGCAAACCAGATATCGATGAACTCGGTCGAGTAAGCGATCACGGGATGCAACACGCCTGCGCGCGCCCACTGCCTGGCGCTGTAGCCGGTTTCTTCGAGCAACTCACGGCGGGCACAATCCAGCGACGCTTCACCCGCATCAAGCTTGCCCGCGGGAAACTCGATCATGACTGACTTGACGGGGTAACGGTACTGGCGCTCCAGCACGAGCTGGCCGTCGGGGAGCTCGGCAATGATCATCACCGCGCCGGGATGAACCACATACTCGCGGGAGGCATCGCGACCGTCGGGCAGGCGAACGGTGTCGCGAAAGGCATGCAAAAAATGACCGCGCAGCAGCTCGGTACTGGCCAGCGGCACTTCGATGAGATGCTCATCGCCGGGCGGTGGCGCCTGGCTCATCTGAGCTTGAGGAGGTAACGGTAAACGAAACCGGGAAAGGACAAGGTGACGAACAGCACCCCGGTGATGGCATAAAACTCCCAGCCCTGGGCGGCGATCTGACCGGCGCGCTGCTCCAGGTACAGCGACAAGCCACCCACCGCAAAATACCAGATGACCAACTCGCCCAGCCGAAGTCCGAGCGATTTGCCCTGGCTGAGACGGTAAACCGCCAGAAATCTCTCATTGATAAAGGGAAGGTTCGCGGCCAGCAGTGCCAGCAGCACCACCAGCCACACCGAAGTCGTCTGCGTCATGCAGTTCAGGTACCCAGGGACTTCACGAGCGCAGCAATGGCATCGGCGCACAAGGTCATCAGGCCGCCCGGGAACAGGCCCAGCAGCAAGACCAGTGCGCCGTTGACAGTCAGCACCATCCGCGTATCCAGCGCCCCCACGATGGGCACTTGCAGTCGAGCCGGCGCCGCATCAAAGTACATCACCTTGACAACGCGCAGGTAATAGAAGGCCCCGACGAGCGACATCATGACGGCGAAAATGGCCAGCCAAAGGTAACTGCTCTGTTGCGCCGCCAGCAATGACTGCAGGACCGCGAGCTTGGCGTAAAAACCAACGACGGGCGGCACACCCGCCAGCGAGAACATGCACACCGCCATGACCCCAGCGTACAAGGGGCTGCGCTGGTTCAGACCGGCGAGGTCGGCAATCTCTTCAGACTCATGGCCTTCGCGTGCCAGCAACAAGATGATGCCGAACACCGCCAGCGTCGTCAGCACATAGGTGATGACGTAAAACATGGCGGCGCTGTAGGCGTATTCGGCGTTGAGCTTGCTGCCATCCACCACGCCAGCGAGCAGGGCCAGCAACAGAAAGCCCATCTGCGAGATCGTCGAAAACGCCAGCATGCGCTTGAGGTTGGTTTGCGCCACGGCGGCGAGATTACCCACCAGCAGTGAGCCGACGGCCAGCACACCCAGCATCTGCTGCCAGTCGATGGCCAGCGGCAACATGCCTTGCACCAGCAAGCGAATGCAGATCGCAAAAGCGGCCAACTGAGGAGCTGCACCAATGAGAAGAGTCACGGCGGTGGGTGCGCCGTGGTAGACGTCGGGAAGCCACATGTGAAACGGCACGGCGCCAAGCTTGAAAGCCAGACCGGCGACCACAAAGACCAGACCAAACACGAGGACCTGGTGCTTGACCTGGCGACTGGCGATAGCCTGAAACACCTCATTGACGTTGAGCGAGCCGGTCGCACCGTAGATCATCGACAAACCGTAAAGCAAGAAGCCCGAGGCCAAGGCGCCCAGCACGAAGTACTTCATGGCCGCTTCGGTCGCCGTGGCGTTGTCGCGCCTGAGCGCCACCAGGGCATAGCTCGACAGCGTCATGAGCTCAAGACCCATGTAGAGCACCAAAAAGTTGTGACCCGAGATCATCACAAAAATACCCAGCAAGGCAAACAGGCTGAGCGTGAAAAATTCGCCGCCGCGCAACATGCCGCGATCGGCGGCATAGGGCCGGCCATAAACCAGTGTGACCATCAGCGCGACCGTGGCAAAGCACTTGAGCCAGTTGCCCATGGGGTCACTGATGAACATCTTGCCAAAACCGTAGGCGGTGCTGCCGTGACTGGCGTAGACGGCTTGCACGCAGGCGATCACGGCCAGGGTCAGCAGTGACAGTACGTAGGTGGTTTGGCGGCGCGGACTCGTCACGCCCAGGTCGACCAGAGCGATCACGCAGGCCATGACCAGCAAAATGATTTCCGGATAGACCGTGATCCAGCTTAAGGTGTCAATCATCTGAATTCTTTAGAAGTTGTCTTGAGGCAAAGCGTCACTTGAGCTTGGATACGGCGACATGCTTGAGCAGATCAACCACCGAGGCGTCCATCACATCGGTGAAGGGCTTTGGGAAAATACCCATGTAAAGAACACCTGCAGCCAGCAGGCTGAGCATGAAGAACTCACGGCCATTGATGTCTGTCAGCGCCTTGACATCGTCATTGGTGACCGGCCCCAGATACACACGTTTGAACATCCACAAGGTGTAGGCCGCGCCAAATATGAGGGCCGTGGCCGCTGCCAGACCGACCCAGAAGTCGGCCTTGATGGCGCCCAGGATCACCATCCACTCGCCTACAAAGCCAGCAGTGCCCGGCAAACCGCAGTTGGCCATGGCGAACAGCAGGGCAAAGGCTGCGAACTTGGGCATGGTGTTGACCACACCGCCATAGCTGGCGATCTGCCGCGAATGCACCCGGTCGTAGAGCACACCGATGCACAGGAACATGGCGGCAGAGACGAAACCGTGCGCAATCATCTGAACGATGCCGCCGGCCACACCCAGATCATTAAAGATGAAAAAGCCCAGCGTGACAAAACCCATGTGCGCCACGGAGGAATAAGCCACCAGCTTTTTCATGTCCTGCTGGACCATCGCCACCAGACCCACATAGATCACGGCGATCAGCGACAAGGCAATCATCAGCCAGGCCCATTCACGCGCAGCGTCGGGGGCAATGGGCAGGGAAAAGCGAAGAAAACCGTAGGCGCCGAGTTTGAGCATGATGGCCGCCAGCACAGCCGAGCCACCCGTGGGCGCTTCGACGTGCACGTCCGGCAGCCAGGTGTGCACGGGAAACATCGGTACCATGACAGCAAAAGCTGCGAAGAAGGCAAAAAAGAGCAAGGTTTGCACCGTGCCATTCAGGGGCAGCTTGTGCCAGGTCGCCAGGTCAAAACTGCCACCGGACTTGACGTAGAGGAAGACCAGCGCCACCAGCATCAGTAAGGAGCCCAGCAAGGTGTAGAGAAAAAACTTGAACGCTGCGTAGATTTTGTTGGGGCCGCCCCAGACACCGATGATGAGGTACATCGGGATCAGGGTGGCCTCGAAAAAGACGAAGAACAGCAGTCCGTCGAGCGCCGCAAACACGCCGATCATCAGACCGCTCAGGATCATGAAGGCGCCCATGTACTGGTTCACGCGCACCGTGATCGCCTCCCAGGCGGCAATCACCACGACCACATTGATGAAGGCCGTCAGCAGTACAAACCAGAACGAAATGCCGTCCAGGCCCAGGTGGTAGTTCACATTAAAGCGCGCTATCCACGGCGCCTTCTCGACAAACTGCATGGCAGACGTGTCGTACTGAAAGCCGGCATACAAGGGCAAGGTCACCAGCAAGCTGATGACGGCACCGATCAGCGCGACCCAACGCACCGCCCTGGCCTGCTCGTCACGCCCCAGGGCCAGCAACACGATTCCGAAAAATATTGGCGTCCAGATCGCCAGGCTCAACAAACCCATTTCTTGTTCTTCCTTCTTGTTTGTTTAGCGATTGATCCAGACGAAATAGGTCATGAGCACAAAAATGCCAATGATCATCCCGAATGCATAGTGGTAGATAAAGCCGGACTGCAGGCGCCTGACCAGGCCGGATATCCAGCCAATCAGCTTCCAGGAGCCATTGACCAGCGCGCCGTCAATCACGGCTTGATCGCCACCCTTCCAAAGACCCATGCCCAAAGCGCGCGCGCCGCGGGCCAACACGTTTTCGTTAAACCAGTCGAGGTAGTATTTATTTTCAAGCAGCGTGTACACGGGCATGGCCATGCGCTTGATCGCCGTCGGCAGTGCCGGGTTGATCATGTACATGTAGTACGACAAGAGCACGCCGGCGAGGGCCAACCAGAAGGGTGCAGTCGACAGCCCATGCCAGGCCATCTGCGCCGAGCCGTGGAACAGCTTGGCGAGTTCCTCCATGGCCGGGTGCTTCTCGGCGTTGACAAAAATCGCGTCCTTGAAGAACTCGCCAAACAGCATGGGCTCGATCGCCATGAAGCCGATCACGACCGACGGAATCGCCAGCAACACCAGCGGAACCGTCACCACCCAGGGCGACTCATGCGGCTTGGCGTGATCGTCATGCCCATGTTGGCCGTCATGCGCGTGGTGCTCGTCATGGTGGGCATCGGGATTTTGGTCGTAGCGCTCCTTGCCGTGAAAGACAAGAAAGTACATGCGAAACGAATAAAAAGCCGTCACAAAGACACCGGCGAGCACGGCGAAGTGGGCAAAGCCTGCGCCCGCCAAATGGCTCTCATGCACGGCCTCGATGATGCTGTCCTTGGAGTAAAAACCAGAAAACAGGGGCGTTCCGATCAAGGCCAGCGAGCCGAGCAGCGACGTGATCCAGGTGATCGGCATGTACTTGCGAACGCCCCCCATCCAGCGAATATCCTGGTTGTGGTGCATGCCCATGATGACCGAGCCAGCACCCAGGAAAAGCAGGGCCTTGAAAAAAGCGTGCGTCATGAGGTGAAACACGGCAACCGAGTAAGCCGATGCACCCAGAGCCACGGTCATGTAACCGAGCTGGGACAGCGTCGAATAAGCGACCACCCGTTTGATGTCGTTTTGAATGATGCCCAAAAAGCCCATGAACAGCGCGGTGATGGCACCAATGACCATGATGAAACTCAGCGCCGTATCGCTCAACTCGAACAGCGGCGACATGCGGGCCACCATGAAAATACCCGCTGTGACC
>CAIMVC010000228.1 GCA_903844825.1 uncultured Burkholderiales bacterium | reverse complement strand
GACAAAGTTTTGTAAAACTCAGCCAAGTGCACCCTGCTATTGCGGACGTCTACACGGTTAGCCGTGAGACGCAGCCCATCGCCTAGGGCTACTTCGCTCCGAAAACGGCCTGCCCCAACTGGCCGTTTGTCCGCAGGGGCTGTGCCCCTTTTGGGGGCGTAGGCGCCGACGCTGGCGTCGCTGATCCGGGACGTGCTGGCGGTCGCACCCCGCCAGCGAAAGTCAGCGTGCGCTGGTGGCCTAGGCGGCTTGTGGGGTGGCGGCAGCGGCGCCGTGGCACAGTCGGCCCAAGTGAGCCGGCGACCTGCGTCTCCAGAGACTCGGCAGGGCCCAGCCACCGGATTTTGCTAATCGACCAGCAAATGGCCGGTTTTGACAAAAATCGTGCAGCCTTCGCGGCTAAAGGGTTGGTGCGCACTGAGGTGCGGGCTTCTGATCCATGAGCCTGCCGGGTAGCGGCCGTGTTCGTCTTCAAAGACACCGTCGAGCACCCATATCTCTTCCCCGCCAAAGTGCCGGTGCGGGTTAAAAAAGGTTTGCGGTGCCCAGCGCACCAGCGCGGTGTGTGTGGTTCCGGATTCGGACAGCGGCATGACTGACAAGCCCGGGACCAAGCCCTGGCGCCAGGGTGTGCTTCGGGTGTTGATCACCGTGCGCTGTTGATCGTCAGGCGCCAGATGTCGCAGCTTCACGAAGAGCAGACATCCGGTATCCGTCTCGGGCGCGTGGGACGAGCCCGGCGGATTTTTGATGTAAGTGCCTGTGGGGTAATCCCCCGAGGCATCGCTGAAACTTCCCTCGAGTACCAGTATTTCCTCGCCCAGATCGTGGGTGTGGGCCGCAAAGCGGCTGCCGCTCTGGTAGCGCACGACCGAGGTGGCCCTGGCCAGTTCGCCCCCGACACGGTCCAGCATGCGTCTGTCTACCCCACTGGCCGGGCTGGCCACCCAGGGCAACTGCTCATGGTGAAGAACGACGCGCTGGCTGTAGTCGGCATGAAGGTGCATGCGCAATTTTAGGCTGAGCCAGCCGCACTCGGCCGTCCGCCGCCTGAACTACTGTGGGGACATCATCCAAAAAACCGGTAGCTGGCCGCTCGTGCCTGCAAAGTACGCCGCCGGGAGCGATCAAAATGGGGTTCGAATCAATTCAAAGAAAGCGATGGCCCTTATGCCTAGACCCGTCCTGGATGAATCAAGAATCCACCCCGCCATTCGCAGCCTGGTCGCCGACCATCACAGTGCCATTGTCCAGACCGTGCAGGAGGCGCTTAAAAACCATGCGGTGGTGGTCATCGGCATGGCGCAAAACCCGGTGGTCAAGGCGGTGCGCAAAGACCTCACGGCGGCCGGCGTGGCTTATTTTTATCTGGAGTTTGGCAGCTATTTCAGCCAGTGGCGCCAGCGCACAGCGCTGAAGATGTGGACCGGCTGGCCGACCTTTCCCATGGTCTTTGCAGACGGCGTTTTGCTGGGCGGCGCGCAGGACGTCAAGGCGCTCATAGCGTCGGGTGAACTGGGCAAGCGGGCCTGAGCGCGGGCGTCAGTGCGACGCCGATTGACTTGAGTCCAGTCATGCAAGGGCTCAGGAGGTCGCGCAAGTCGAAGGTACGGCTCTTTACCGCTCGTCCCATCACCGGGATGCGGGTACTGGCACGCCACGCTGCCGCCATCGACCGAAAGATGGGAACCCCTTCCTTTGGCTCATGCGCCATGATCAGGTCTGCCATTGCTTGTTGCGGTACTGCACCTCCCCACAAGATGAAGTGCTGGAGTACATCAAACGCGATGTTGCCAACCTGGCGTTGGGTAACAAGGACAACCATGCCCGCAACACGGCGGTGCAGCGCGATTTCAACGCAGGCGTTGCGCTGACGCCGCTCTACGACTTTGCGCCCATGTACCTGCACCCGGACGGCATCGCACGGCGTATTCGCTGGCAGGACAACGATGGGGGCCAGCCGAACTGGTGCCGCGTGCTGGACCGTGTCTGTGAATTGGGCGTCCAGGGGCAGGCTGAAAGAAAAAAGAAGGGGCCCGGCCTGGTGCAACGTGGGCCTCTGGTTGAAGGCCTTAAATCCATGGTGCCAACTTTGGAGACTATTGCCCAGGAAGGTGAGTCTATGGGCCTCGCCCCAGAGGTCATCCGGCACCTGCGGGTGGGCATTCTTGCTCAGGCAAAAGCGCTGGCAGCCCTGCGCTGAATCGTATGGACAAGCGTTTCAGCACACTCAATGCCGCCGATCAGCTGGAGTTGCGCAGGCAGGCAGTTGATGACGTCCTGGCCCATCCCGAGTGGCCTCTGGCCCAGGCCGTGCGTCACCTCAAGAAAACGATGAAGCTGACCACGGCAGAAATGGCGCAGCTGTCCGGTGTGGCCTATCGAACGATGCAGGACATTGAAAATGAGCGAAGTGACGGCAGCGTGCAGACCATGAATCGCATCTTCGGCATGCTGGGGCTCAAACTCAGTGTTGCACGCAAGACGCCGGCCGCATCGGCAGACCGTTCAAGCTAAATCCGGCAGTTGGCCGCCAGCCTCCGCATGAAACATCACATGAATCAAAGCGTTGCACACGCGACGCAGCTCACCTCCTGGTGAGAGCGCTGCACGGCCGCTGGCCTGCCGCTTCAGGCCGCTGGCGGTGTCCTCGCGCCTGGCCAGCAACCAGCCTCGGCAGGCCTTCGGCCGAGCCCAACTGCCGCATTTAGGTTCAAGTCAGCGCGCCGCCCGGCCAGCGAGCTGACTTGTCAGAGACTCGTCCGCGCCCAGCCGCCGACTGCAGGCTTATTGCAGCTCAAAGCCGGACTCCTTGATCACCGGCCCCCAATGCAGGCTCGCCGAGGACACCCAGTCTTGCAGTTGCACCGGGTTGGCGTAGGTGGCCACGTTGCCCAGCTTGGAGAGTTTGTCAACGACTTCGGGGTCGGCCAGGGCGCTGGCGACCGAGCGGCTGAAACGCTCTACAAATTCAGGCGCCATGCCCTTGGGGCCAAAGAAGGCCAGCCAGGGATTTTTGTCCACGCCTTTGATGCCCAGTTCCTGGAAGGTGGGAATGTCGGGCGCGGATTTGGCGCGGCTGGTGCCCGAGACGGCCATGACGTGCATCTTGCCCGAACGGTGGTGCTCGATCGACTCGGTCAGCGACAAAAAGCCGGCCGGTACCTGGCCGCCCAGCAGGTCTTGCACCAGGGGCGCGCCACCGCGGTAGGGAATGGCCACCATGGGCGTGCCCAGCGCCTTGCCCACCAGCAGGCCGGCAAATTGCGGCACGCTGCCGACGGCGGGAATGCCGTAGTTGGCCTTGCCCGGATTGGCTTTGAGCCAGGCGCCGAACTCGCTCGGTGTTTTGGCGCCGATGGTGCTGGTCAGGGCCATCACGTTGTAGTAACTCGCCACACCGGCCAGCGCCGTGAAGTCCTTGAGCGGGTCGTAGCCGGGCGCCTTGAAGGTCAGGGGGATGATGACGTGCGAATGGTCGATCGTCAGCATCACAATGGAGCCGTCGGGGGTAGCAGCCTTGAGCTGCTGGGTGGCGATCATGCCGCCGGCGCCGGGCTTGTTTTCTACGATCACCGGCTGGTTCATGGCGACCCGCAGCTTTTCACCCAGAATGCGAGCCACCACGTCGGTAGCGCCGCCTGGCGGAAAGCCCACCACGATGCGAATGGTGCCGGTGTAGTCGGCCGCATGGGCAGCCCAGGGCAGGGCGGCTGCCAGCAGCAGCGTTGAGGTCAATCGGTGGATCAGCTTCATGGGGAACTCCTTCAAGGGTGGTGGGAGGGCAAGGGTGAAACAACTTCGCAATCGTGGGCTGCGCTGACATAGCCGTTGAGCGCATCGTGGGCGGCGCGCGCCGCATCGCGTTCTGCGGGCGCGCCAAAACCGCCGCCGCCCGGCAGGTCCACACGCAGCCGCCCGCCGGCGGGCACCTCGATCGTGCTTTTGCCTTCGTAGCGCGTGCGCTCGCCGGTGGGTGATTCGATTTCGACCAGACCCTGTGCGCCGGCCAGGCCGCCGCTGCGGCCGCGCGCTGGATAGGCGCGGCGGTCAAAGGTGGCGGCCGAGCAGTCAAAGCCGACGTTGTCGCGGCTGCCGATCACGATGCGCTGGCTCAGACCGCCGCGCCAGCGTCCGCCACCGCCAGAGTCCGGCAGATATTCTTTTTGCCAGAAAACCAGCGGCGACTGGGCCTCGGTGATCTCGACCGGAATGCCGCCAACGCCGCTGGGACAAGCGGTGGTCGACAAGCCGTCCTTGGTCGGCCGTGCGCCAGTGCCGCCCAGGCCGACGCTCATGACGTTAAAGGCGCTGCCCCGGGCCGGATCGCGGCTCATGGCCAGCACCCAGATGCTGCCCGCCGATTCGGCCGGCACCTGGCCGCCCAGCGCCTGCTCCAGGCAGCCAAACATCAGGTCGGGCAACATCTGGCCGATCACGTGGCGGGCGGTCACCGGGCTGGGCCGCTGCGGGTTGACGATGCTGCCCGCGGGCGCGAGCACCTCGAAGGGCGCCAGCGAGCCGGCGTTGTTGGGCACGTCGGGCGCGATCAGGCATTTCAGGCCAAACACCGAATAGGCGTCGCTGTAGCACTTGGGCGAGTTGATGCCACGTCCGGACGCGGCCGAGGAGCCGGCGTAGTCGACGCTCAGATGGCTGCCCTGCTTGCGCAGCGTGGCCACCAGGCGCACGGCTTGTTCGTAGCCGTCGAGGGTCATGTCGGCTTGCCACTGGCCGTCGGGCAGGCGGGCGATGGCTTCGCGCGCTGCACGACCCGACTGCTCCAGAATGTGCTCGGCCAGGGCGTCGAGTTGCTCGAGCTTGAACTCGGTCATCATGTCGATCAGGCGCCGGCAGCCCACTTCGTTGCTGCTGACCAGCGACAAGATGTCCCCGCGCGCCTCGATCGGGTTGCGCGAGTTGGCCTGGATGATGGCCAGCACGTCTTCATTGAGGCTGCCGGCGCGCACCAGCTTGAGGTGAGGGATGCAGGTGCCTTCTTCATACACCGACGAGGCATCGGCCGTGAAGCCACGGCCGCCCACGTCAATGGTGTGGCAGGTCGAGGCAAAAAGCGCGACGGCGCGCTGCCCCCTGAAGACCGGGGTGACCACCACGTAGTCAAACAAGTGTCCGGTGCCCAGCCACGGGTCGTTGGTCACCAGCACGTCACCGGCGACCAGACCGCTCAAGGGGAAGCGTTCTAAAAAATGACCCACCGCCACCGCCATGGTGTTGACGTGGCCCGGCGTGCCGGTCACCGCCTGGGCCAGCATGCGCCCTTGCACGTCGTAGACGCCGGCCGACAGGTCGCCGGCCTCGCGCGCGACCGAGCCGAAGGCGGTGCGCAGCAGGGCCTGGGCTTGTTCCTCGACCACCGAGATCAGCCGGTTCCACATGACCTGGGTGCGGATCGATTGCAGCATTTTCGCGCTCATGCCTGGGCCTCCATCACAAAATTTCCTTGCTCGTCCAGCCGCGCCACCCAGCCCGCGGGGACCACGATCGTGGTCTCGTCTTCTGCCACCAGGGCCGGTCCTGTGAGTTGTTCGCCTACCTGCAGGTCAAAGCGCCAGTGCAGGCCAAAGGGCTGGCGCTCGCCACGTGCCGGCTCCCAGACCTCCCGGTGCAATGGCGCCTGGCGTTCGCGCGTGGCCGGGGGCAAGGCAATGGGCTGCACAGGGGTGGGGGCGGTCGAAACGGTGACCAGCCAGGTCACGACTTCGACTTCAGAGCCCGGCACGCGCAGACCGTAAATTCGCTCGTAAGCCAGCTCGAAGCGCTCGGCCATGGCGTCCAGGGCCTGCCGGTCCAGCGGGCCT
>CAIMVC010000227.1 GCA_903844825.1 uncultured Burkholderiales bacterium | reverse complement strand
GCACCATGCACGCCAGTATTCGATTGCCAGCCCCCGCAACGGCGAGCGGCCTGGCTACAACAATGTGTCGCTGACCATCAAGCGCGTGCTCGAAGACCATCAGGGCCAGCCAGTGCGCGGCGTGGGCTCGAACTACATGTGCGACCTGCAGGTGGGCGACAAGGTGCAGGTCATCGGCCCCTTCGGCGCCAGCTTTTTGATTCCCAACCATCCACGCAGCAACATCGTCATGATCTGCACCGGCACCGGTTCGGCGCCGATGCGCGCCATGACCGAGTGGCGCCGGCGGCTGCGCGCCTCAGGCAAGTTCGAGGGCGGCAAGCTTATGCTGTTCTTTGGTGCCCGCACAAAGGAAGAGCTGCCTTACTTTGGCCCGCTGCAAAACCTGCCCAAGGATTTCATTGACATCAGCTTTGCTTTTTCGCGCACGCTCGGCCAGCCCAAGCGCTACGTGCAAGACGTGATGCGTGAGCGTGCCGCCGATCTCGCGCCGCTGCTGGGTGATGCCAACACCTGCTTTTATGTGTGCGGACTTAAAAGCATGGAAGAAGGCGTGGTGCTGGCCCTGCACGACATTGCGCAACAGGCCGGGCTGTCGTGGGACAGCGTGGGTGCCGCGCTCAAGAAGGAAGGTCGCCTGCACCTCGAGACATATTGAGCTTGCGGCGGCTCACGACTGGGTCAGGCCAGAGTCACTGCAGAGTTGCTGCTGACCAGCGCAATACTGCGGCGACTGGCCGGGACTGGCCGCAGTGGGCGCTTAAACTCGACGCCCATGCCCAAACCCGCCAAAGACGTTTTACGCGCCAGCGCCTCAGGCGCCGCCACCCCGCAGGTCATCGAAGAACTGCGCCCCGGGCAGTCGATCGAGCTGCTCAAGGCGCTGCATATCCTCACCCGGGAAGGCCGGCTCAACCAGGACACGCGGCGCAAGCTCAAGCAGGTCTACCACCTCTACCAGTTCATTGAGCCGCTGCTCAATGACGCTTTCAAGCATAGCGCCGCACCGACTCTGGCCGACCACGGTGCGGGTAAGTCGTACCTGGGTTTTATCTTGTACGACCTGTTTTTCAACGTCGCGCACCAGGGGCAAAAAAGCAGCGGTCATGTCTACGGCATTGAAACCCGCGCCGAGCTGGTTGACAGCTCGCGTGCGCTGGCCACTCGCCTGGGTTTTGAGCGCATGACTTTCTTGAACCTGTCGGTGCAACAGGCCACCGCGTCTGATGCGCTGCCGGCCAGTGTGGACATCATCACCGCGCTGCACGCCTGTGACACCGCCACCGACGACGCCATTGCCTTTGGCCTGGCGCGGCAGGCGCGGCACATGGTGCTGGTGCCTTGCTGCCAGGCCGAGGTGGCCGGCGTGCTCAGGCAAAGCAAGGCGCTGTCACTCAAGCGCACGCCGCTGGCCGAGCTATGGCGCCATCCGCTGCACACCCGTGAGTTCGGCAGCCAGATCACCAACGTGCTGCGCTGCCTGCAGTTGCAGGCCCACGGTTACGACGTGACCGTGACCGAGCTGGTGGGCTGGGAGCATTCCATGAAAAACGAGCTCATCATCGCCAGCCGCCCCGAGCAGCCGCGCGCGGCTGCCATGCAGGCCGCCGCCGAGCGGCTCGGGCAGGTTCTGGCGGAACTGGGGCTGGACGAACTGACCGGCCGCTTCGGGGTTTAGCCCCGTTGCGCAAAGGCTGAGAGGGGCGCGCGCTGCCAATCAGCGGAATTTTCATTGAGCCAGCGCCTTCGCCCCAGTGGCTGCATCTGGCGTTCGGTTTGGCACCTTCCCCCGCTGGGAGAAATCTGGGGTAGGGGGTTCTTGGCCAGCACAGTGACTTCCCACACGCCGGGACCGACCCCCCACCCCCGCCCTCCCCCAGAGGTAAAGGGCGTTAAGACAAGCGGCGTCCGGTTGGGCCCCAAGAGGAGGCAGTCGTCAGCGACTGTCTGACTGCGCCGGCTCAAACCCGCTGAGCGTGCTGCCGCTCGCCCGCCAGCTGGTGCACCACGGTCATCACCTCCCGCTGCGCCGGGCTCGGCGTCATGTCGGCACGCAACGTCAAACCCACCATTTCTTCGGTGCCCGTCATGTCCACCGGCAAGGTCATCAGGGCGCCGCTGCTCAACTCGGCCTGCACTGCGCCCAGCGGTGAACACCACAGGGCATCGCTGCCGAGGGTGTAGGCCCGCGCCACGGACACCGACAGGGTCTCGATCGTGCGCGCCGGCTGGCCCAACCCGCGGGTGAGAAAAAAGCTGTCGGTGCTCTGGCGGATGGCGGTGCCCTGGGTGGGCAAGATGACGGTGAAGTCCTGCAGGTGCGTCAGCGGGCTGATGTTGAGCGCGGGGTCGACGAGCAGCGGGTGACCGGGCCGTAGCGCCAGCACCAGCGGGTCGGCGTACAGATGTTCAAAGCTCAAGCCGAGCATGAAAGACGGCTCGGCAAAACGACCGATCACCAGGTCGAGCTCGCGCTGGCGCAGCTGAGTCAACAGTTGCGGGTTGGCGCCGGTGTGAATGCGCAAACTCGGTGCCGGCAGGCCGCTGCTGGCGGCCAGGGCATCCAGACGCAGCAGCAAACGCGGCATCAGCCACGGTGCGACGGTCGGCAACACGCCCAGGGTGACCACCGCGCTGCCCTGCTGGCGGGTCGGTGAGACGCTGGCCACCGCCTCGCGCAGCGCGCTGACGCTGGCGCCAGCGTGCGGCGCAAAGGCCTCGCCGCTGGCGGTCAGCGCCGCGCCCTTGCGGCCACGCGCAAACAGGCGCACGCCCAGCAGGTCTTCAAGCTCCTTGAGCGTTTTGGAGACGGCCGGCTGCGTGATGGCCAGCACATCGGCCGCTTTTTGCAAGCTGCCATGCTGCGCGACCGCCAGAAAACATTGCAGGTGGCGAAACTTGATGCGCTCATCCATCATGGCAGGCCTTTACCTACACAAACGGTTATGTATAAATCCATAAAACATCACTATACATAACCTGAAGAGTTGTTTAAAGTTTGCCCACGCCAAAAGAGAGCTTTTAAACCCGCCGCTCACCGCGCGCCTTTTTGCATGTCTGTTTTTCCGGAGACACCCACCATGACAACCAACACCCAGGACAACATCGTCGCCCCGCGCGACTGGCGTTGCCACCCCGCGCACATCGACCTGCGCTACAAATCCACTGCACTGCGCGGCCCCAAAAATGCCCTGGTACCCATGAAGCACACCCTGGCGCAGCGCAACGCGCCCGTGTACGCCGCCGCGCAGTTCGGCCAGTTTGACAACGACATGACTAAAAACGCGGTCATGAACGGCGAGCCGCTGGGCGAGCGCATCATCGTCACCGGCCGCGTGCTGGACGAAGACGGCCGCCCCGTGCGCAACACCATCGTCGAAGTCTGGCAAGCCAATGCGGCGGGCCGCTACGTGCACAAAGTCGACCAGCACGACGCGCCACTGGACCCGAACTTTCTGGGTGCCGGCCGCTGCCTCACCGACGAGCAGGGCCGCTACACCTTCAAGTCGATCAAGCCCGGCGCCTACCCCTGGGGCAACCACCACAACGCCTGGCGGCCCAACCACATTCACTTTTCGTTGTTTGGTGACTACTTTGCCAGCCGCCTGGTCACGCAGATGTATTTCCCTGGCGACCCGCTGCTGCAGTACGACCCGATGTACATGGGTGCGCCCGAGCATCTGCGCGATCTGATGGTGTCGCGCTTTAGCCTGGACGTGACCCAGCCCGACTACGCGCTGGGCTATGAATTCGACATCGTGCTGCGTGGCGCCAAAGCCACGCGTTTTGAATAAGCCCCAGGGATCTTCGTCATGACACCACTCAAGCAAACACCCTCGCAAACCGTCGGCCCCTATTTCGCCTACGGTCTGTCGCCCACGCAGTACGGCTACGACCTCAAGAGCCTGTTCACACCCGCGCTGGTCACGCCCAAAGCCCAGGGTGAACACATCCGCATCGTCGGCCAGGTGCTCGACGGCGCCGGCGTGCCCATCAGCGACGCACTGGTCGAGATCAACCAGCGCAACGCCAGTGGCCAGTTCGTCACCACGGTGGCCGAGTCTGAAGCCCAGGGTTTTGCCGGCTTTGGCCGCTGCGGCACTGGCACGCTGGCCGACAACGCCTTCGAGTTCAGCACCGTCAAGCCCGGCGCCGTGGCGGGCCAGGCGCCTTACATCGACGTCTGCGTGACCGCTCGTGGCCTCTTGGTCCACACCTTCTCACGCATCTACTTTGACGATGAAGCCGCCGCCAACGCCAACGACGAGGTGTTGAACAGCGTGCCTGCTGAGCGCCGCGCCACACTGATCGCCCAGCGCGCCATGACGCCGGCCGGCGCCGTGTACCGCTTTGACATCTGCATGCAGGACAGTGCCCGCGGCAAGGAAACGGTTTTCTTTGACCTGTGAAGCGCCAGGGTGATTACTCCTGACAAAAAAGCCCGCATCATGCGGGCTTTTTTGTTGGGGTTTATTTACTTGCTGTCGCTTTTTCTAGTCTGGCT
>CAIMVC010000226.1 GCA_903844825.1 uncultured Burkholderiales bacterium | reverse complement strand
CGGCTGGCTGGGGTCGGCAGGCCTTGCTCCTTCGGGCACAATCTGGCCTCGACGCAAGTTTCAACCGACTGATCAGAACCCATTGCCATGACCGAACCCGATCTCTCCCATGTAGGCCCGCGTGACAAGGCCGAGATTCTGGCGCAAGCGCTGCCCTATATCCGCAAGTTCCACGGCAAGACGCTGGTCATCAAATACGGCGGCAACGCCATGACCGATCCGGCCCTTCAAGCTGATTTTGCAGAAGATGTCGTGCTACTCAAGTTGGTCGGTATGAACCCGGTGGTGGTGCATGGCGGTGGCCCGCAAATTGAAACGGCGCTCAATCGCCTGGGTAAAAAAGGCGAATTCGTGCAGGGCATGCGCGTGACCGACGACGAAACCATGGAAGTGGTCGAGTGGGTGCTGGCGGGTCAGGTTCAGCAAGACATCGTTGGGCTGATCAACCAGGCCGGGGGCAAGGCCGTGGGCCTGACGGGGCGCGATGGCGGCCTGATCCGGGCCCAGAAGCTCAAGATGTTGGACAAGGATGATCCGGACAAAGAGCACGATGTGGGTCTGGTGGGCGATATCGTCAGCATCGACCCGAGCGTGGTCAAGGCCTTGCAGGACGATCAGTTCATCCCCGTCATCAGCCCGATCGGCTTTGGTGCCGACAACGAGAGCTACAACATCAATGCAGACGTGGTCGCGGGCAAGTTGGCCACCGTGCTCAAGGCCGAGAAACTGGTGCTGCTGACCAACACCCCGGGTGTGCTCGACAAGGCGGGCCAGTTGCTGACCGACTTGTCCGCGCGTGAAATTGACGAGCTGTTTGCCGATGGCACGATCTCGGGCGGCATGCTGCCCAAGATATCGGGTGCGCTGGATGCCGCCAAGAGTGGTGTCAACTCGGTCCATATCATCGACGGACGTGTGCCGCACGCCTTGCTGCTGGAGATCCTGACAGAGCAGGCCTACGGCACCATGATCCGCTCCCATTGACGGCGGGTCGGCGCGACCGACTCTGCCCGATCCGGCCTTGGCTTTCGGCTTCTCAATCCGGGCCTCCCAGCATTCCCTGTACCGCGAGTCATGTCTGAGTTCGAACCTGACCAGAGCGCCAAGCCGCCAGCCCCGCCGCGCAAGCGCCCCAAGCCCGGGGAGCGTCGCGTGCAGATTCTTCAGGCGCTGGCCGGCATGCTGGAGCAGCCGGGCGCCGAACGCGTGACAACGTCGGCCCTGGCCGCCCGGCTCGGGGTGAGCGAGGCGGCGCTTTACCGTCATTTCGCCAGCAAGGCGCAGATGTATGAAGGCTTGATCGACTTCATCGAGCAGTCTATTTTTACCCTGCTCAACCAGATCGCCGAGCGTGAAGTCGAGCCAGCGCAGCGTTGCGGCAAGCTGGTGTGGCTGGTGCTGCAGTTTGCCGAAAAAAATCCTGGCATGGCGCGTGTGATGGTGGGTGACGCGCTGGTGTTTGAAAACGCGCGCCTGCAAGAGCGCATGAATCTGTTCCTGGACAAACTCGAAGCCAGTCTCAGGCAATACCTGCGCGAGGCGGCCCTGCCCAGCGGTACGGCTGCGCCGGGCGCAGATGCGCAGGTGCGTGCTTCTGTTCTGATGGCATTTGTGACCGGCAGGATCCAGCGCTACGCCCGATCCGGTTTCAGGCGATTGCCCTGCGAGCAACTCGAGCCCGGTCTGGCGCTCTTGCTGGGCTGAGCGACGCGCCTGGCCGCAGCAGCGCCAAGTGCTTTGGGAGCGCCAGGTCTGCCGGGTATGCCGCGGGCCGCTACCAGTTGGTCAGTGTGCCGTCGTGCGCGAGCCGGTTCACCGGCAGGTAAGCGCGTTGATACGGGTACTTGGCGGCAAGTTTTTCATCAATCTCCACGCCGTGGCCGGCCGTCTCGCCACAGTGCATCAAGCCCTTGTCGAAGCTGTAGGCGTGCGCAAAGACCTCGTTGGTCAGCTCGTTGTGCGGCATGAGTTCCTGCACGCCAAAGTTGGGCACCCAGGTGTCAAAGTGCAGCGCCGCGCCCATGCAAACCGGTGACAGGTCGGTGGCGCCGTGGCAGCCGGTGCGCACCTGGAACATCGCGGCAAAGTCGGCAATCCGCCTCAGGTGGGTGATGCCACCGGCATGCACCACGGTCGTGCGGATGTAGTCAATCAACTGGTTCTGGATCAGGTCCTTGCAGTCCCAGATGGTGTTGAAAACCTCACCCACGGCCAGCGGCGTGGTGGTGTGCTGGCGGATCAGGCGAAAGGCCTCCTGGTTTTCAGCCGGCGTTGCGTCCTCCATCCAGAACAGGTGAAAGGGCTCCAGCGACTTGCCCAGCCGGGCCGCCTCGATCGGTGTCAGGCGGTGGTGCACGTCGTGCAGCAAATGGGTATCGGGTCCGACGGCCTGTCGCACGGCCTCGAACAGCCGGGGCGTGTGCAGGAGGTATTTCTCGGAACTCCAGTCGTGCTCGCCGGGCAGGTCTGCGTCTGCGGGTTCATAGAAGGTCGTGCCCTTGCCCACACCATAGACTTTGTCCAGGCCCGGCACACCGCTTTGCGCGCGTATGGCCAGGTAGCCCATTTCCTTGTGGCGTAGAACCTCCTCAACGGTCTGCGAGATGTCCCGGCCATTGGCATGGCCGTAGACCATCACGCCGGTTCGGCTGCGTCCGCCCAGCAATTGGTACAGCGGCATGTTGGCGGCTTTGGCCTTGATGTCCCACAGCGCCGTGTCGACGGCTGCAATCGCGCTCATGGTCACGGGGCCGCGCCGCCAGTAGGCACCGCGGTAGAGGTATTGCCAGATGTCCTCGATCTGATGCGCATCGCGGCCGATCAGGCAGGGGATCACGTGTTCGCTGAGGTAGCTGGCCACAGCCAGTTCGCGGCCGTTGAGCGTAGCGTCGCCAATGCCCGTCAGGCCCTCATCGGTCTCGATCTTGAGGGTCACGAAGTTGCGCCCGGGGCAGCAGACAATGACGCGGGCATGGGTAATTTTCATGGCAGCTCAGGCTTTTCGAATCCGGGGTCGTTCAGACGTCGACCTGCGCCGCGGCGGCCAGCATGCCGTGCTGTCCGATCCTGCCCAGGTGCTGGCTGACGCGGGCCAGCCAGGCGGCGTTCAGGGGCAGCTCTTCGCCCCAGACGCTCACCAGTGTTCCGAGGGCGCGCACGGTGGCTTCGGTGTTGCCCGCATGCTCACGCGCCAAGGCTTGCAGCTCACCGCTCATCGGGTCGGACATGGCATAGGGTTGGCCCTGCTCGTCTTCGGCCAGGCAGTAGCGCATCCAGGCGGCGGCAGAAAAAGCCAGGCGTTCGAACGGCTGGCCGGCCTGCATTTGGCCTTGTACCGAGGGCGGCCAGCGCTGTGGAATTTTCTTGGAGCTGTCCGTGGCGATCTGGTGCACGCTGTGTTTGAGTTCCGGGTTGGCAAAGCGCCTCAGCAGCGCGTCGCGGTAGTCGGCCCAGTCGCTGCGGCTCAGGTGCGGCGCGACCTCGTGTGTCATCAGGCCGTGAACCAGCGTGCGGATTGCCGGCTGTGCAATGCAGTGAGCAATCGTGGGCAGGCCGGCAACGGCCCCCATGCAGGCCATGAGCGAGTGGCTGCCATTGAGCATGCGCAGCTTGGCCTCTTCAAAGGGGCGCACATCGTCCACCACAGTGACGCCAGCGCTCGCTAGCACGGCGGCATCGCCAGCGTCGACAAAGCGGCGCTCGATCACCCATTCCCAAAAGCCTTCGGTCCCCAGGGCGCAGGCATCGTGCACACCCAGCGCCTGCGCTGCGGCGGCCAGCCGCTCGGGTGTGGCGGCGGGAACGATGCGGTCAACCATGCTGTCCGGGAAGGTGCAGCAGGTGGTGATCCAGTCGGCCAGGGCCGGACTCAGCGCTTGCGCTGTGGCCTCGCACAAGGCCTGCAACTGCCGGCCGTTGTGGCTGAGGTTGTCACACGAGGCTACGGTCAGGCCGGGCAGGCCGGCGGCTTGCCTTTTGGCCAGCCCGCTGACCAGCAGCTTCGCCAGCTCGGAGCCGTAGCCCTTTTCTGTCACCGTGAGCGTGAGCCAACGGGTGGCGGGGGCAGCGACAGCGTCGATCACTTGTTGCGCTTCGCGCGCGGCCACGGCTGTTTGCAGCAGCGCTCCGGGCACTTGCCAGGCCAGGCCGTCGCGGCTGGCTACCTGCACGGCATACAGACCTTTTTGCGCGGCCAGCGCGTCGGCCAGTTGCGTGCTGCGCATGGCCACGCCGAAGACGCCCCAGCGCGTGTCGCCGCCGGCCAGTAGCTGGTCGAATACCAGTGCCTGATGCGCCCGGTGAAAGGCGCCCAGGCCCAGGTGGACCACGCCTGGCTGCAGCCCCTGGCGTTCATAAGTGGGCGTGCGCAAGCCGGCCGCAGCCAAGGCGGGCAGGTCGGCGGGGGACAAAGTGTGGGGGGGTGATGTGCTCATGCGCTTGTGTTCAAGAGGGGTCATTGTTCAAGGCGCACACCGACCTTTTGGCCGGCATCCACCAGTTCCTGCCAGGTGCCCAGGTCGATCTCGACACCGGCGACTTCGCGCTGCCGGCGCGCGGCGCGCTCGGGTTCGCCCGCGATCAGCACCGCATCATGGCCTGGCGCCACCGGCCCGGCCTTGAGCCAGTCGATGAAAGCCAGCGCTTCGGTTTCAAACGCCGCTTGGGTGCCCAGCTTGTCGGGGTTGATGAGGATGGTGAGCATGCTGTTGATCACTGCCCGGGCTGAATTGGTGGGCTGGTGCCAGGTACCGCCGCCCGTCAGCGCGCCGCCTAACAACTCGCAAGCGACGGCCAGACCGAAACCCTTGTGCTCGCCAAAAGGCATGAGGGCGCCAAACAGACCGCCGCTTTGCGGAACCACCACCACGCCGGGGTCGGTGGTGGGCTGACCCTGCTCATCGATCAGCAGCCCTGGCTCGACCGTTTTGCCCTGGTTATGGGCCACGCGCATCTTGCCCTGGGCCACGCGGCTGGTGGCAAAGTCCAGCACAAACGGCGGGCGATCCTTGAGCGGCACACCGATGCAGCAGGGGTTGGTGCCATAGCGGCCATCGGCGCCGCCCCAGGGCGCGACCACCGGCCGCGATTTGACGTTGACGAAGTGCATGCTGACCAGGCCTTCAGCCACGGCCATTTCGGCGAAGTGACCGATGCGCCCCAGGTGGTGCGCCTGCGCCAGCGACAAGATGCAACTGCCTTGCTCTTTGGCCCGCGCCATGCCCAGTCGCATGGCTTGCTCGCCCACCACCTGACCGTAGCCACGCTGACCATCGAGCGACAAGACGCTGCCCGCATCCAGCAGCAGCTTGGCTTCGGCGTTGGGGCTCAGGCCACCTTCCAGCACGGCGTCCACATAGCGCGGCAGCATGCCCACGCCGTGCGAGTCGTGCCCACTGAGGTTGGCCATCACCAGATTGGCCGCGACCTGACGGGCTTCTGCGGGGCTGCTGCCGGCTGCGACCAAAATGGCGGCACCTTGGGAGCGCAGGCGATCGGCTGAGATGGTTTTTGACATGGCGGTTTTTAACGAACTAAGTTGTTGATGGCTTGGGTCAGCAGCGCGCGGGCATCGTTACATCACCGCACCGACCTGCCAGGGAACAAATTCGTTTTGCCCATAACCATGCTTTTCGCTCTTGCTGGGTTCGCCCGAAGCCGTGGCCAGCACCCGCTCAAAAATGCGCTGCCCCATGTCCTGAATGCTCACGCCGCTGTCGATGATGTCGCCGCAGTTGATGTCCATGTCTTCTTCCTGTCGCTTCCACAGCGCGGTGTTGGTCGCCAGCTTGAGTGAGGGCGAAGGCGCGCAGCCATAGGCCGAGCCGCGGCCGGTGGTAAAGCAGATCAGGTTGGCGCCGCCCGCGACCTGGCCGGTGGCGCTGACCGGGTCGTAGCCGGGGGTGTCCATGTAGACGAAGCCGCGGCGGGTGACTGTCTCTGCGTATTCGTAGACTGCTTCAAGGTTGCTGGTGCCGCCCTTGGCGACCGCGCCCAGCGATTTTTCAAGAATCGTGGTCAGCCCGCCAGCCTTGTTGCCGGGCGACGGGTTGTTGTTCATCTCCCCGCCGTTGATCTGTGTGTAGTGCTCCCACCACTTGATGCGGGCAATGAGTTTTTCCGCCACCTCGGGCCGTACGGCGCGGCGAGTGAGCAAATGCTCGGCGCCATAGATTTCGGGGGTTTCGCTGAGGATGGCACTGCCGCCATGGGCTACCAGCAAGTCAACCGCGGCGCCTAGCGCCGGGTTGGCGCTGATACCTGAATAGCCGTCGGAGCCGCCGCATTGCAAACCGATGGTGATGTGCTCGGCACTGCAGGGTTCGCGCCGGACCTGGTTGGCGCGCGGCAACATCTCGCGAATCAGGCCGATACCCTTGTCGACGGTCTGGCGCGTGCCGCCAGAGTCCTGGATGTTGAAGACCCGAAAGTTGTCGCCCTCGCGCAGCGCGCTGTGCGCCAGCCAGGCGTTGATCTGGTTGGTTTCGCAGCCCAGGCCGACCACCAGCACGGCAGCGAAGTTGGCGTGGGTGGCGTAGCCGGCCAGCGTACGCTCGAGGATTTGCATGCCCAGCCCTTCGCTGTCCATGCCGCAGCCAGTGCCGTGGGTCAGCGCCACGACGCCATCGACGTTTGGAAAGTCGCGCAGGGCGGCGGGGTTGTTCTGACGCGAAAAATGGTCGGCTATGGCCCGGGCTGCCGTGGCCGAGCAGTTCACGCTCGACAAGATGCCGATGTAGTTACGCGTGGCCACGCGACCGTCGGCCCGGCGTATGCCCATGAAGCTGGCCTCGCGTCGCTCGGGTGGGGCCTTCACGTCGGCACCTAGGGCGTAGTCGCGCGCAAAGTCACCTTTGTCCGGGCCCATGTTCAAGTTGTGCGTATGAACATGCTCACCGGCCGCAATGGCCTGGCTGGTAAAGCCGATGATCTGGTTGTAGCGGCGCACCGGCTCGCCCGCCGACAGGGCGCGAGCGGCTACCTTGTGGCCGGGCGGGATCAGACCGCGGACGGTGACGTTTTCGATGGATGCGCCGCCGACGAGCTGGGCTCGGGCAATCAGCACATCGTCAGCAGGATGGAGCCGGATGAAAGGGGTCATGTGAAATGTTGCCAGTGGCCTTGAGATCAGTAAAACATTTTGGGCAGCCAGAGCACCAGGCTGGGCATGTACGTGATGATGATCAGGCTGCCCAGCAGCGGCACCAGCCAGGGCAGGATCGCCACCGTGGTGCGCTCGACCGAGAGTTTGGCGACGCGCGCCAGCACAAACAGCACCATGCCCATAGGCGGATGGAGCAAGCCGATCATGAGGTTGAGCACCATCACCAGCCCGAAGTGGATCGGGTCAATGCCCAGCTTCGTGGCAATCGGCACGAGGATGGGCACCAGGATGGTGATGGCGGCGGTAGGCTCCAAAAAGCAGCCTACAAACAGCATCAGCAAATTCGCCAGCAGCAAAAAGACCCAAGCTTCCTTGGTAAAGCCAAGCACCCAGGCGGCGATGTCGGTGGTCACGCCGGTGGCCGTCAGCATCCAGCCGAAGATCGAGGCCGACGCCACGATGAAGAGCACTGTCGCCGTGGTTTCGACGGTGTCCAGGCAGACCTTGATAAACATCTTGATGGTCAGCGTGCGGTACCAGGCAAAGCCCAGTAAAAGCGCCCAGACACAGGCGGCGATGGCGCCCTCGGTGGGCGTGAAAATGCCGGTGGTCATGCCGCCTATGAGCAGCACCGGCGTCATGATGGGCAGCACAGCCTGGAACTTGAAGGCCTTGTCGGCCGCGAACAGGGCCAGCAGGGCGACAGCCACGGTAATTTGAGGTGGAAACGCCAGTTTGCCGATCAGCAGCCACAGCATCAGGGGCCAGCCAATCACCACGGCCGTTTCGAGCAGTGCCTTGCTGAGTTTGCCCCAGTCGAATTTGACGTCGCTGCCCCAGCCGTTCTTGTGGGCGAAATAGGCCACGGTGAGCATCATCAGCAAGGCCATCATCACGCCGGGCAGGATGCCCGCCAGGAAGAGTGCGCCGACGCTGACATTGGCCATCATGCCGTAGATCACAAAAGGCAGGCTAGGCGGAATGATGGGCCCGAGCGTCGCCGAGGCGGCCGTCACGCCCACGGCAAATTCGGTGCTGTAGCCGTGATCTTTCATGGCCTTGATTTCGATGGTTCCCAGGCCGGCGGCATCCGCAATGGCGGTGCCGCTCATGCCGGCAAACACCACCGAGCCGACCACGTTGACATGGCCCAGGCCGCCCTTGAGCCAGCCGACCAGGGCCAGCGCGTAGTTGTAGATGCGGTTGGTGATGCCGGCGTTGTTCATCAGGT
>CAIMVC010000225.1 GCA_903844825.1 uncultured Burkholderiales bacterium | reverse complement strand
TCCACCTCTCTCGGGTAGACGTTGGTGCCGCCGGTGACGATCATGTCCTTGAGGCGGTCGCGCAGGTAGATGTAGCCCTCCTCGTCCATGGAGGCGACGTCGCCCGAGTGCAGCCAGCCGTCCTTGAGGGTCTGCGCGGTGGCCTCGGGGTTGCGCCAGTAGCCCATCATCACGTTGGGGCCGCGCACCAGCAGTTCACCGGGCTCGCCGCGCGGCACGTCCTTGCCGTCTTTATCGACAATGCGCACGTCGGCCAGCACCGGGCGGCCGGTGGAGCGCAGCAGGTGCTCCTGGCCCGCCAGGGCCTTGGCATGGTCCACCTCGTTGAGGTAGACAAAACCGCCGCAAGATTCTGTGAGGCCGTAGCCCTGGATCAGGTCGCAGCTGAACACCTCCAGAGCCCGCCGCAGCAGCGTGACGCTCACTGGCGCCGCGCCGTAATAGATGACGCGCAGGTGGCTGAAGTCACGTTGCGCGATGTTGGGGATGTCGTCCAGCAGCGACTGCATGATGGCCGGCACCATATTGCAGGTGTTGATGCGTTCGCGCTCCAGCGTGGCGACCAACTCGGCGCCGTCAAAGTGCTCCATCAGCACCACCGTGCCCTTGGTCACGGCTGCGTTCATGATGCGGTGCACGCCGGCTGCGTGGTACAGCGGCGTAGTAACCAGCGCCCGCTCGCCCGGCGCCTTGCTGGCGCTGGAGGCGGTCATGGACTGCTCAATGTGGGCCAGCACGTTGTTGTGGCTGATCATCACGCCCTTGGGCAGGCCGGTCGTGCCGCTGGTGTAGATCAGATAGAGCATGTCATCGGCGCTGACCTGGCTGGTTGGCCGCGTGGTCTGCTGGCCCTCCAGGTACTGGGCGAGGCTGCTCCAGCCGGCCGGCGGCGTGCAGTCAAGGGCCACCAGTTCGATTCCGGGTAGCGCCGCGGGTAATCCTAGTACGTTAATCGCGCTAACGTAAGCTAGGCCGCGCACGAACAGCACGCGCGGCGCGCTGTCGCGCAGGATGGCAAGCCACTCCGGCGGGGCGAGCCTGTAGTTGAGCATCACCGGCGCCACGCCCACCTTGGCTGCGCCGATCAGCATGATGCCCATATCAATGGAGTTGGTGGATAGGTAGCCCAGCCTGTCGCCTAGCTGTACGCCATGCGCCAGCAGGGCGTGGGCCCACTGGTTGGCGTAACGGTCTGCTTCTACATAGCTGAGGCTGCGGCCTTCCATCATCAGGAAGGGGAGGTCGGGGCGCGCTGTGGCGTTGTACTCGAACCAATCGGTGATGCGCAGGCCGCTCATTTGCCGGTGTTCCTGATTTTGGGTGCGGGAACCGGTGTCGGGACCGATCGCGCCCCGCGGGCGAAAACGTCGAGGAAGCGCTCGGAAATCTCGTCGGGCGTCAGCGGCCCGTTTTCGCGGAACCAGTAGGTAATCCAATTGAAAGCGCCGAAGATGGCAAACGATAGCGCGATCGGGTCGACCGGGCGGATGGAGCCGTCTGCAATGCCTCGCGCGATGATTTGCTCGACCTCGCGGTTCAGGCGCCGACGACCGACCCAGAGCTTCTCGCGGCTGTCGCCTGGCAGCGAGCCGGGAGCGGTGTTGCGGATCAGGCAGATGCCGAAGTCGGTGGTCATGACTCGGGCGTAGCCGCGGAATAGGAGTTCGAGCTTGTCCCAGCCGGAGACATTGGCCTTGCGCACCTCGTCCAGCATGTCGTGCAGATGGTCGGTGGCGATGCGCGAGCATTCAAACAGAATGTCGTCCTTGTTCTTGAGGTAGTAATAGAGAAAAGGTTTGCTTACGCCCAACGCTTCTGCTACGTCGGCCACAGACGTTTCGTGAAAGCCCCGTCGGTTGAAAATCTTGGCTGCTGCGCTGAGGATCTGTAGCGACTTTGTGCTGCGCTTATCTAACGACGTGGCTACATTGCCATCGACTTGTACGGTCTTGGCAGGAGGTTGCATCCGTTGGTCTGGCGCTCGGGGAATCTGCTTCAGTTTGGCAATAGCCATATTGGGGTTCCTGATCATCGGGGCTCTAGACGTGCTCCACATTTTATACCAACCGGTAGCTTTTTGATGGTACGGATAAAGTACGGTTAAGTGTTAATTTTTTTGGTGTGAGTTCTTGGCAGGAACGGATGTTTTGGTGCTCCCTCCCAGCTACCATGCACTCGTGAACCGCTCAGACCTCATCGACCCGATCTGGCAGCACGGTTTGTCAACCTGACTATGGTTTAC
>CAIMVC010000224.1 GCA_903844825.1 uncultured Burkholderiales bacterium | reverse complement strand
CGCGCAAGGACATGGAGAAGAACACCCTGTGGGTGGTGCAGGGGCATGAGCACCCCTGGCTGCTGTCGCACCAGTTGCACGCGCAGGACGCGAGCTGGGTAGCGGGTGAACCGCCCCAGCCGGGCGCCATGGCGGCGAAGACGCGCTACCGGCAGGCCGATGCGGCGTGCACCATCGGCGATATTGAAAGCTCGGCGTTCAGCCTGACTTTCCCGCAAGCGCAGTGGGCGGTGACGCCGGGACAGTCGGCGGTGCTGTATGACGGCGAGGTTTGTCTGGGTGGCGGTGTGATCGACGCGGCTGCTTAGAGTTCATCTACGCATCTATCCTTGCAACCCTAGACATGTATGGAAATCCGCAAACAACAGTCTCACGGGAAAATTGGAGAAGCTGCAGTCTCCGCTAAATGCTGGATGCACGGCATTCCTGCTTACAACACGGCTGGTCTAAGAGCCAACTTTGCCGGCAGCGATCTACTCGTTGATACACCAGACCCTACTCACAAGTTACTCATACAAGTCAAAACCGGCTATAGCCCGGGACCCGGATGGGTCTATACGACACAGTGCTCTGGTGAAGATGAATTGCAGCGACCAAAGTTTGTTTCTGACTTTGTCGTCTTCGTCAATCTCGACAAAAAGGCTGGTACCAAGCACTCACATAATGGCGAGCTTGATTTTCAGCACCTTGCTTTTTATGTAGTACCTCGCGATAAAGCGAACGCGCTCTATCTGGCAGCCTTGAAACGGGAGCATGACCGCCCGCTTCTTCGAGGTGGTCAAAGGAAATTAGGCAACCTTGCAGTCAATGTCTCGGCTGACTTAATGAATGAGTTCAAAGACGCTTGGCATCTCATCCGCGATGCAGGCAACAAAAGCCCCTAGCTCATCCGCGCCAGCAGCGTCTCCATGTCCTTCATCATGGCCGACAGATCGGCCTTCTGCTCCTCGCCCGGGGCCAGACGCTGCTCCAGTTCCTGTTCCATGAAGCACACCGTCATGCGCAGGTAGGTACTGTCCAGCGCCTTGCGCACGGCGCTGAATTGCTGGCCGATCTTGAGGCAGGGCTCGCCGTCTTCAATCATGCGCTGGATGCCGCGCAGCTGGCCTTCGGCGCGGCGCAGGCGGTTCAGGATTTCGGTGCGCGAATCGCTGTCGGTCAGCACCGTGGGCTTGCAGGCCTCGTCACCCGCGGCTGGCGCGGCGGCCTTGGTGGGGGCTTTCACTTTGGCTTCAGCAGACATGGCCGTTTCCTTCACTTGAGTTGCTGGCCTTCTGCGTCGCGCACTGTGACGCGCACGGGCACACCCTGGCTGACGCTGCTGGCGACGGTGCAGAAGTCTTCAAACTGGGTCAGCACACGGTCCAGGTGTTCCAGCTTGGCGGCAGAAACCCCCAGCGTCAGCACCACGTCCAGCCCCAGCACACGCAGCCGGTTCTGCGCATTGCGGCCGATCTCGGCCGTCACCTCGCATTGAATAGGCTCCGGTGCCTGCTTGAACTTGCGCAGCGCAAACAGCAGAGAGTCCGACAGGCAGTTGCCCACCGCGGCGGCCAGCAACTGCACCGGGGTCGGGCCCTTGCCCTGGCCGAGCGGCGGATGTTCG
>CAIMVC010000223.1 GCA_903844825.1 uncultured Burkholderiales bacterium | reverse complement strand
CGTATCGGGTTGCGCTACCTGCGACGGCTTTTTTTACCGTGACCAGGAAGTGTGCGTCGTCGGCGGCGGCAACACGGCCGTGGAAGAAGCGCTGTACCTGTCCAACATCGCCAGCAAAGTCTACCTGGTGCACCGCCGCGACAAGTTCAAGGCCGAAGCCATTTTGATCGACAAGCTCAACGAGAAAGTCGCTGCCGGGAAAATCGTTCTCAAGACCCACCAGACCCTTGACGAAGTGTTGGGCGACGCCTCGGGCGTGACCGGCGTGCGCCTCAAAAGCACGCAGGACGCGTCCACGCAAGATCTGCCATTGACCGGTTGCTTCATTGCCATCGGTCACCAACCCAACACCGACATTTTCAAGGACCAGCTGGAGATGAAGGATGGCTACATCGTCACGCGCAGCGGGCTGCAAGGCTTTGCCACCATGACCAGCGTGCCGGGCGTTTTCGCCGCGGGCGACGTTCAGGACCACGTCTACCGGCAAGCCATCACCAGTGCCGGCACGGGCTGCATGGCGGCGCTGGACGCACAGCGCTTTCTGGAACAAAGCACTTGAGTGTGCTGCCAGCCTCGGCGCGGTTGACCGGGCGCTTGGACTGGGTTTGGCAGTCTCCGGTTTTCAGGCTATAATCATCGGCTTGGCTGAGCGAGCGTGCAAAACGTCTTTTGACGATACGTCTTTCCAGCATCCGACTTCTTTTAATTTTTTACGGAGAGTGCTCATGGCACGCGTCTGTCAGGTAACGGGCAAAGGCCCGATGGTGGGAAACAATGTTTCTCACGCTAACAACAAAACCAAGCGCCGGTTCATGCCTAATCTGCAGTACCGCCGTTTTTGGGTCGAGAGTGAGAACCGCTGGGTGCGTCTGCGCATCACCAGCGCTGGCTTGCGCTTGATTGACAAAAAAGGTATCGACGCGATCCTGGTGGATCTTCGTGCCCGCGGTGAAGTCTAAGGAGAACCATCATGGCTAAAGGCGCACGCGAAAAAATCAAGCTGGAATCAACCGCCGGCACGGGTCACTTCTACACGACCACCAAAAACAAGAAGACCACGCCCGAAAAAATGCTGATCATGAAATTTGATCCCAAGGCACGCAAGCACGTGGAGTACAAGGAAATCAAACTGAAGTAATTCAGTTTGGCGCCTCAAAGGCCCTGCCTTGAAAACCCGCCCGTCAGGCGGGTTTTTTTACGTCTGGTGAACCTGCGGACGGCAGTTGGATGCGCCCGAGCGTGCTCCGATAGGTGTACCAGGGCGGCCGAGAGGAAGCGGCGCATTTATGTTCGCCATGGCAAGGCCAGCAGGGTGCGATCGGGCACATAGCGTCGTGACCGCAAGGTCGCGAGCTCTTCCAGTGTTCGAGCTGGATGGCCCTCAGCCTATGGCGCAGCCATTCGTCCAGCTCGCGCCAGACCTTGGGCGTTTGCGCCATCCCGAAGTACGCCCTCCAGCCCAGCAGGTGGGGCCTCAGCTTCTGCACCACTTGCGCCATGCTACGCCCACACGAGCAGCGCGTGAGTTGCCGTATCCGGGACTTGAAGTTGTTCAGTGCCTTGGTCGATGTCAACTATCTTGACCGCCGGTCTGTCACCGTGGGGATACCCAGCTCGCGCTGGCTCGCGTCCGGCTTGGGAATCATCACCTTGCGTGCCGGACTGGACCGGTGCCGTCCTGCCAGCAGCTCTTGGCGGATGCCCTGCCAGCTCGTGCGCAGCAGCTCGGCGGTTTGCTCGATATCGAGTCCCCCCCGGCTACGCCTTTGTTGGCCTTGACCTGCTTGAAGGCCGCTTGCAAGTTCTCTCTTGTCAGCGCCACCGCCAACAGGCCATGCGTCAGCTGCTGGGGCAACCCGGGTAGGCGTAGCGCGGGGTGAAGCCCGGCGTGATCACCCTCATGCAGCTGCGTTACGCTTCGTTTCCTGTGATCAACTTACGGGAGGACTTGCACCTCCAAGAGTGCGTCCGTGCCGGGCGCACCACAAAAAAAGCCAGCCCGAAGGCTGGCTTTTTGCACACTGCGCTAATACCTACTCGGGTCGCGCGGCGGACGCTTCGGGGGCTTGCTCGAAAGGCAGGCTCATGTTGCGCAGGTCGCGTTTGGTTTCTACCAGCACCAACGGGCCGTTGTCGATGCCGGCCGCTGCCGTGCGTTCCCTCGGGACGTGCACGACTTTTGGTTCTGCCGCCATTGCCGCCTGAATCTCGGCAATCTTGGCTGCATCGGAATTTACCCATTGCAAACCTGAACTGCTGGCCACCTGGGCCAGGTCCTGCAACGGCAACTGGTAGGTACCAACCTTGGGCAGCATTGGAGCGCTGGCAGTTGGTGCTGCCGTCGGTGCTGCAACCGTAGCAGGCACCGGGGCTACAGCCACCGGCACCACAGTCGGCGCTGGCGTTGTGGCAACGGGGGCGACGGCCTCTGGCGCATGTGCAACTGCAGGCGCTTCAGCGCGGGGTACGCGGCTGTCCTCGCTGACCGCACTGGTCACGCCAGCGTCGGCATGGACGGGAGCGGGTGTGGCGTGCGGCTGGAAGATCTCGGTCTGCGTGCCATCAGCGGCTTGCTCACCACGCTCCGAACGCTCGCGGCGATCGCGACCGTAGCGGTCACGGCTGCGACGCTCCCGGGGTGGTCGATCCTGACCGCCTTCGTTGGGTTGAACGTCTGCACCGGCCACCGCCTCCTGGGCTGCCGCGACAGTTTCCGGCGCATTGCCTTCCGTGCGGGGCGCTGTACCGGCCTCGCCACTGACATTGAGCTCAGCAGAGGTAGCTTCGCCTTCGCCTCGTCGATCGTTGCGACGACCACGCTCGCGTCGACCTTCGCCGCGCGGGGCACGTTCGCCGTCGACGGGACGCTCTTGCCGCGGCTCCGCATCACCCAAGCCGGAAGCCGCTGCCATAGCGGCCTGGTTGGCCAGCGCCAGTTCTTCCTGAGCTGCGTCGCGCGGGGCGCGCTCGCCCCGATCACCGCGCTCGCCGCGCTCACGACGACCACGCTCGCCTCGACCTTCACCACGTGGCTGACCCTCCGGGCGGGGCTCGCCACGACCTTCCGGACGGCCTTCCTGGCGGCCATCTGGACGGGCTTCTGCACCAGCAGCACGCTCCGGGCGGGGCTCGCCACGCTCGCGTCGACCTTCTGAACGGCCTTCACGGGACTCACGAGGCTCACGAGGCTCGCGCGGCTCTCTTGGCTCGCGGCCTTCGCGCGTTTCCTGACGTTCGCCACGACCTTCCGGACGTCCTTCGACTCGCTCGCTGCGACCCCGGCCACCGCGCCGGCCATCACGGCCACCACGCTCACCGCGCTCTTCACGACGACCTTCGCTGCGTTCTTCTTTTTTGGCCTCCTGCGCCGGAGCTGCCGGCGTCACCGGGGCTACCACCTCGGAGCCACCAAACAGACCTTTGAGCCACGAGAAAAAGCCTTTCTCGGCGGCAGGCGCCACGGGCGCTACGGGGGCAGCCAGCGGCTCGGCCGGGCGTTTAGCAGCTGCTGCAGGCTTGGCTGCGGGTTCTGGCCGCTCGGGCGCCATCGGCGCCGGGACATCGGGCAGAACGCCTTTGATCACGGGCTCCTGCTTGTTGTGCTTTTCCTGGCTGCGGCGCGTCACCGTGGTGCCGTCGTCGATGTCTTCGGCAAGTTTGTAGCTGGCTTCGATATTGTCCAGACGCGGGTCGTCATGCTTGAGACGCTCAAGCCGGTAGTTCGGCGTTTCCAGCGTCTTGTTGGGCACCAGCAGCACGTTGATGCGCTGTTTCATCTCGATTTTGGCGATTTCGGAGCGTTTTTCGTTCAGAAGGAACGACGCCACGTCGACCGGAACCTGACACAGCACCGAGGCCGTGCTGTCCTTGAGCGACTCTTCCTGGATGATGCGCAGAATCTGCAGCGCCGAGCTTTCCGTGTCGCGAATATGGCCGGAGCCGCCGCAACGCGGGCAAGGAATCGATGCGCCTTCGGACAAGGCAGGACGCAGGCGCTGGCGGCTCATTTCCATGAGGCCAAACTTGCTGATGGTGCCAAACTGCACGCGCGCGCGGTCCTGCCGCAGTGCGTCGCGCAAGCGGTTTTCCACGTCGCGGCGGTTGCGCGACTCTTCCATGTCGATGAAGTCGATGACGATCAGGCCGCCCAGGTCGCGCAGACGCATCTGGCGGGCCACTTCATCAGCGGCTTCGAGGTTGGTGCGGGTAGCGG
>CAIMVC010000222.1 GCA_903844825.1 uncultured Burkholderiales bacterium | reverse complement strand
TGGACAACAACGCTATTGAAAAAGAGCGGGGCATCACGATCCTGGCAAAAAACTGTGCAGTGACCTGGGAAGGCACCCACATCAACATCGTCGACACCCCCGGCCACGCCGACTTTGGCGGTGAGGTCGAGCGCGCCCTGTCGATGGTCGATGGCGTGGTGCTGCTGATTGACGCGCAAGAAGGCCCCATGCCGCAAACGCGCTTTGTGACCAAAAAGGCGCTGGCCCTGGGCCTCAAACCTATTTTGGTGGTCAACAAGGTGGATAAGCCCGGCGCTCGTCCTGACTTCGTGGTCAATGCCGCGTTTGATCTTTTTGACAAGCTGGGCGCTACCGACGAACAACTGGATTTTCCGGTGGTGTACGCCTCTGGTATCAACGGCTGGTCCTCAATGGAAGAGGGCGCGCCCGGCGAGCAGTGGGGCCCCGACATGTCGGCCCTGTTCAACACGGTGCTCAACCATGTGCCGGCACAAACGGGTGATCCTGCCGCGCCACTGCAGCTGCAAATTTCGGCACTCGACTTTTCAACTTTCGTCGGCCGCATTGGCGTGGGCCGCATCAGCCAGGGCACGATCAAGCCCATGATGGACGTCGTCGTCATGGAAGGCCCAGACGGCAAGGCGGTCAAGGGTCGCATCAACCAGGTGCTGACCTTCCAGGGTCTGGAGCGCGTTCAGACCACCGAAGCGGGCCCCGGTGAAATTGTGTTGATCAACGGCCTGACCGAGATCGGCATCGGCGTGACCATCACCGACCCTACGACCCCGGCGCCGCTGCCCATGCTCAAGGTCGACGAGCCTACGCTGACCATGAACTTCTGCGTCAACACCAGCCCTCTGGCCGGCCGTGAAGGCAAGTACGTCACCAGCCGCCAGATCTGGGACCGCCTGCAAAAGGAGCTGCAGCACAACGTGGCGCTGCGCGTCAAGGAAACTGGCGAAGAAGGCATTTTTGAAGTCATGGGTCGTGGCGAGTTGCACCTGACCATCCTGCTGGAAAACATGCGCCGTGAAGGCTACGAGTTGGCTGTCAGCAAGCCCCGGGTGGTGTTTCGTGATGTCAATGGCGAAAAGCATGAGCCGATCGAGCTGGTGACCGCCGACATCGAAGAGCAGCACCAGGGCGGTGTCATGCAGGCACTCGGCGAGCGCAAGGGCGAGCTGGTCAACATGGAGCCGGACGGTCGTGGCCGTGTGCGTCTGGAGTACCGAATTCCTGCGCGGGGTCTGATCGGTTTTACCAATGAGTTCCTGAACCTGACCCGTGGTTCTGGCCTGATCTCGAATATCTTTGACAGCTACGAAGCGCACAAGGGTGACATCGGCGGTCGCAAAAATGGCGTGCTGATTTCGATGGATGCCGGTGAAATTTTCACTTACGCACTGGGTAAGCTCGACGACCGGGGCCGCATGTTCGTCAAGGCCAACGACCCGGTGTACGAAGGCATGATCGTGGGCATCCACAGCCGTGACAACGACCTGGTGGTGAACGCCACGCGAACCAAGCAGCTGACCAACTTCCGTGTCTCCGGCAAGGAAGATGCGATCAAGATCACGCCGCCGATTGACTGCACGCTCGAGTACGGCGTTGAATTCATCGAGGAAGACGAGTTGGTCGAGATCACGCCCAAGTCGATCCGTTTGCGCAAGCGCCACCTGACCGAGAGCGAGCGCAAACGCGCTGGCCGTTGATCAAACCAGGCTATCCCGTTAGCGCCTCGCTCGGGGCCTGACTGGCTTGCTCTGCGCCTGACTCATGCAACTCACCCACAGCCGTGCCGTGCTCGTCATGGTGGCTGTCACCCTGATGTGGTCGACGGCGGGTGTGGTCACGCGCCAGCTCGAATCTGCGCAGAGTTTTGAAATAACCTTCTGGCGCAGTTTTTTCACGCTCATTTCCTTGCTCGTGATCCTGCCTCTTTTTCAGGGACGGGTCGTGTTCGCGCGCATCCGCCACGGCGGACGATCGCTTTGGATTTCGGGCCTGTGCTGGAGTGTGATGTTCACGGCCTTCATGGTCGCGCTCACGCTTACCACGGTCGCCAATGTGCTGGTGACGATGGCGGTCGGCCCCTTCATCACGGCCTTGCTGGCGCGGGCCTTGATTGGTCACCGCATTGCCTTGCGAACCTGGGTCGCCATTTTGGTCGCCGGCGCCGGCATTGCGTGGATGTATGGGCAGCAGTTCTCATTGGGCGGCGGCGGGCAGTTGGCCGGTACCTTGGTGGCGCTGTTAGTGCCGATCGCCGGCGCGCTGAACTGGACCGTGGTGCAGCGCAGCCAGGCCCAGGGTGACCAGGTGGATCTGGTGCCAGCCGTGCTGCTGGGCGCGCTGATTTCGAGCGCCTTGACCTTGCCGCTTTCATTGCCGTTCACGGCCACGGCCCACGACATTGGGCTGCTGGCCATGCTGGGTTTGGGGCAACTGGCGATTCCCTGCACACTTTCGGTTGTGTGTGCCCGAGTGCTCAAGGCCCCTGAGGTGTCGCTGCTGGCTTTGCTGGAAGTTATTTTTGGCATTTTGCTGGCTTGGGCGGGCGCCAACGAGGTGCCCGCGCCCAGTGTGCTCGGCGGTGGCGCCTTGGTCATCGCTGCGCTGGCAATCAATGAATTGGTGGGATGGAGACAACGCGATGGGAAACGCTGACATGACTGAACAAGTGCCAACTGGCAAAAGCGAGTTGATCGTCGAGCACAGTGCCAGCGCAGGGCTGATCACGCTCAATCGCCCCAAGGCGCTGAACGCCTTGTCATTGGCCATGGTGCGGGGGATTACCGCCGCGCTGATGCAGTGGCGGGACGATGATTCCGTCCAGATTGTTGCCCTGCGCGGCACCAACAAGGTAGGCCGGCCTGGCAGCCCCGAGGGGCTGTTTGGTGGCTTTTGTGCTGGCGGCGACATTCGTTTTTTCCACCAGGCCGCATTGGCCAATGACCCATCGCTGGAAGATTTTTTCACCGAAGAGTACACGCTCAATCACCTGATCCACAGCTACCCGAAACCCATTGTGGCCTTCATGGACGGCGTCGTCATGGGCGGTGGCATGGGCTTGTGCCAGGGCGCCAGGGTTCGCATCGTGACCGAGCACACCAAGATGGCCATGCCCGAGACCAACATCGGACTGTTTCCAGACGTGGGCGGTGGCTACTTTCTGAGTCGTTGCCCAGGCCACGTTGGCGAGTACCTCGCCCTCAGCGGTGACGTGATTGGCGCAGAAGACGCGATCGCCTACGGTTTGGCGGATGTCCAGCGGCGCGCCGCTGAACTGCCGGCCTTATGGAACCGCTTGACCAGCCAGACCTTTGTTGATGCGGCGCAAACCGAAGCATGGCTGGCGCAACACCTGCCTGGCGCAGCGCGTCCGGCGCAGCTTCTGGATGAAGCGATGGAAGCAGCATTTTCGAAAGCCACCGTGCTCGAGATCGTGACCACACTGGAGTGCGCGCGCGACGCTTGGTCGCGCATGGTGGCGGTCACGCTGCGCAAGCGTTCGCCCTTGATGCTGCATGTCGCGCTCGAGCAAGTCCGCCTTGCCCGCCACATGGCACTGGCCGACGACCTGAGGATGGAGCGCGACATGGTGCACCGGTGCTTCCATTTGCGTCCCGGCGCGGCGAGTGAGACCGTCGAAGGCATTCGCGCGTTGGCGATCGACAAAGACCATCAGCCACGCTGGAAA
Source organism: uncultured Burkholderiales bacterium (assembly GCA_903844825.1). Taxonomy (GTDB): domain Bacteria; phylum Pseudomonadota; class Gammaproteobacteria; order Burkholderiales; family Burkholderiaceae_C; genus Polaromonas. The sequence goes on along the minus strand of CAIMVC010000222.1, from coordinate 1,040 downwards.
CCCGAGCGCATTGAAGCCGTCACTCCCGAGATGGTGTCGCCATTTTTTGACAGCCCCTGGTCGCCACAGAACCATCCGCTGACGCATTTGCAAGACACCTAATCGGTTCGAAGTGTCGGGCGCGGCAGTCTCGGGCGCTCTTCGTAATTCATTCTGCGGGGCCAGTCCAGCATCCTAGATTTTCTCGTTCCCTCGATGGGGATGCTTCGCACTCGCTGCTAGGGGAAATTCCCGGTCACCGCGAGTGCAGCGCGGCAAGCCAGGCCTGCGGGCCCCTGGACTGCCGCGTCCACATACGCAGTGACGGGGGGGCTGCGGCACTGGCCTTGCGGCTTGGCCCCACAGGTCTAAGGTGTGGCCTGCGATTCAGACAGCTGAATCACTGTCGACTGCCCGCCGACAGTCACGCGTACCGCCAGCGGGAAGGCCGCAGCTGGCACCGCACCCGTGATCAGCGATTGTGTCGTGGCGTCATAGCGAATCCAGCTCGGCAAAGGCTGGTTGTCCATCAGGGTCACGCTCACGGTCACTTCGCCAATTTTGGCCGGTGCGATCACGGCCTCCGGTAATGCGATCATCAAGCCGGTGCCGGCCGTCGCCGTACCCGTCGGCACCACCACGGAGACCAGGCCCGGCAACTGCTGGGTGGCTGTGCTGATGGTACTCACACTCACGCCGGGGCTGGACCCTGCGCTCGCGGCGACCGATGGGCTGCTCGCCCCTGTGCTGCTGGCAACTTGTAACTGCGGCGGTGTGTAGTTGGTGCTGCTGGCAGCTGTCGTGGGTGGCAACACGGCCACAGGCAGGGCGCGGATCACGCCGCTCGTGTCGGCCAGCAGCGTCACCGCGTAGTTGGCGCCGCCTTTGCCGTCTTGCACCAGGTAGTCGGGCCTGACGTTGAGCGTCTTGCCGTTGCCCGGGTTCATGTCGGCATAGACCTCTGACAAGTTGGCCACCGCGTCCGTGCCGCGCAAGCCGCTCACCACGGGCAGCGCCAGGGCGCTGGCATTGCCGTCGAAGCTCTTGGTGTTCGTCTGCGC
>CAIMVC010000221.1 GCA_903844825.1 uncultured Burkholderiales bacterium | reverse complement strand
GTGATCGGCAACGGTCCCTTGACCAGTTCGCCCTTTTTGTACGCCAAGTTGCCTTACAATCCCGCCACAGATTTCGCGACGATTGCGCTGATCGGTTCAGAACCGCTGGTGAGGGTCACGACCAAGTCAAGCACCGAGCGCAGCGCAGCCGCCAGCATCAGCCTGATGCAAGCGGAAGGCGACAAGCAAGCCTACGGTTCTGTCGGCGCAGGCTCCGGCGGCCACTTGGGGATGGAGCTGATCAAGCAGGCCCTGAAAATTCAACCCCTGCATGTGCCGTTCAATGGCGGCCCGGCCATCTTGAATGCCATGCTCGGCGGCCAGGTGCAGATGGCCTTGCTGCCCACCTCCACTGTTTTCCCTTTGATGCAAGCGGGCAAGCTCGATGCCTTGGCCGTCAGCTCGGCCAAACGCTCCCCTTTGGCACCCACCCTGGCCTCGATGGAAGAGATCGGCGCCAAAGGGGTCAACATCGAAGTTTGGAATGCGGTGATGGCGCCAGCCCGCATGCCCGCTGCGCACCAGCAGCGCTTGAGTCAAGAACTGGACAAAATTTTGAGCACCCGCGACATGCGTGAAAAGCTGTTCTCGCAAGGCTGGCGGGTCGACGATGTCAGCGCCAAAGGCTTGGCACTGCGGATTCAACAAGACACCCGCAGCTACCGCGACATCATCGAGCGCAATCGCATCCAAATCGATTAGCCCAGTGCAGGCCAGCGTAGGTTTCAGGTGGCAAAATGGTTTCTAAAATTTAAAACTGATTTTGCCGACCCCGGTCATGCCACCTTCATCACCTCATCGATCACGCACCAACCCCAAGCCCCGACGCGGGCAATGGGGTTTCCAAATTCGATGGCTGGCGCTGCTCGAGTGGCGGTTTTTCAGACTCCACCCCCCGCTGATCTGGGCAGCCATGGTGGTGTTGCTGATTCCGGCCATTTACCTGCTCATTTACCTGTACAGCGTGTGGGACCCTTCGGGCCGAGCCACGGCGTTGCCGGTGGGTCTGGTCAATTTGGACCAAGGCTTCACTTACCGCGACAAAAATCTCAACATCGGCAGTGAAGTCCTGACCAAGCTGCAGGCGCAACAGCAGTTTGGTTTTCGCACCCTGGACAACGAGCAAGAGGCGCGTCACCAAGTGCGTGCAGGCCAGCTGGCATTCGCCCTGATCGTGCCCGCCAATTTCAGCGCCAATGCATTGCCCGGCCTGCGCGATGGCCAAGGCCAATTGGTGATTTACACCTCGGCGGGCAACAACTACCAAAGCTCGGTGCTGGCTTCGCAATTTGCCCGGGTGTTGGGCGAGGACGTTAACCGGACGCTGAACGAGCAACGCTGGTCTTTGGTGCTCAGTGCCAATGCGGGTTCGCAACACAGTGTGGACCGTTTGCGTGAAGGCTTGAGCCAACTGAACCAGGGGGCCAAAGAATTGATGCAAGGCGCTGTGCAGGCAGAAACAGCCAGCACGGGCTTGCAGCAAGGTGCCAGTCGGATGCAGAGCAACGTTCAGCGTTTGGCCGATGGCGCGCGTCAATTGGGCGCAGGCATTCGCGCCACCGAAGCTGGCCTGCCCCCAGCGGAAGAGGTGCGCGGGCTGCGCATTGGCGCTGAGGCCCTGGCCGCGGGGCACCAGGATTTGAACAAAGGCTTGCAGGAGCTGCGTTCAGCCAGCAAGCAGATGCTCAGCCATGTGAGCACCTTCAAATCGCAAATCGGCAATCAAGCGTTTGTGCCTGCGCCGGTGACCGAAGGTTTGAGTCAACTGAATCAGGGCGTGGAGTTGCTGGACAAGGGCATGCAGCAAGCGCTCGAAGGTCAAGACAAACTCAGTCAGGGGGCGAGCTCGCTG
>CAIMVC010000220.1 GCA_903844825.1 uncultured Burkholderiales bacterium | reverse complement strand
CGAAGCGCAGCGCGGGCTTGAGGGAGCCCCCTCCGGGGGGTGGACGGGCAAGCCGCGCAGTGCTGATGCCGCGCAGCGGCGAAGCACAAGGGTGGGCGGGGGCTAACACGTGATGACCGGCCGACAGGCCGCTGACTGCCACCACTGCGCGTAAGCGCACTGACTAGTGCCCAGGTGCTGGCCGACCCATAGGACGCACAGCTGAAGGCGCCAGGGCGCAAAGCGACCGGGGTGGCGCCGCCGGCTGACGCGACCGACCCTAGCGAAGGCCACTTTGCATAAGGCTTGTTTTGTAAACCCGATAGGGCGCGCCAGCGGTGGGTGACACCAAGCGGAGCTTCAGCGGAGCGACTGGCGCACACTTTGCAAAATGGAGCCTTATGTAAAAGCGCAGCGGGTGGCCGTAGCGGGTGCGTACCAAGCGACAGCCTGGTGCTGCTTGGCAATGGCGAAGCCTTTGCCACTGGCTGAGACTACAGAGCTGGGCGATAGAGAGCGGTGATGTGCCGTTGCCACCAAGCGCAGCGACTGGCTGCGACACATGGCCGCGACGGTGGAGGCTGAAGGCATGACACGCCGCGCACCAGCGGCGCTGACTGGTGCAGGCGATGCGTCAGCGAGGCGTGACCTGGTGGGAGTCTGGCGGGGCTTTAGCCGCGCCTGCTGGCTGGGTCTACAGACTGGCGCACTAGAGAGCGGCGATGTGCTGCTGGCACCAAGCTTGCGACTGCCAGCGGCGCATGGCCGCGATTGAGCAAAGTACGGGGACCTTTGACGTCAAGACAAATTGCGTCAAGAGCAATCATCGGGGAAGTGAATTGCGAATTCGCCGATGATCTCTGTTAGGCTGGACTCTTCAAAGGTACGTGAGCTAGTTGAGCGCGCGTGTTTTTTCCACAATTTTGGGATGTCGCTAAAGTACGGCTCACCTCGCGATACACCAATTACGTAGCCACCTTCTCGCTCACCGATATGCACAACCGGTACGAATAGGCTCATGGGCAAACCGATTAATTTGTTTCTGCCAAAAAGCCAACGCACTATTTGAAGCTCTCGTGAGAAATCCAGCAGAAAGGCACATTGCTCAAGCGGCGCATCGACCTTCGTTACTAGAAAGTCATGCGGGCAATTTGGTATTCCGTAAATTGTCAGTGCCATTTAATTGATACCAAAGTAGTAGTAACCGGCAAAGCATCTTGCCACAGGCCTAGGTGGGCCGCTGCGGCGTCTTTCTCGGCTGCCGCGTAGGCTAGGCGGTCGGAGGGTGATTGTTCGCGCTGGTAGGCTTTGTAGTGCCACGCCAGGCCACGTCGGACCTGTTCTAGGTTGGTGTCTACGCCATCCACTAGAACCTTGCCGACTTCGCGACCGTAGCGGTCCGTCTTGTCCGTGTCGACCGTGACGGTCTTGCCGTACACCAGATCGGACAGGCTTTGTTTGGCCTTGTCTCCAAATGGCTGTGCCTTTTCGGGCGCGTCAATGCCGCCGAGGCGAATCTTGTGCTGGACCTTGTTGGCATCCAGCACGGTGATGGTGTCGCCATCGGCTACTGCGACTACCTTGCCGGTGATCGTGGCTGCATGGCTGATTGCACAGCACAGCGTGAGAAGCAGTGCTATCAGGTGAGGCATATTGAGGGGGGGGTGGGGCCCTCAGTATCGATTTTTTGCAACACAGCGACCGGCCGAAATTTTTATTTTTTGCGAAAAGTCTTGTCCATGCCTGGCTGCCTCAAACAGCCAGGGGTGGGCAAGGCGTCCTAGCGTTTGGCAGCGGTCCTGGCTTTGATGCCTGCCGGCCCATCCTTCACCAGCCGCGCAAGTGCGGTGGGGTCGGCTTTTGGCAGTGGTGGCGCCTTCCAGACCAGTGGCTTTATTGGCTTGATGGCCGTGACAGGCCGCACCGGGCTGGGCTTGAAGGGCACAGTTGTGGTGAGGTATGAGGATGAGTTTTTAGCCATGGGAATGCTCCTTGAGTTAATTGACGGGGAAAAAAAGACTAGGTACGCGCACGCGAGGCGCTATTCGTTGAGGCTTAGTAACCGCGCCTGGGCGGCTTCCAGGGCGCCGCGAATGCTGATCTGGTGCTGGCCTACCTCGATGTCTACGCGGTCGCTGTAAACCTTTGGAAGTAGTTTGCTGGCACACCAGCGTCTCGTGTCCACGCGAATCCGAAGCTGGGCCACGTAGGCGTGGCGCCCAGGGCCGTCAAGGTGCTCGGGTGGCTCACTGTCGGCCAGGGCCACAAGGTCATCCGCGAGGCGATCTGCGCGATCTTGCTGGGCTTCATGGTATCGAGCTTGCAAGGCCGCATCCTGGCGCAGTTGTGACTTGCACCATGAATAGCTTGGGCTGCCTGGTTGGGTCAATACCGTGCTGAGGCTTTGGCCTTGCGCGATCTGGGCCAGGATGGAATCCCAGATATCGGGGTCGATGGTTTTGGACATGGTGGCTCTTAAATAGGGGCTTAAGGCGTCTGCCATCTTGGCGGCTCTTTTTTGCGGTGCTCATGAAGGAGACGATTACTATTTTCAAAATCATCCCATAGTGGTGCCCCAATACTGCAGCATATTTTTATTTCAGGCGTAGTGGAGAATCGGCTCGTGCGAGCTTCTTTTACATCATTGCATTGCTTACAAAGAATGCGACCTGTTCCGTCATGCTTTGTAACTCCTGCGTGATTGAAGAAAAGGCGTATTTTATTTAATTGTCGAGAGTCCAATTCGTTATATTTTTTACTCCACGCCTCAAACTCAGGATTCTCCTTCTTGGCTTCTTTGGTTTTGCCTGTGGGCTTGGCCTTGCCTTTAGCTTTGCGCTCAACCTGAGGGCTATCTGTGGCCTTCGTGGGGGTTTTGCTGGTGGGGACTGTCCAGTCATCCCGCCAGGCTTGCCGATTTAACCAGGCCAGCGCACTTTGGCGGCGGAGTGACTTGGTGGCTTGGCAATAGGCGGTGTACCTTTTGGCGCCAGCGACTATTTCCGTGAACGGCACGCCGTTGTCGAGGTATTCGGTAATCCGCTCCTCGGCGTCATGCACGGTGGTTTTCATTGGCATGGCTTGCCAGAATTCAGGATAGCGATCTTGGTTTGTTTTTGGTTCTGGTGGATGCAAGCCCGAAGGCCCCCCAGGCCGAGAGGGCGCGGCAGCCCCTTCGCCCGTGGCTCTATCATCAATCTTCGCTTGATGCTCAGATTGATTGATAGATTTGGGTGCTCTGGGGATCACCACCTTGGTGCTCTGGGGATCACCACCTATGTCGCTGGGGATCACCACCCTGGTGTCTTGCAGATCACTACCCTGGGTGGTGTTCTGTGGATCACTACCTTGGGTATTTTCTGGGGGTTTGGGGTTTAGCCGGTAGCGGTTGGCGCGAACCCTGGTGCCTGGTTCATGGACCACAATTAGCCCGGCGTCGATTAGGCCTTTGGTGGCGGTCTTGGCATGGCGGGTGCTGGTGCCGGTCTGGGTGCCCAGCGTGTTAAAGCTGGGCCAGGCTAGGCCGTGGGTGGCGTTTGCCATGTCGGCCAGCACGATGAGGATGGCCAACTGGACCCGGCTCAGGTTGGGCATGGCGGCGGCTTGCCGGAGGTATTGCAGTTTGGCTACCGGGCCTAGGGTTTGCGGTATGTTGCTCATTGCAGGCACCCCCCAGACAGCGCCAGCAGATAGCCCAGAAACACACCAATCATGAGTAACAAGAATTCCCTATCAAGCCAGGGCCATGTTTTTACCAGTGTTATAAAATAGATCCAGAGTGTTTTGTTTTTTGAGGGGTGGTTGTTTCCAGCAGCCACCCCTTTCTGTTTTTGATCGTTCATTTTGGAATCCTTACTCGTTGCTCAAACAAAATTTATTTAGTGGTTTTATGATTTTGGCGGGGTGACTGTTTGCAGCAGTTGCCCCGCTTTTGCTTGTGCGGTTCATTTTGAAACCTCCTCGCACTGGCTGAGCCAGGTTTCAATGTCAGTCGTGCGCCAGGCGGTAATACCGACGGATAGCTTTACGGGTGCAGGGAAGGTTCCTTGCTTTACTTTGCGCCAGATCGAGGCTTTGGATATGGGCAGTTTTTGAATCAGTTGATTGATTCGGATATAGCTGGCGTTCATGCTGCGACCCCCAGCAGGGCGCGCAGCTCTGCGGTGCGCCATTGCAGTTTGTTGGAGCCAGGGATGCGAACCGGCTGCAGCGGCCCTGTGCCACTGTGGGACCAGTAGCGCAGGGTCTGGCTGGAATAGTTGAGGTAGTGAGCCGCTGTATCGGTGTCTACCGTGGGCCGGGTTTCAGTCTCTAGCGATGGGAATATGCGTGCCATGTTGAGCGCTCCAAACGAAAATGCAAAACGCCCTCAAATTAAATTGAGGAAATTTCCTTTTCGTTCGTCAACGGCTCAGGCTGAGAGCTTTGCTTGCTTGGGTATTTCAACCTAGCCCGTTTGCCTTTCGGCGCCTGTTATGGGCCACGCATGGCCGCATCAGTAGCGGGATTATATATAAATTTAATTCAATATCGATTCACTACAGGTAGTGTTTTATGCGGTCTTGAATTGAATAATGTTGCCGCTGGTGGGCGGGGTATCAATATAGGCAGCCCAGTCGGACATAAGGGCGCGTCGGCGTTCGAACATATCTCCTCGCTGATAGGCGGCTTGGGTTTTGTCGCCCAGGGTGTGAGCTAGGGCCATTTCGCGCAGTTCTACGGGGTAGCTGGTGCGCTCGGCGGCCCAGTCGACAAAGGTGGAGCGAAAGCCATGGGGTACGGCGTCGACTTTCAATCGACGCATGACAAGGGTCATGGCCATGTCCGAAAGTGGTTTCTTAACCTCGCGTCCTGGAAACACCAGGTTGGTGCCGTCAAACTTGGGCATAGCTTGCAGCAGCGCCAGGGCGGCGGCGCTCAAGGGGATGCGATGTTCACGGCCAGCCTTCATCCGGGCGGCGGGTATGGTCCAGGCGGCGCCAGGCAAGTCAATCTCGGACCAGGTGGCGCCTCGGGCCTCGTTGGACCGGGTAGCGGTCAGGATGAGCCATTGCAGGCACTTGGCGCCCATGCCTTGCGTTGCGCGCAGTTGGACCATGAAGTCATGCGCCTGGGTGAACGGCAGCGCCTTATGGGCCTCGTGCTGGTTGACCTTGCTGGGCTTGGGCAGGGTGCCAGCGAGGTTGCCTTTCCAGGCGGCTGGGTTCTCTTTGCTCCGATAGCCCCGGACAGCAGCCCAGGACAAGACCAGCTCGATGCGATTGCGAACGCGCACCATGGTTTCGTTTTTGGTCAGCCAATGCAGCTCGATCACGGCCAGCACATCGCCCACGGCGATATCTCGTACGTGCTTGGCGCCGATCTTGGGGTAGGCATATGTCGCCAGCGTGTTTTCCCATTGGCTGGCGTGCTTGGCGCCTTTCCAGCTGGCGCGGTGCAGTTTGATGTACTCCAGGGCGCAGCGCTCGAAGGTCCATTCAACGGTGGAGCGGCTGCGGGTCCTGGCGGCCACCGGGTCAATGCCTTGCTTGATGCTTTCCTTGGTGGCCTGGGCTTTCTCATGCGCCAGCGCCAGCGAGACAGCGGGATAGGCCCCGAGGCCGATATCTGAGCGCCTGGTGCCGATCTTGGTTCGCAGAATCCATGACCTGGCGCCGCTGGCGCTGATAGACAGGTGCAACCCTGACACGGTGCCGACGGCGTGTAGGCCTTCGGCTTTCAGGTTCTTGACGGCCAGCGCCCCGAGAGGCTTTGCGATCTTTGGCATGGTGTTTTCCTCGTAACAACATCTATCCCCACATAAGATTCTAAGACCTGGTGAGACACCATGCAAGCCCTTAAAACAGGCCTTCAGAGGGGAAACAGGGTTTTTAAGGGGATTTTGAGACGAAAAAAAACCCCTTGATAGGGGTTTTTGGCGGAGAGGGTGGGATTCGAACCCACGGTACCTTGCGGTACGCCTGATTTCGAGTCAGGTACATTCGGCCACTCTGCCACCTCTCCGTTACTCGAGCCGCGATTCTAGCGTCAATCACCCTCGTGCAGTGCTTGCAGTGCCGTATCTAATTGAGCCCTGGTTTCAGGGCTCAGTGGCGCCAGCTGGTCGCCCAATGCGGCAAGGGCCGCAGCACCTTCAGTTTTGATGCGTGCGATGGCCTGACCGGCTTCGCGCGGCGTGGCAAAGCCCAGGCTTTGCAGCAGCAGCAGGCCGTGCGCATCGACCAGTTTGAAGTAAAACTGGCCATCTCCCTCGCGGTATTGCTTGAACAGCGGGCGCACCACCTTGCTGGACTTTTCGGCCACTGGGGTCTCGCTGGCGCGCAGATCGCGCAGGCCCACCGCCTGGCGCAGCCGGCCCATGAACGGG
>CAIMVC010000219.1 GCA_903844825.1 uncultured Burkholderiales bacterium | reverse complement strand
GCCAGCATCGGCTTGGGCACCAGCTTGACGGTGACTTCGGTGGTCACGGCCAGCATGCCTTCGCTGCCGACGATCACGCTGAGCAGGTCGTAGCCGGGGGCGTCAAGGGCGTCGCTGCCAAAGGTGACTTCGTCGCCCTCGATCGTGAAGCCGCGCACCTTGAGCACGTTGTGCACCGTCAGCCCGTATTTCAGGCAATGCACGCCGCCCGAGTTTTCGGCCACGTTGCCGCCGATGGTGCAGGCGATCTGACTCGAGGGGTCAGGCGCGTAATGCAGGCCGTGCGGTGCAGCGGCCTCGGAAATAGCCAGGTTGCGCACCCCGCCCTGCACCACAGCCGTGCGGCTGAGCGGGTCCATCGCCAAAATCTTGTTGAACTTGGCCAGCGACAAGGTCACGCCCAGTCGGTGCGGCATGGCGCCCCCCGACAAGCCCGTGCCCGCGCCACGCGCCACCACCGGCACACCCAGCGCATGGCAGGTCTTGAGCACGGCCTGCACCTGGGCATAGCTGTCGGGCAGCGCCACCACCATCGGCCGCTCGCGGTAAGCCGTCAGGCCGTCACATTCATAGGGCGTGGTGTCTTCGCTGTTCCACAGCAGCGCATGCGCAGGCACGACCTTTTGCAAGGCGGCCACCACCTGCGCCTGGCGCTCGGCGCGTGCCAGCACGGTCTGCTGTTGGCTTGAAACGGGTGCGTTCATGTCAAAACTCCGGTCGCCGGCGCCACGAACGTGGCACACGGGAAGCCCACTTTAAACCAAGTCACCAGCCCATGGCGTGAGCAAATTTGGACGGGTTTGTGAATCTGCGGATGGCTGGAGGCCTGGGCGGGTCGCTGGCAGACAGGGCTCATTTCTTGCGAAGGGAGGGGGCGATTGACTGACTTGCCGACCCCCCGCGTGACGCCGGCTCCCCGTTGAAGCATAATCGGGGAGTGCAGGTTTTAAATCAGGCTTGCACAAGTCAGGTGATCGGTCAGTTTCGCGCGCTACGGCGGTACTTCTCGGGTTTGTTGTGCTTTCGGGACCCCATCGCTTTTTTGTATGTATTTTTGAGGAGTCCCCATGGGCAATAAACTTTATGTCGGCAACCTGCCGTACACAGTGCGTGACGAAGATCTGCAACAGTCTTTTGGCCAATTTGGCTCTGTCACCAGCGCTAAAGTCATGATGGAGCGCGACACCGGTCGCTCCAAAGGCTTTGGTTTCGTCGAAATGGGCAACGATGCCGAGGCGCAAGCTGCCATTTCCGGCATGAACGGTCAGTCGCTCGGCGGCCGTAGCATCACCGTCAACGAAGCCCGTCCGATGGAGGCACGTCCTCCACGTAGCGGTGGTTTCGGCGGCGGTGGCGGTGGTTACGGCGGTGGCGATCGCTCCGGCGGTGGCGGTTACGGTGGCGGCGGCGGCGGTCGCGGCGGCTACTAAGCCCTGCACCCCCAGCCAAGGGCAGCGATGCCCTGGCAAACCAGTTGCCTCGGCCGCGCGCTGAGGCAAGCCAAAAAGGCTTCGAGACGCAGGTTTCGAGGCCTTTTTTAATTTCGCCCCCGAGTGTTGGAACTCCTGCGCCCTGGCCCTGTGGGGGCGGTCGGGGGGTCGGTGCGCGGTCCTGGCGAAGGTGTGTAAGCGGCATGTCGCGCTCCCCATCCCAGCCTTCCCCCGGCAGGGGAAGGAGGGTAGCCAAAGAGCGTCCTTCGGGGGCCAGCGCAGTAGGCGAAGCGACCAGCGTGAGGGCTAACCGTTCAAAAGACGCTTTTTTTCAACCACTCTGCGAAGGCTGCGCATTCCCAGCGGTCCATCATGCCGGTGCGCCAGCACAGGTAGTGTGCGTGGGGGCTGGGCACGCTGCGCTCGTACAGGCGCACCAGTGAGCCGTTGTCCAGCCAGGGGGCGCCCAGTTTGAGCCGTACCAGCGCGATGCCCATTCCGGCGGCTGCCGCGTCGCACATCAGGCCGATGTCGTTGAATTGCGAGCCGTCCAGGGGCTCGGGCCAGTCGAGCTGGTGGGCGGCAAACCAGGTGCGCCAAGGCTCCAGCGGGGAGCGCAGCAGGGCTTCGGTTTGCAGGTCTTCGGGCTCGACGAAGGGGCCGTGTTCGCGCACGAAGGCGGGCGATGCCAGCGGCGTGACCTCGTCTTTCATGAGGCACACGTGCTCGACGTCGGCGTAGCGCCCGGTGCCAAAGCGCACCATCAGGTCGGCGTCTTCGGCGACGACGTCGAGCAGCGGAATCGACACTTGCAGCGTCAGCTCGATCTCGGGATAAGCCTCGGTGAACTGGCGCAGCCGCGGAATCAGGATGGAGCGCGAAAACGTCGGGGTGACGGCGAGGCGCAGCTTGCGCTTGCCCGGCGTAGCGCTCTGGCCGGCCGTGCCCGGAAATTTCTGCAGCGTGGCCAGACCGTCGCGCACGTGGGCCAGGTACTCGCTACCTTCGGTCGTGAGTGAAAAATCGGCTCGGCCAAACAGCTTGGTGCCGATGATCTGCTCGAGCTGCTTGACCCGGTGGCTGACGGCGCTGGGGGTCACGCACAGCTCTTCGGCGGTCTGCGTCACGCTGCGCAGGCGGGCCAGGGCTTCGAATGTCAGCAGGCACTGAATCGGCGGTATTCGCTTGTGGCCGCTGATGGCCTCGTCGCGCAGGCCTGCGCGGGCGGGCGGCGTGGCTGGCGGCAATTCGTGGCGCATGGCGACGGGGCTGGTTGGCCTATTTGAAGATCACGGTCTTGTGACCATTGAGCAGCACGCGGTGCTCGCTGTGCCACTTGACGGCGCGCGCCAGCACCTGGCTTTCGGTGTCGCGGCCGGTGGCGGTCAGGTCTTCCACCGTCTTGCTGTGGTCGGCTCGGGCTACGTCCTGCTCGATGATGGGGCCTTCGTCGAGGTCGGAGGTGACGTAGTGCGCGGTCGCACCGATCAGCTTGACCCCGCGCGCGTGCGCCTGGTGGTAGGGCTTGGCGCCCTTGAAGCTGGGCAAAAACGAGTGGTGAATATTGATGGCCCGGCCGGCCAGGTTGCGGCACAGATCGTCGCTGAGAATTTGCATGTACCGCGCCAGCACCACCAGCTCGGCGCCCTCGGCCTGGATGATTTCGTACTGGCGGGCTTCGGCTTCGGCCTTGGT
>CAIMVC010000218.1 GCA_903844825.1 uncultured Burkholderiales bacterium | reverse complement strand
CGTCGGCGCGCCACTGGATGTTCTTAAGAATGATCTCGCCGTCCGGATCGACCAGGTGAGCGACAAGCTTCAAACTGCTACCGACCTGGGCCAGCCCGGTGATCTCGATGGTGCCGGTCGTGGGGTGGTCGACCTTGGAGAGCAGGAGCCCCGTGACCGCCTGCCCCACTGGCGCAGCCTCGGTGCTGCCTTGCGCCGCCGGCTCCTGGAGTTCCCACAGCAGGTTGATCAGGTAGTAATCAAACAACTGCCCGGAAGGCACGCCCGGGTTGGTCTCTTTGACAATCGGCGCGCCCACCGGTGGCAGCTGCACCAGGTACTTGTAGCCAATGTGGCTGAGCACGCGGTCCAGCACCGCCTGGCTGACACTGTCATTGAAGACCAGGCTCAGCGTCCCCGTGAGCGACTCCACGCTCCCCACAGCCAGGCCGTCGAGCAGCGCCTGGCCGCCTTCGGTCAGGACCAGGCCACTCATCCCGGCGAATCCATCGGCCGCGTTGGCGCCTGACTGCCGTGAAATTGCCAGCCGATAGCCGCCGTAATTCGCGCCGGCCTGCCCCTGCAGATCTGGGTCCTGCGCCGCCGTCACAGCGCTGAGTTGCTGGTACTCGGCGGAATTTTCCCAAACCATGACGCGCTCAGTCAGGCCCAGCTCGCCACCAAAACCGGCATCAAGCTGGCCACTGGCTGTGAGCTTGCTCACCGCAAAACTGCTTTGCAGCTTCGTGTCATTCATGCGCAGGCGCTCAAGATCAGCGCTGCCGGCCCACACCACACTGCCGTCGGCCAGAGCCAGCACTTGTTCGAGATGCTGGCCGGCGCTGGACTCGACCAGACCCTGATCGCCAAAGTCTGTAGCCAGGGCGCCCGCGGCGGTGACCTTGAGCACAAAGTTGGAAGAAGCGTCCAGCGAACTTCCCGCACTCACTGGGCGCAGGATATGCCCCTCGATCAGGTAGCCCCCGCCGGGCACCTTGATAATTTTGTCGGCCAAAATATCCGACACCCCTTGGGGTATCGGCAGCACCAGGTCGACGCCCGCGTTGAAACTGCTGTCCACCGTGCCATCCGCATGCACCCGGCGGGCAATCCAGCTGTTGCCGGTGTCCATGACAATCAAGGCCTGGCCCGACGCGTCCACATCAAAGGCCCGGATGGCGACCCAGTTGCCATTTTTTCGGCCATTAATTTCGGTCACGACGGGCGCCCCCAGCACGCTGCCCGAGGCATCCAGGTTCAAGTCCGTCAAGGTCCACTGCAAAGGCCCAAGCGACAAGTCGCTGCCGCGGCGTGCGATCGTCAGCGACATCTCATCGTTGGCCCCCACCGCCAGGCTCAGTGGCGCTCCGTAGGAAGCCGGCAGGTCCACATAACCGGTGCCGTGAAAGCTGTCGTCCAGGCTGCCGTCGGCATTGAGCCGGAGCAAGGCTGCATGTTCGTTCTTGACGCTGGTGCCCTTGATCGTGCCGGCCGTGTACGCGACCAGCATTTTCCCGTCCGACTGAAAGCACAAGCTGCTCGGCAACAGGTAGTCAGACCCCAACTCCGCCAGCCCCAGCACCACCCGACCCTCAACCCCAAAGCCGGTATCGAAACTGCCGTCCAGGTTCAGGCAGCTCAGCGACAGCGCATAACCATTCGACGGGCTGTCCGGCCCCACCGCCACGTTCGGGTCGCCCGCCACATAAAAACGGCCCAACAGCAAGAGCTGGCCGTTGCTGTCCTGGTAGGCGCCCTGCACTTCGTCAATGGCGCTACCAGCATTGCTCAGGTGGAGCACACCCTGGTCAGCAAAATCCGTGTTCAGTTGCCCAAAAGCGTTCAGACTGACGATGCGGGTTTCGTACAAATTGCCCGAGCCGCCGCCCATGCCACTGAGCAGGAAGCCGCCGTCCTGTGTCTGCAAGATGTTGCGAACCCATGCGGACGACACACTGTCAGCCCAGCTGTAGCCCACCGGCTCGGTGTCAATGGTGTAGTTGCCAACAAACTGAAAAACAGGCGCCTGGTTGACGGCGGTGGCAAAGTCAAACCGGGCCTGGTCTGCCAGGCTGTTACCTGCCATGTCCTTCAGGATGAGGGCGGGGTTGACTTGTGCAGGTACCGTCTCAATCATTTTTAAAAAGTTCCATAAATCCCAAACTGCGCCAAATTCAAATTCAACGCCGCGTGCCCGCTCACCAAGGCATTGAAATACCCCGGCTGCGTAACATCCAGATCCAACGCCCCTGATGCCCCCGCAAAACTGCCATCCACGTCGCCGCGCAAGTAGCCCACCAGGCCGACATGGGCCGTCGCCTCCGCACCCGTCAGGTCCACGTTGATGGCTGGCGGCTGGCCGGGGCTTAAAGCGGCATTGCCCTTGATCGCCACCACCGCTGCGCTGGCTTCGTCGACAAAGCGCCACTCGGGCTTGGGCGTGCCAGCCCCGGTCAGGCCCACCACGTGCTTGAGCACGCCAATCGCATCGTTAAGCTCGACCCGGCTGTTGCCATCAAAGTCGGCGGCCAGTGCCTGGTAGGGCGACAGGGCTTGAGTGCCACTGTTGACGTTCAGCCCGACGATCATCTTGAGGATGGCGATCGCGTCTTGCAGGTTGACGGCGTTGGTGGTGGCCAGCGCTTCGTCTGCGGGGACAGTGCGGCTGGCTTGAATCAGCACACTGGCGTCGGCCAGATCGGGCACGCTGGCCGTTCCGGCTGTGCCGGTTGTGGGCGAGACGGAGCCCGCGCTGCTGCTGACACCGAGGGTCACACCCTGCAGCAGGGTGTGGGCTTTCCAGCTGTAAACCAAAGCGTCGAGCTGCACGCCCGACGACAAGCCCGTGGCCTGCACAAAGAGGCTGCCGCCGGGGGCGGGTACGGGTGTGCTGCTGAGGTTGTCGGCGGCGGTCGTGAAGGCCAGTTGCGCGCCGTTGGGCGACATCACGCCTTTGAGGACCAGGTCGTTGGCCTGGGCGCCGGCGGCGCTGGCGGAGGCCAGCTGCCAGGCGCCTGACGAAACGTCCAGTACCACGGCTTGCTGCAGCGCCTGGCTGCCAGCCACCTCGGGCGAGCTGCTGAGAAAGGAGACGAAGCGACCGCTGCTGCTGGCCGAGAGCAACTCGGCGCCTTGCGCCAATTGGCTGATGCCGCTCAGGCTCAGCCGCTGAACGGCGCCGGTGCTGGCGCTTAAAAAAACGTCGGTCGCTGCATTGCTGTCGCCAGCCACCAGGTCCGCGCTGGTGCTGCTGAAATACACACCGGCGGCCGTGGCCAGCACTTCGCTGTCAAGGCCGACATAGCCGCTGGCCTTGCCGTCAAGGCCCTTGGAGAGCAGGCTAAAGGTGGCTGCACCGCTCAGGCCGCTGGCGTCAAAGGCGCTGCGCCACAGGTAGGCGTCGGTTTGTGCTTCGGGGCTGCTGGCGCCCGAATTCTTGTCCGCAGCCACGAACGCGGCCGTTGTGCTGAAGGCCACCTCGACCTGGGAGCCGCGGATGTAGAGATTGCCCAGACGCACCGAGGCCTCTACCTGCGCATCGCCCAGAAAGCTCACACGCTCCATGTGGTGGCTCAAGAGATCGAGCAGGTAGACGTCGCTCCAGCCGCCAATGTCCTGCTGGGCATCGGAGGCCAGCTTGTCGCTGTCCGTTTGCAGGGCCAAAAATCGGCCATCGGCGCTCAAGCTGTAACGATCAACAAGAACGGGGGCGTCCACACCGAAAGCGCTGGCCAGCAGCGCGCCGTCATTGAGCGCACTGCCTTTGACGATGGCCAGGCCAAACTCGTCGGGCGCGCTGCGCAAAGCGCTTTGCGCCACGATGGTCTGTGCGGCACCGGAGCCGACGAGGGTGGCCGACACCACCTCCACTTCACTGGCCGCGACCCCGCTGGGCGCCAGCAGTTCATTCAGGCAGGCGGTGTAGCGCTGTGAGACCAGGTCGTAGGTCCAGATCGCGTAATGCAAGCTGCCGCCAGTGACGTCGTCCAGAAAGGTGGCGCGCACCAGCAGCGTCTTGCCGTCCGCCGAAAAGCCGAGCCCTTCGAGCACCTGCAAGCTGGCGCCGCCCTGCGACAGACGGCTCAGGTCGGGCGCTGCGAGCTGAGTCAAGCCCGTCGTGCTCGCCCCCATCACACCGCCAGGTAAATATCGTTGGCCGTCAGGCTACTCACGCCGGTGCCAAAGAGATTGACCAGGTCCACCGATGGTCTGACCCCCGAGCCATCCGGGTCAAACGCGAGCACGGCGCGGGCTGTGTCGAAGAAAAAGTAGTCGTTGTTGTCCACCGCTTTGGCGCCCGCACCTCTGACAAAAGAAGCCGCGTCCAGCGTGCCCGAGGACAGCAAGGCCATTTGCGCGACGTCCAGCCCCAGCGATGCCAGGTCGATCACCAACAGGTCTTCAGCGGCGGCAAAGTCGGTGATCTGATCGACGGCGAGCCCGACCCCGTTGTAGGCAACCATGAACTGGTCGCTGCCCAGACCGCCGCTGAGGGTATCAACACCTTTGCCGCCGTCGAGCGTGTTGTCGCCCATGTTGCCAACGAGGCGGTTGTTGGCGGCATTGCCCAGGGCCGAGTTGTCGCCAATGCCCGTGAGCTCGGCGTTTTCCATGCCGGTGGGCAGGCTGATGTCCAGCGTCGAGCGGATGGTGTCGTTGCCGCCAGTGTCGATCAGGGTGTCGAGCGCATCGGAGAGCACGTAAATGTCGTCGCCGAGGCCGCCGTCAAGGGTGTCGCGTCCCAGGCCGCCCGCCAAAATATTGTTGGACGCATTGCCCACCAGACGGTTGTCCAGCGAGTTGCCGCCGCCGCTGTAGGCGCCGCCTTCTTCCAGGATCAAGTCCTCGATGTTCGAGCCCAGCGTGTAGCTGACCGATGCGCGCACCAGGTCATGGCCTTCGCCCGACAACTCGATGACCAGGTCGGAACGGGCGTCCACCAGGTAAGTGTCGTCACCCGCGCCGCCGGCGAGACGGTCCACGCCCGCGCCGCCGTCCAGGCTGTCGTTGCCCAGGCCACCAGTCAACGTGTCGCGACCGGCACCGCCTTCAAGGCGGTTGGCCGCTTCGTTGCCCACCAGCACGTTGTCCAGCGCATTGCCCGTCAAATGGATGGCGGCACCGGCTGCGGCCTGCAAGCTCTCGACATTGGCTGGCGCCGTCAAGCTGACCGAGGTCAGGATCAGGTCTTTGCCGCCGGCGCCGCCGGAGATGACTTCGAGCACGACGTCGGCCGATGAATCGAGCACGTAGCTGTCATTGCCCGGCCCGCCGCTCATGGTGTCGTTGCCGCTGCCGCCATCGAGGTAGTCGTTGCCGCTGGAGCCGTCGAGCGCGTCGTTGCCGCTGCCGCCAAACAAGCTGTCGTTGCCCAGACCGCCGAGCAAGCGGTCGTTGCCGGCATTGCCAGCGAGCATGTCGTCCCCGGCCATGCCATACAGCGTGTCGTCACCGATGCTGCCGTACAGCGCGTCGGCCTGGGCCGTGCCAGTGCTGGAGCCGGCGTCGCCCTCGACCTTGAGGTTCAGGCTCCAGCGGGTCGCTGCGCCTTGCGGGTCGGTGGCCTCGATGGTGATGGCACCAATCGGGCCGTTGACGTTTTCGCTCAGGGTAAAGACCAGGCTCTGCAGCTGCGCGAGCGTCAGCGTCTGGCCGATCGTCAGGGTCTGCGCGTTCAGGCTGACCGCACCCAGACCCGGCAACTCCACCACACGCACCGAGCCGAGCACCGAATCGGGGTCGGTGGGCGCTTGCAGGTCCAGCGGCAGCGTGCGCTGCGCCGGGTACTTGATGGTCAGCTGCCCCGAGGACGTGGCAAAACGCGGCGCGTCATTGACGGCATCAATGAACAGATGCACCGACGACTCGGCCACCACACCATCGCCATCGGTGGCGCGGTAACGCAAATAGCCGGCGTTGCCGTTGCTGTCGGCAACGGTCTGGTAATGCAGCTCGCTCAGGCCATCGGCACTCAATTCGGCGCCCACCGTCAGCGCATTGCCTGCCTTGTCGAGCACGCTGCCCACCGACGGCAATTCGAGCAAGACCACGCTCACCGACTTGCCCTCGGGGTCGCTCGGGGCCGCGATATGCAGCGCCAGCTTGCCAGCGTCTTCCGCCAGCACGATGTCGCGGGCCGCTTCTAGCACGGGGGCCTGGTTGTCGCCGAGCTGAATCGTCAAAATGTCCTGCGCCGTCTCGCCAAACTCGTCAACGGCCTGCACCAGCAGCTTGATCTGGCCCTGGAAATCAGCCGGCGGCACACCGCTGATCAGGCCGGTTTCGGCGTCGTAGCTCAACCAGGCTGGCAACTCGCCGCCCGAGGCGTCGGACACACTCACTTGCAGCGGTGCACCACCAGAGGCGTCGGCATCGGTAAAGGCGGTCTGTGGCAGGTCGTACGCAATGCCCACGCCCTTGCCGGCCAGTACCGGCGCGTCAAAGACGCTGGCCACGGCCACCGGGGCGTGGTTGCCCACCGTCGCACTCAGGTTAAGTTCGCCATCTTCAAAGACAACACGCTCGATGCCCGTGAGTTGGTCGGTGCCCTCATCACCCTGGTAGCTGCGGTTGTTGTCAACCACCGTCAGGACCCGGGTATTGGGGTTCCATGAGCGGCCGAAGTCGGCCATTTTCCCGGCATAAATGGCGGTGTCGCGGCCTGCGCCGCCTTGCAAGATGTCATTGCCCAGGCCGCCCGTGAGCCTGTCATTGCCCTGACGCCCGTCGAGCACGTTGGCGCTGGCATTGCCGTCAAGCCGGTCGTCACCGGCGCCGGTGATGAGGTTTTCAATCACGCTCCAGTCGGCTATGCGGTAGGTCACGCCCGATGCGGCAAGCAGGCCGGCGGACAGGTCCCCATACATGTCGTGCAACATGACTGCGGCGTTGATGGTGTCGGTGCCTGCGTCGTCGGCCAGCACGCGGCTGGACATGGCGGCAAAACCTTCTTCGGTCAGCACGTACAGGTCGTTGCCGTCGTCGCGCTCGCCGTAGACGCGCAGCGACAGGCTGTTGAGGATGCCGGTTTCTTCGGCACGCACATCGCGTACCGTCACCGTCCAGTTGCCGACGGCCTCTTCGCCCCAGAACTGCACGCTGGAGAAATCCCACAGCAGGTGCGTCGGCACCCCGCTGTCGGCACCGCTCAGGCCGAAAGGCTGCTCGGCATTGACGGTGGGCCGGCTCATCAAGGTGGACACCGTGCCAGCGGGCGAGGTGATGTCGATGACCAGGTCGCCCAGGCGGGTGTGCTGCATGTCCACGCCGAGCTCGATGTGCTCAACCCGCATGGCGCTGTCAATGGTGAAGCTGCGGCTCAAGCTGGCGTCGCCGTCAGGGATCTCCAGACCCAAACCAAAAGCGCGGGCGGCGTCGCTGACTTCGTTGAGCGCCGTATCGGTCTGGCGCCAGGTATCGGCCAGGCTGACCGCGGCGTACGCATCCACCAGACCAAAGCCCATGTTGTCGTTGAACTTCAGGCCGCCGAGGTTCCAGTTCGCTGCGGCATTGACCTTCCAGTCCTGGTTGTCCGGGTGTGCGGCCGAGTACAGCAAGATCTGCTGCACGTCGCGGTAACCGAGTTCGGGGTTGGCTTCGAGCATGAGCGCGACCACGCCAGAGACCAGCGGCGCGGCTGCCGAGGTACCGGAAAAGCTGGTGTAGTTGCTCGCGCCGTTAGAGCCCCAGCCGGGCTGGTGCCGGTCGGTGGTGAGCAAGTCCACACCGAAAGTGCCCACCAGCACGTTCGCACCCGGGGTCGAAAAGCCGGCCACACTGCCGTCCGGATTGGCCGCAGCTACCGAGATCACCTCGCGGGCATTTTGAAAATTATGGTAGTTGGTGTTGTCACCATAAGCTGCGCTGTTGCCGGCAGAAAACACAAACACCGTGCCCTTGCCGTCGCGCCCTTCCTCGACGCCGGTGCGCAAGGCCTGCCAGGCAAAGGTCAGGTTGGTGCTGTTGAAGTTGTCGCCAAAGGCGCTGGTGGCGCCCCAGCTGTTGTTGCTCACATCAAACTGGTGCTGCAGGCCGAGCGCCTGGGTGATTTGGTCCCAGGTCCATTTCACGCGGGTTGACACCAGCGTGGCATCGGGCGCGACGCCGGCGATGCCGGTTTCGTTGTTGGCTTCGGCGGCGATCAGACCGGCCACCGCCGTGCCGTGGTTGTCCGGCGGCAAGCCCACGAAGTTCGGGTACTTGGGGCTGGCATCCGGGCTGTCGAACTGGGTGTCATAGCCCAGGCGCGCATCGAGCTGGTGTTCCAAATCGGGGTGGGTCGGGTCAATGCCATCGTCCACCACCGCCACGGTCACGCCGGCCCCGGTGATCTGTGCGTTCAAGGCACCGAGCCCCAGCGCCGGCAAGTACCACTGCGCCGACGAGAGCGGATCGGCCAAGCCGCTGTAGAGCTCGCGCAGGCGCACGGTGTAACTGCCCGTCTGCGACGCGTTGCCCCCGACATCCAAGTAGTAGCTGGCGCTGACCGAGGGGCTGTACTGCAGGTGCGCGTCCAGACCCGCACCGCTGTTGTCATCGGCCGCCGTTTCGTGACCCTGATCGTCGAGCAGACGCAAGGTGGCGTCCCTGAGGCTGCCGCCGGCGCCCTGACCTGCAGCCAGCACATCGAGCACATAGACCTTGCCGGCCGTCAGCGTGGTTTTGATCCAGTCCTGATCGCCCGCGTAATTAATCACACCCGTCGCCGACTTGCCAGGCGCCACGCTGAGGCCGGAGCGGGTGTCGGCACTGAGGTCGTCACCGACGCTGGCGGCCCCGCGCAAACGCGTGTCCAGCGTGTAGGTGCCGGTGTTGGCGGGCAGCTCGGCAGCGCTGACCGCCAGAAAATATCGGCCGTCTTCAAACACCGAGACCGCCAGGTCGGTGCGCCCGGACAGCTCGTCAAACTGACCGGCCGAGACCAGTTGCCCCTGCGCATCGAGCAGGCGCAACTGGCCCTGCGCCAGCGTGCCCAGGCCATCGGTAAAGCTCTTGACCGAAAAGTCGTAGGCATTGCCATGCGTCAGGGAGATGGCAAACAGATCGGTGTCTGATTGAGCGTCGATGCGCCCCTGCGCGTTTTCATTGATCGCCAGCACGCCGTGTGTCTTGTCCGCATAGTCGGTGCTGACGTCGGGCCGGTCGTCGAGCACCTTCAGCCCCAGATCCACGATGCGCAATTTGTACTGCCCGGTCTGGGTCGACTCCAGCGGCTGAACCGTGATGTGCAGGGTGCCCGCACTGGTGGCTTCAAACACCGTGCTGTCATAAAACGAGGGCTGCGCCAGCTCGCCGGCGACCGCCACCGCCACGCCCTGGGCCGCGCCCAGCGCCTGCCAGTTCAGCGCCAACTGCGCCGATGGCAAGGGCGCATGCAGACCGTCGCGCACCGCCAGCGTTTGAATGCGGTAACTGTGACCGCTTTGCAAGGCGGCAGAAAAACTGTCGCTGTCGCCGCTCAGGCCAATGCGCGCGCTGGCCTGCGCTTGCAGCACCGCACCGGCGCCGGAGAAGTCCAGCGCCACCGCACCGCCGGCGTCCTCGTCCGACGCGTCACCGGCCAGCAATGAGATTTGGTAGGTGCCCGTAGCGCCCGCCCCGTCGATGACGCGGGCATAGTAGGTTGCCGGTGTGGCCAAGGGGATGCTGGCGCTGGTCACAAAGGTGGCCTGCGCCAGCCCGTCGGCGGCTTCCAGGCCGTCACCAACGGCCATGCTGCGGCCCTGCGCGTCAACGACCTCGACCATCGGCCGGCTCATCAAGGAGCCCTCGGCCAGCTTGACGTTGACCGACAACACTTGCGAGGCGCTTGCCGTGAATTTGAACCAGTCTTCATCCACATCAACAGCCAGGCCCGAGGCAGTGGCCGCCCTGGCGCCAAACGCACCGTCGGACCACTGAATCGCGCCACCCAGCGTCTGGTCCAGCAGCAAGGTTTCTGCACTCAGGCGGTTGTTGCCATAGTCGTCGGGTGCGCGCGTGACCAAGGTGTAGGTACCGCTGTCGGTCTGCCCATCGGCAGCGCGCACGGCCAGGTAGTAGGTGCCTGAACTCACAGGGGTGAAGACGGTCACCGGCTCGCTGGAATGCATCACGTTGTCCACGCTCTGCAGGACCAGGCCGCTGCCGTCAAGAATCTCCAGCAGCGGGTCGGCCAGCGAGCCCTGACCGCTGTGCGAAGCCTGCAGCCGAAACACATAGTCTTGATTGGCCGCCAGCCGGATGCCAAACCAGTCCTGGTCCTGGTGCGTGAGCAAATTGCCGGAAAAGCTGTCGCCGGGCGTGAGCATGACCCGCGTGCTCAGGTTGCCGGGTGCCTCGTCAGGCGCGACGTCGCGCTGCACCACCGCCACCTGGTAGCTGCCCATGCCGCGGTCTTTGTTGGCCGAGGCCTCCACGTAGTAGCTGCCACTGGCCGCTGGCGACAGGTACAGCTGCGCGTCGTTGCCGGCGCCGCTGT
>CAIMVC010000217.1 GCA_903844825.1 uncultured Burkholderiales bacterium | reverse complement strand
GTAGCCCAGGGCCACGTCGGCCACCTCACCGCCAAACATCTGGGGGGTGTTGATGATGGGGATGCCCAGGTCCTTGCAGGCAGCAAAGTCGACGTTATCCACGCCGATGCCCCACTTCACCGCCGCCTTGAGCCGCCCCGCCTGGCCGGCCTCAAAAACGCGCCGCGTGGCGGGGTCGTCGCCAATGATCCAGCCGTCAAACTGCGGCAGCAGGCTCACCAACTCGTCCTGCGTGAGGGTCTGTGTGACCTTGGCGGGCACCAGCTCAAAGCCTTGCTGCGCGGCGTGTGGGATGAACTCGTTGATCATGCCCAGCATGGGCGGGCAGGTCACCAGAATCTTCATGACTGTTTGCCTCCACCGGCTTGCTGCTGCAAGAACTGCGCAGCCACCACCGCAAAGTCCCAGTCCTGCGGGGTGTCGATGTCGATGGACTCGAAGTAAGGGCCCTCGTACATCATGGGTTGCTTGCCGATGCGCGCGCGGGTCTTGGCAAAGCTTTCGCGGGTGAAGGCATACAGGTTCGAGTTCTCCTCAAACCACGGCTCCAGATCCTGGGTGCGCACGAGGTTGTCAGGGTCGTGGTTCACGGCGCTGCAGTCGGCCCGGTAAAAGCGGGTCTGCACCTTGTCCACCGTGAACAGCGAGTCAGCCCAGCCATCAGCTTGCCCCTGCCTGAATGCGGCCAGCGCCTTGCGCACGGTGTCGGCGCTCATCAGGGGGTTGGTGGTGTGGGTCCTCAGGTAGGTGGCCGCGTCCACGTTGGCCACGTCGTCGGCAATCACCAGGTTCATCGACACGAAATCGCCACAGATCTCGGGCTTGCGATCGCGGATGGTCACGCGGTCGGTATCAACCAGCCCGTTGTCGGCCAGGATGTGGCGGGCGTCGGTGTTGATGATCACTTGGTCGATTTCCTGAACTTCGAGCAGGGTGTCGAGCATCCAGCGAAAGAGCGGCTTGCCGCAAAACTCGCGGAAGTTCTTGCCACGCACTCGCTCGCTGTTGGCCTTCATGGGCAGCAGGGCGACGACCTTGTATTGGGGTGATGTCATAGCGTCTCGCTTCTTTCGGATGGGTAGAAGTAAATGTCCTTCTCGGCGTGTGACAGCCGCCGATGCTCATGGTTGCCGCTGTACGAGCCCAGGTACTGGGCCACGCGGTATCGAATGATCTCGCCAATCAGGCGGCCAGCCCGGCCGGCCCGCAGCGCACTGCGCAGGTCGCGGTAGATGCTGCCCACCACATAGCGGGCCGTGTCACGGCGCCCCACGTGAATCTGAGGCTTGATCTTTTGCAGCGCGATGGCCTCGCGCTCGAAGCGCCGTCGCACCTGGGCCCAGCTTTCCTGGTGGTGATGAAAGACGCAGGCCTCGGCCACATAGCCCACCAGCCCGCCGGCCGCGCACAGGCGCTTGGCAAACTCCATGTCCTCAAGCCCGGTCAGTTCCTCATCAAAGCGGTGCGCCGACCACGCTGCGCGCGACAGCGCCGAATTGGCGTTGTTGCAAAAGATGCCGTTCTGCGGCACGCGGCTGGCCAGCGGGTAGTACTTCTCGAAGATGCGGCACTCGCTGTAGCGGCTGTCGGGCCCGCCAATCTGCCGCCCGTAGCTCAGTGCCACGGCACCATTGACGACGGGGGCGCACAGCAGCCGCAGCCAGTGCTCATCGGTGGGCACGCAATGTCCGCTCACAAAGACAAACACGTCGCCAGTGGCCGCCTCGCAACCCATGTTGAGAGATCGCCCGAAAGAGAAATCCTCGCGCCGGATGTGCGACAGCACACAACCAAACTCCTGCGCGATTTCCTGCGTGCCATCGGTAGAGCCCGAATCGACAACGACAGTCTCGACTTCAAACCCGTCGCAGCGCTGGCTGGCAATGCCCTGAAGCAGTTGCCGCAGGTGGCGTGCCTCGTTCAGGGTGCGGATGATGATGCTGATGCGCATGGAGGCAGTCTGTACGAGTCGATCAGGATGCAAAGACACGCTGGTGGTCGGCCTTCGGAAACACGGTGCAAGCGCCATCGACGGTGGCGTCGCGCACGCGCCTGCCATCGCGGTCAAAAGCGTCCAGCGCCGCGCGGTACGACGCTTCAGACTGCGCCGGATCGGGGTTGTCCCAGCTCTGCCCGTAGCCGAAGTAACGGTCGTCAAAGTGATTGGGGTCGGCGCCTTGCATCACCTGCGCCTCATTGGGCTCGCCCTGGTAGGCATAGCGGTGGTCCAGGCCGATCAGCACCACATCCGCAAACCCCAGGTGATAAGCCACCTGCAAGGCCGCGTGGGTAACCGTCCATCCCTCGTGCAAACCATTGGCCAGATCGGTCGAAAAACGGGCAGGCGGCGCATCGGTGGGCACGATGTGTGTGAGCGCGTCTTCTCGCAGCTGCGCCTCGCGGGCCGCGCGGCCGCCAATGAATCGCACGCAGTTGAGCGCCCGTATCTGC
>CAIMVC010000216.1 GCA_903844825.1 uncultured Burkholderiales bacterium | reverse complement strand
TGCGTTGACCAAGTTTCAATTCCGCTGCGCTTGCATGCCCTTAGGATCGCTTTCATCAGATTTCAAGGATGAGACCAACATGACCGCAACCGCTTCTCCGCATGCTGCCCCCCCGCCGTTTGCAGATCTGGCGCCCCAAAACCTTTTTTCACTTGCGGGCCAAGTGGTTCTGATCACAGGCGCAGCCGGTGGCATTGGCGGCGCCCTGGCCCGTGGCTTTGCGGCTGCAGGCGCAAAACTGATCGCCTGCGATCTTCAGCCTCGCATGCACGAACTGGCTGCTCAATGGCGCGCCGACGGGATGGACGTGGAGTCCATGGTTTTTGATGTGACGCAAGAAGACGATATTGCCAATGCGTATGCGCAAGTTGCCCAACGCCATGGCCGACTCGATGTCCTCGTCAACAATGCGGGGATCATTGTGCGCAAACCCTTTCTAGAGCTGCAACGACAGGAATGGCAAAAGGTCATGGACACCGACCTGACCGCCTGCTTTCTGATGGCACAGCACGCTGCACGCATGATGGTCGCTCAAGGGTCTGGCCGCATTATTCATTTGAGCTCCATCATGAATCATGTAGCCCGCCCAAACCTGGTGCCGTACGTGGTTGCCAAAGGCGGCGTATCGGCCCTGACACGCGCCATGGCTGCAGACCTGGGTGGCACCGGTGTCACCGTCAATGCGCTGGCGCCAGGCTACACGCATACCGAGTTCAGCCAGGCCAAGGATCCTGAGTTCAATGCCTTTGTATCTGGCTGGACACCGGCGCGGCGCTGGGGTCAACCCGAAGACTTGTGCGGTGCAGCACTGTTGCTGGCCTCCGGTGCCGGGGCTTACATCAACGGGCAAACCCTTTATGTGGACGGCGGCTTTTTAGCTGTCACCCGCTGATCAGCCCAAGGAGTCGACTTGTTCAATCGATCAGCCACTGAAATGTTGCAGGCATACCGTCCCATGTGGGTATCGCTGCGCGCCTTTGGAGGCTTTGTCCTGTTGTGGTGGCTGCTCTATCTATGGAATGGTAATCCTCTGCAACTGCCCTCCCCCGTCAAAGTATTTGAGACCCTCTGGGGTCTCCTCAAAGAAGGCGAAATTGCGGAACATGCCTCAGTCAGTACTGTGCGAATGCTGCTGGCCTTGGGTCTGGCGATTCTTGTCGCTGTGCCACTGGGCTTTGCGATGGGCTTGTCCCGACATGCCGAGCAATTCATCGGACCGCTGGTGGAGATGCTCCGCCCGATTTCAGGCATCGCCTGGTTACCGTTGGCGCTTTTCATCTTCGGTGTTGGCGACACCTTGCCGGTGTTCATCATGTTTTATGTCGGCTTTTTCCCCATCTTGCTGAACACGGTGGCCGGCGTGCGACAAACCGATCCACGCTTGCTTTCAGCCGCCAGAACCATGGGCGTGCGACCCCTACCTTTGCTGCTGCATGTGCTCGTGCCATCAGCTCTGCCCACCATCATGGTTGGCATACGGCTGGCGTTCGCTGCCAGTTGGGCGGCTATCGTTGCAGCCGAACTGATTGGTGCACCCAGTGGTCTAGGTTTTGCGATTGAGTGGTACCGGCAACTGTTGATGACGCCCAAAGTCTTTGCCTTCATCCTGGCCATTGGCGTGGTCGGCTATCTGTGCGATTTGGGGCTGAGGGCTCTACAGAAAAAAATGACACCCTGGACCGAAGGTTCAGGCATCCTGCCATGAAACAGAGCATCCACGAAAGTCGCACCGGGGTCATTGTGCGCAACCTGACATTACCAGTATTGCTGGTCCTGGTCTGGCAACTATGGGCCTTGAACTTACCTGCAGGCAGCCCAGCACCTTCGCCCGTCAAAGTCGTGCAAACCCTGGGCGAATTGCTGAGCAAAGGCTCCCTGATTTCTGCAACGGTACAAAGCCTGGGCCGGGTTCTGACGGGTTTTGCCATGGCTTCGATTTTGGGCGTTGCCTTGGGCTTGGTGATGGGCTCGAGTCGGGCCGTGCGGGAAAACCTGGACCCGATCATCGAGAGCTTCAGACCCATTGCCCCGATGGCCATTTTGCCCATCGCCATTTTGTGGCTGGGCACGGGTACGCCCACGGCTTTGGCCATTGTGGCTTATGCCTCCTTCTTTCCGGTGCTAGTCAACACTGTGCATGGTGTTAGCCATGTCGATCGCAAACTGATTCTGGCAGCCAGGACCATGGGTATCCCCCGATGGACCATTCTGACCCGGGTTGTCCTGCCCGGCGCCCTTCCCTCGATTTTGCTTGGCACACGGCTGGCCATGGGCGTGGCCTGGACGGCCATCATCGCTGCCGAACTTGCTGTCGGTGCCAAGTCTGGTGGCGGAGGCTCCGGTGGCATTGGCCAAATGATGTTTGTGTTCTACGCTTACAACATCGATCTGAATGCGATTGTGGTTTGCATGACCATCGTTGGACTGGTCGCACTTTGTATCGATCAAATTTTCAGAGTACTTGAAAAACGTCTGATCCCCTGGAGACAAGAAATATGAATACCAGCATCAACGCCAACAAACTGAGCTTGAAAGGCGTAACCAAAAGCTTCTTTGGTCCCAGAACGGGTACAACCACACTGGCCGTGGCCGAAATGAATCTGGACATCCAGACGGGAGAATTCATTTGCATCGTTGGTCCTTCAGGTTGCGGAAAATCCACCGTGCTGAACATGATTGCTGGCCTGGACCACCCCAGCAGCGGTCGAATAGAGAAGGATGGTCAAGGCATCACCGGGCCGGGCGCAGATCGTGGGGTGATGTTTCAGGACTATGCCCTGATGCCCTGGCAGACCGCAGAGGAAAACGTGGGCTTTGGCCTGCGGCATGGCACACCGGGGGAGCATCTCAGCGCAAAGCAGCGTCAAGAACGCGTCGCTCATTTCATCGATCTGGTGGGCCTGCGTGGGTCTGAACATAAATACCCCCACCAGTTGTCTGGCGGCATGCGACAACGGGTCGCATTGGCACGCTTGCTGGCCAACGGCCCCGACATCTTGCTCCTGGACGAGCCTCTGGGCGCACTGGATGCGCAAACCCGCCTCATTTTGCAAGCAGAACTACTGCGTATATGGGGCGAGACCTCACCAGCGTCTGAGCGCAAGACGGCCATCTTCATCACGCATGACATCGAGGAGGCTGTGCTGCTGGCAGACCGCGTGGTCGTGATGAGCACCCATCCGGGCCGCATTCGCGAAGTGGTCACGATCGACATACCTCGCCCACGCGCTGGAATTGCACGCACAAACCCCAAATTTGGGTTGCTTGTCGAGCACATCTGGTCCCTGATCCGAGACGAGGCCTATCGCGCAATAGGCGGAGGCTCTTCTTTAGAACCTGCATCACACGAAACCACCCACTGAGTGGTCCTTTTTTTATTTCAACACCTAGGAGACATTCATGAAAGCACCTTTACTTCCCACCTCACGTCGACACCTGATTCTGGGCACTGCTGCTGCCGTCGGTATTGCAGCTGCTCCCGGCTTTGTGAAAGCGCAGGCTGCCCGCAAGGCTCTGAAAATTTCTATCGGTCGCATCCCATGGGCTGCAGGCAATTCGCCGATGAGCCAATACATGCTCAACAACAAGCTGTTGGAAAAACGCGCCGCTGAATTGGGCTATGACCTGACGATCGACTGGCGCGAATACCCCACAGCATTGCCGATGGTGGAAGCCATGGTTGGCAATAATCTGGATATCGGCATGTGGGGCAATACCCCGATTACCCGCGGTATATCAACTGGACTGCCCATCAGCCTCTTGTGCGTGGGTGAGGGTCACTTGCGTTTTCTGATCACCACACGCAAGGGTTCCCCAATTCGCAACTTACAGGACCTCAGGGGCAAAACAGTTGGCGTTTCGCTGGGCGGCGACCCGCAAAGTGCGTTATTTCAAATGCTGATGTTTGAACTGGGAGTCAAAGACATCAAGGAAACTGGCATCAAGTTCGTAAATATGCCCACGCATGCCCAGGCGGCTTCAGTGCCCACGGGCGTGGATGCTACTTGCACCATCTATCCGGCCTATCTGGCTGCACAGGCTTCAGGCACGGTGGCCATTGCCAATTCATTTGGCTTCACCGAAGAGTACTACGAAGGCCCAGCCGGCAAAGGTGCAGGGCACATGCTGGCGAGCGTGAAGAAGTCACCCTTTTATCCCGATGGCTACTATCTGCACCGCTCTTTCTGGATCGGCCGCAATGGCCTGATTGAACAGCATCCCCAAGTCGTCGTCGCATTTTTGATTGCACAACAAGAAGCTGTTGCAGCTTTGACCGCCATGGATGCTGGCGCCGTCTCGCAGCTGGTCAAAGAATACTGGAAGCTCGACGCTACGCAAGGCGCCAAGGTCGTGAAAGACGATGTCCTGTTCTCTCGAGGCTGGTCCTGGCCTACCGAAAATGATGCGCGAGCCATTTTGGAAACCTCCAAGTTCATGGCTGGCAACAAAGTCATTGAAAAGCCCCTGCAGTGGTCACAAATCAAAGATGCCTTCTCTAGAACGGCACCCTTGATCCGCCAGGCCTACGAGCGTACAGGCTCAAAGCCCAATGCGTCTGAATTCACACGCACCGATGTTGCCGATTTACGCGGACGTCCTGTGTGGGAAATGGACAAATGGACCAATCAAAACTAAATCACAAAAACTGAAACTGGAGTCTATTTATGAAAGTCGGATTTGTAGGGTTGGGCGTCATGGGGGCGCCGATGGCCTTGAACATTTTGAAGGGCGGTCATGAGCTGACCGTTTATGACAAAAGCACTGAGGCCGTGACACGCCTTGTACAAGCGGGCGCCAAGGAAGCGGCCTCAGCACGCGAAGTTGGAGCAGCCAGCGACATCGTCGTGACCATGTTGCCCGAGCCACAACATGTAGAGCAAGTGGTACTGGGACCTGACGGTTTGGCCGAGGGTCTGCGCGCAGGCGGCATTGTGATCGAGATGAGCACTATTGATCCCAACACTTCACGGCGTGTCGGTGATGCGCTTCGCCTACGTGGCATGGAGTTGGTGGATTCGCCGGTGGGAAAAACCAGCGAACATGCCGCCACAGGCACATTGACCCTGATGGTCGGCGGCAACCGCGAGGCCATAGAACGGGCGACACCGGTTTTGAATTGCATGGGCACAGACACCTATTACTGTGGTGGACCGGGTACCGGCCACGCCATGAAAATGACCAACAACCTGCTGGCCACTACCATCATGATTGCCAACACCGAGGCTTTAGCGATCGGCGCCAAAAATGGCTTGACCCTGGAGTTGATGCAGGAAGTCATGCGCACCACCATGGCCTGGAACCAACAACTCGCGGTGGCGATGCCGAAAAAAGCGTTCTTGGGTGATGACAGCCCCGGGTTTGCCATCCGACTGGCTTGCAAAGATGTGCGTCTGGCCTGTGAAGCTGCGGATCAGATGGGTTTCGAGGCGAGTGTGGGACGAGGCGCACAAGCAACGATGGAACGCGCCATGGCCATTGGGCTGGGCGATCGGGACACTGCTGCCCTGATGTTCCTCAAGGAAAAGGCACTGGGAATTGAAATCCGTCAGCAGCCTGCGACCAAATAAATCGCATCGGAACATCCGTGCCGGCTTACATCATCAACGACATGGAGATCACGGACCCCCATCGCTTCGAGGAATATAAACAGCTGTCTCCCGCCACGGTGGCGGCCTATGGCGGTAGATTCCTGGCTCGCGGTGGAGAGGTCAACTCGTTAGAGGGCGACTGGCAACCCCGTCGACTGGTCATTCTCGAATTCCCGGATCGAGATCATGCCCAAGCCTGGCTGAACTCCCCCGAATATGCGCCTGCCAGGCGACTGCGCCAGTTATCAGCAAAGTCACGCATGGTGGTGATCGACGGATTCACGCCCCACTGAGCGCGCCCCTTCAAGCGCGGGTCATCCAGCGATTGCTCAGCCCACCAGGACTGACACCTCCTGCCCACATGTTGTCATGGCATGTGGGCACCTTCTTGGATTGGCTTGACCAGCTGACCGTGTTCATCCACTGCGGGCGCACTGCCCATCAGGCTAAAGTCATGCCAAGGCGCCTGGCATGCGGGAGCAGGCATCTCCACAGGTCGACCACGCACCATGACCTGATGCGTACGTAATTGCGGATGATGGATCAAATCCAAGACAGAATTGATGGTTCCAAACGGAGTCTGCGCTTCTGTCAAACGGTCAGTCACCTCGCCCCAGGTCAGCGCGCCGATCACCGCCTGAATCATGTCCTCAATCAGATTGAGGTGCATACCGCGTGAAGCGCTGGTGGCAAAACGGACATCCGTTATCAACTCAAGTTGTTGCAGCACATGTTGACAAAAAGCCTGCCACTCTCGGTCGTTTTGAACGGCCAGCACCAATTCGCGGCCATCACTGCAAGTGAACGCACCATAGGCGGCGATGCTGGGGTGCTTGAGACCGCCGCGCTCGGGAGCAGAACGGCCATAGCGGGCCTGCAAATACGGCACAGCCATGAGTTCAGCCGCGGCATCAAACAGCGACACATGCAAGGCACTGCCCTGGCCGCTGCGCTCGCGCAACAGCAGTGCCTCCAAAATGCCTTGTGCCGCATTCATGCCCGCCGTGATGTCACAAATCGACACCCCAATGCGCCCCCAGGGACCCGGCGCGCCATTGACCGACACCAGGCCGCTCTCGGCTTGCACCAACAGATCGTAGGCCTTGAGATCGTTCATGGGTCCACTCTCACCATATCCGCTGATGTCACAGGTAATCAGACGCGGCAAGGCAGCGCGCAAAGTATCCGAACCCAGACCCAGACGTTTGGCCGCGCCGGGTGCCAGATTTTGTATGAATACATCGGCCTGCGCGAGCAAGGCCATCATTTGCGCCATGTCGGACGACTGTCGCAAGTCCAGCGCCACCGACTCCTTGCCTTGATTGACCCAGATGAAATAGGAAGACTCACCATACACCTCGCGGTCATAGTCGCGAGCAAAATCACCTTCAGGACGCTCGACCTTGATGACGCGCGCACCAGCCTGCGCCAGTCGACTTGAACAATACGGTGCAGCCACGGCATGCTCCAGTGACACCACCAGCATGCCTTCCATGGGTTGTAGGCTCATGATTCACTTCCTTGGTGAAGTTCGTTTTCTTCGGGCAAATGGCCACGATGGCATAAAAATTCAATCAGTTTGCTCACGGACAGCAAACTGGCTCCGTCTTTGCGTGTGCACAGCATCATGCGCCGCACCGCCCAAGGGTCACTGAAAGGCCGCACCGCCAAATCAAGTCCTTTGGCCAGAACGCGTGCAGCTTGCTCGGGTAAGAGTCCCAGCCCCAGGCCGGCCTCGACCATGTGACACACAGCTTCGAAGCTGCGTACCTGCACACGCAACTGCAATGTTCTTTGGGCAATAACCGCCTGAGCCGCAAGTAATTTCGTCATGGAAGACCCGCCTTCCAGCGTGATCAACTCATCGTCCAACACATCACTGAATTTCAGCATCTCAAAGGCAGCTAAGGGATGGTCAAGAGGCATCACCACTGCCAGTCTGTCTTGACAATAGGGGCGTGTCAGCAAACCCTCTACCGATGTGCCCTCGACCACAATGCCGACATCGGCCTCGGCGGCTTGAAGTTCACGGACAATCTCCACGCTCCAACGTTCTTGAACGATGACTTTGACATCTGGGTTGTGATGCGCAAATGCGGCCAAGTCATTGGGCAAAGTGTCCGTGATGACCGATGTGTTGGCGAGTATCCGCAAAGCGCCTTTGCGGCCATTGGCATGATCGCTCATTTCTGCTTGCATCAAATTTAGCTCAACGAGCAGCGCCCTGGCACGCGGTAGCAAGGCCATACCGGCTGGGGTCAAATCCACGCCACGCGAAGATCGCTCCAGCAAGGTGGTGCGGAAACGGTGCTCCAACAAGGCCATGCGCCTGCTGGCAGCCGCCAGGCCCATGTGGGAGGCTTCTGCCGCCTTGGTCAGGCTGCGTAATTCGGCAGCACGTACGAACAAAGCCAGGGTGTCAATATCAGGCAGCATAGCGAGTCTTTTTTCTAACGGGGCAGATCTATCCTAGCCACGGCATAAGGGTTCAACACGAGTTGCGGAGGGCAAACACCCCTGTCGTCCCAAGGGCTCCGATCAGGTGATGCTTCATAGCGCGACCAGCTCTGCGCATCCATACTAGCCCATTGGCCTGCATGGTGCCAGTCGAGTGGCTGAGATTGCTCTGTGAGGTTGGCTACCAAAATTTCCCGCCCGGCAGGCCCAACGCCCATGACCGCCGCCAATGGCCAATTAAATAGTGGCGCAAGCCTGGTTGAGATCGGCTGCAATTCAATCGCCTGAAGGCCCTGCCATTGCATACAAACCTCAAGCATCGCCTCGGTGGGTGAGGCCACTCGCGCACGACCCCCGTGCCTGTCTGAGGCCTGATCGCCTGCCAAAGCTGGCAGCGTCAATGCATTCACCCCTGCTTGTGCCGCGCCAGCCATGTGACCGAGCAGCCAAGCTGCACCAAACAAGCCATGGCTGCGCGGATCCACAGCTGCCAAAGGAACTCGTTGACACCCATCACTGACCGGTTGCCTGCCCAGGGGGCTTGCCCGCGCCCCCAGCCAACTCGGGCCAAGATGCCACTCACGCCCGGGGTGTCTGCTCCGCGCAGTTGCCAGCATCGAGGGCAAACTTTGCAGCCCTTGCATCACAGATGCGTCCTCGGCGCTATGCACAATTGGACAGACCGTGAACGCCATGAAGTCTTCGCCGCCGCTTCTATCCAGTCGATTCAATTGTGCAAAAAAATGGGGCGTGCCTCCGCCGATAGCGGCTGTTGGAAACAAGGAACGCAGAAATTGCGCAGCACGGTCTCCACAGGGCAATGCGGCAACAGCAGAGGGCGCGATACCCGACTGGCGCATCGACTCGGCCAATTGCTGAGCAGCGGACTCATCTTCTGCACACCATTCGTGATGAGGGTTGTCGCGGGGACAAATATCTATCCTCAGCTTGGCTTTGGCCACATCCAGCAACAAGCGCACCTGAGACCAATCCACCGCATCCCTTGGCATTGATGGCCAGAGCGTGAGGTGTAAAAAATCGGGCTGCCATTGCTCCAAATTTTTCAACAAGTGCTGCTCTGCCTGTTGATTTCCAGGCAATGAGATAGCCAAACCCAGCCGCATTAGCCCAGCGCCGCCTGGCACCGACAGCCCTGAGCCAGGGTCCTCCGGGCCAATGAACGTCGGCTGCCGAGGCATGGCTAATGCAAAATCAACAACGCGCAGATGCAGTTCGCGGCGCCAGGATTGATTCTGGCGCAAGACATAGGGTCGGGGCATCCAGTTGGATCGGCTGTAAGTTTTGAATGACGCGTCCGCGTTGTTTCGCTGGTCCTCCAACTCATAGTCTTCACCCGGCAGTTCGGCCTGCGCCCAGCAGCCCGGGGCATATTCGTGACAAATGCCCTTCACGTTGGTAAAAGGCGGCCATGCCGGCACCTCTTGAGGAAATTGGGAATGTGATGTTCGGCCATCGACATGGCTAACTTTCACCGCACAGCCTGCTGCAGACAGCGGATGAATCAAAACCCACCCACATCGATTGACCTGAATGTCATGGGTTGGCGTCGCCTGCACTGAAAAATGCAATACCCCCTGCACATCACCCCGCACACGCATGACGATAGACAGGCAAGCCTGGGGATTCCAGATCCCTGCGACGTCCTCAGGCGAACAGGGGATGTGTGCTGTTAATTGCAGATCAAACCCCTGCGCGTCCTTGTGCAGAAGCTCGGCGTCCACTTCCGTCGCTGGGGTGCCCCACCCGACATCGCGCAGCAAGAATTCAACGCCATGCCATACCTCATGGCCATTCACACTGATCGGCCCGAAACGTGCACCTTGGTGGCACAGAGAAACGGGACCCGCTTGCAAAATCTGGCAAGGCACCCGAGTCTCGTTGCACCCGAAAAGCGCCTGCTGCACTTGAGCCGACATCGGAGACACCTGTTTGCTTGTCAGATCGTGCGACCGCCGTCGACTGGAAGTTCCACGCCTGTAATAAAGGCTGAGGCATCGCTGGCCAAATACAAGGCCGCCTGGGCCACATCTTCAGGCGTGGACATACGTCCCAGCGGAATTCCAGCAGTGATTCGGGCACGCGCCTCTGGCGTGTCGGCCGTGCCTAAAAACTGCTCGATCAAACCGGTAGCACCCATCACAGGACAGATGGCATTGACACGGATCCCGTCCGGCCCCAGCTCTGCTGCCATTGATTTGGACATCAGATTCACAGCGCCTTTGGAGGCGTTGTACCAAGTCAGGCCGGGACGAGGCCTCAAACCGGCAGTGGAGCCGATATTGATGATCGACCCATGCCCTTGTTGTCGCATCAAAGGAACGACTGCTTTTGCCATATGAAAGATGGACTTGACGTTGACATTGAATACCCGATCAAATGTGGCTTCGTCCACGTCCAGCATAGGCTGGTTACGATGCGTTGTCCCTGCGTTGTTGACCACAATCTGTGGCACACCCAGGTATTTCACACAGGCATCCACGGCCTTTTGCACGTCGAGTCCAATCGACACATCGCATTGAATTGCGAAGGCAGCGGAACCTATGCTAGCCGCCACGGAATGGGCGCGTTCAGCATCCAAGTCAGCGATCAGCACACGAGCACCTTCTTTGGCAAACAAGCGTGCAATGCCCTCGCCAAAACCAGCGCCAGCGCCCGTGACGATGGCAATTTTGTTTTTCAAAACAGACATTAAATCTCCTCTACGGCCAGAGCATCTGGTGCTCGACGGAAATGATGGGTGAGACGTCCTTGGCAAAGTTCGGTAAATCTGCGAGCAAGGTCTTGCCCTCAGGACTGGCTAACGCATGGGTCAAGTCAGCCTCTGAGTCGAACCACAATTCAGAAAATCCGTCGTAATCAAAATGGGGAAACCGAGCGCGATCCACCAAATTGACTGAGTAGCGGCGAAGCCCCGGCAACTTGACGCACAGCGCCGCGTGCCGCTTGAGCCAGTGCTCTTTGAAATCATCGTGACCCATGCCATCCTTGCATCTCAATATGCCCAAGCGCTTTACATAAGTGACAGGTTTTGTCATATTCTCCATTTCCTTCAGTGAGTTTTAGAAACAGGTTGCGGGGCTGAAACGGCAAATTCCATGCGTATTTTTTTGCCTTGCGCATCGATACCCGGTGCAGGGGGAAACGACTCATCCTCCCATTCAACTTGCCAGGGCAAGGCCGGCACCTTCACCGTATGCCCCGCTACGGGCATATCTCGGGTCCTCAATTGCGGATGCGAAATCAAATCCTCTACAGAATTCACATTGCCATACGCTGTTTGCGCCAAAGTCAAACGGTGGATGGCCTCCGAACTTTCAAGTTCGGCAAATACGTCGGCAACCAAACCATCGACGAACGCGCGATTTTCACAACGAGCATCGTTATGGATGCAACGCGGATCCTGTAGCAAATCAGGGCGCTGCAGCACGATTTGGCAAAAGGCTTGCCATTCCCGCTCGTTCTGGATCGACATCACAAGTTCCCGGCCATCGGCGCAAACAAATACGCCATAGGGTGTGATGGAAGGATGTTTCAACCCCACCCGCTCAGGTGCCCGCCCGCCGTAGCGCCCCTGGAGGTAAGGCACACTCATCAACTCCGCTGCTGAATCAAAAAGCGACACGTGCACTCCGCTGCCTCGTCCGGTCAGATGCCGTTGCATCAAGGCTTGCTGAATACCTATCAGCGCATTCATGCCGGCCGAAATATCACACAAAGACACACCAATACGCCCCAACTCACCGGGCGCACCACTGACGGCAATCAGACCCGACTCAGCCTGAACCAACAAGTCATACGCCTTCATACCCTGGTAGCTACCGTGCTCGCCATAGCCACTGATATCACAGGTAATCAGTCGAGGATGATGTTCACGTAAGGCCATAGAACACAGACCAAGCCGGGCCGCAGCGCCTGGCGCCAGGTTTTGTAAAAACACATCTGCACTGGCAATCATGCTTTTCAAGATATCCAGATCCTTTGCATCCTTGAGATCCAAAGCGATGGACTCTTTGCCCCGGTTGATCCAGACGAAATAGGAGGACTCACCTTGAACATGTCGGTCGTAGCCACGCGCAAAGTCGCCCTCGGTCCGTTCAATTTTGATAACGCGCGCCCCTGCATCCGCGAGTCGACTCGAACAGTAAGGTGCTGCCACTGCCTGTTCCATGGCCACAACCAGCAGGCCCTGAAGGGGTTTGATAGTGCGAGGAGCTGGGATAGGAGCTGACGTTTCGATCATGACTCAATGCAAGGTAGCAACATAAGCTTGAATTCTGGTGGGCAATTCCAGATTCAGGAATTGCCAATGTTCAAAGCCTTCCTTGCCTAAGTCGAAACACCCGGAGCTCAGACTGTCAGAAATTTCGTGTGCGAGGCATGCCATGTCGATCGACAACATACATGCCAAGCGGAGCGCTCTAGATAATTGTCGTCCGCCACCGTGGTGATTGACCTGTTCAGTCGGCAGGTGCTGGGCTGCTCATTGCGGCACGGCATGACGCGCGACATCGTCATCGATGCACTGCGCATGGCCTGGTTCAAGCGGCATCCTGGCAAGCAGGCCGGACTGGTGTTCCACAGCGACCGCGGTAGTCAGTACGCCAGCAAAGACTACCGGGGCTTGCCCAAGGATTACGGCGTAGCCAGTTCCATGAGTCGGCGCGGCAACTGCTGATCTGTGAATAGGGTCAGTCAAGCGTTACATTGGCTGCCTTGATGACCTTTCCCCAGAAGTCGAGTTCGCTCTTGGTATAGGCCCCCAGTTGCGAGGGAGTCATCAACTCGACGGTTGTGCCAGACTCAATTGCCTTCCTCTGCACCTCGGGTTGCGAGAGAATTTTTCCGATCGCTTTGTTCAAGGTCTGAACGATGTCGGCAGGTGTTCCGGCGGGGGCGTAAAGCGCAAACCAGGAGTCCAGTTTGAATTGCGGGAAGCCTGCTTCTGTCACCGTGGGCACATCGGGCAGGGAAGAAAGCCGTGCGCTGCCTGTGACTCCCAGCGCCTTGAGCTTGTCCGCCTTCACCTGTGCCACTACAGAGGCAGGTGTCGTGATGAAGATATCAACATTACCTCCCAGTAAGTCCAAGACCGCCGGGCCTGCTCCCTTGTAGGGAACATGTGTCAGTGAGGCACCGGTCTGTTGCTGCAACATCTCGCCGGCGATGTGCTGAATGGATCCCGCACCTGAGGAGGCGAAGTTCAGTTTCCCCGGATTGGCCTTGGCGTAAGTCACCATCTCCTGCATTGTCTTGAATGGCAGGCCGTTGCGAATCACGACCAGCTGTGGCGCACGCGCCATCATCGCCACCGGCTCAAAGTCCTTGATCGGGTCCCAGCCAGCCTTCTTGAAGAGGTGGGGATTGCCGACTTGGTACCCGCTGTAAGCCACGAGGAGGGTGTGGCCATCTGGCTTGGCCCGCGCCGCTGCCTGATTGCCAATGTTCCCAGCTG
Organism: uncultured Burkholderiales bacterium; assembly: GCA_903844825.1. Lineage (GTDB taxonomy): Bacteria > Pseudomonadota > Gammaproteobacteria > Burkholderiales > Burkholderiaceae_C > Polaromonas. The sequence continues at coordinate 1,496 of CAIMVC010000216.1, read as the reverse complement.
CCCCTGCCTTGTTATCAACGATCACAGACTGCCCGAGCGCTTGGGAAAGCTGCTCGGAGACGAGTCTGGCAACAAAGTCGGTCGTGCCGCCTGGTGCGCTGGGAACAACCAGCGTAATCGTCTTTTCGGGGAATTTTCCCTGTGCAAAAGACAGGCCCGAAGCAGCCAATAAAATTGTGGCCACGCTAAGGGAAGTAAGAGTGCGTCGTTTCATGTTTGTCTCCTGGTATGTGGTTTTGTAAAGAGGTCGTTTCAAACGTGGGCTACATCACTGGATGGAAACCAGTCGGTCAATAGACCGGTGACTGCGGCAGGTTGGGCGTACAGACGTTCGTCCGTCATGTGCGCGCAAGCGAATGCAATGAATGGGCGGTTGCTCATGACGTCAGGCCAGTTCAGAGATTTCGATCAGGTTCAGGTCCGGGTCGCGCACATACACCGAACGAATCTTCTGCGTCGCTCCGGTACGCATGACCGGGCCTTCGACAACAGGCCAACGCTCACCCTTCAGACGCTCGATCACCTGTTCCAGCGGAATGCTTGCGATGAAGCAAAGATCCAGCGCCCCCGGTACGGGAAGATGCGCCTTGGGCTCGAATTCAGCGCCTTTCACATGCAGGTTAATCTTCTGGTTGCCAAACTTGAAGGCCTGGCGAGTCACGGGTGGCGTGCCGCCCACAAATGACTCCAACTGCATCCCGAGCACACGGGTGTAGAAGTCGATACAGGACTGTGGGTTTGATGTGGTGAGGACCAGGTGATCCAAGTGATCGATCATGCGAATTTGCCCCTTACGTCAACTAGAAAAGACGGTTCAGGGTGAAGATCCTGAATGCGACCGGCCTTGGCCACCTGCCCTGGTACGTCGTGTCCCAAAATCGTAGGCAGCGCGCGCGCAGTAGGCAGCAAGCTCTCCAGGTTCACGCCTGTGTCATAGCCTTCTGCCTGTAGCATGTGAATGGCGTCTTCACTACAGATGTTTCCGCTGGCTCCCGGTGCATAGGGACAACCGCCGAGGCCACCCAATGAACCGTCAAAGCGATCAATTCCCTGCTGTGCTGCCGCAAGCACATTGGCTAGCCCCATGCCACGCGTGTTATGAAAATGCAGGGTCAACTGCAGGCCGGGGAAGCGGGTTCGCAATACGTCACACAGATGGCTTACTTGCGAAGGGTGGGCCATGCCCGTGGTATCGCAGATCGTCAGACCTCGCACACCCAGGTCGGCAAACCGGTCGGCCCATGAAATCACCTCTTCCAGGGGAACCACCCCTTCCATGGGGCAACCAAAGCAGGCCGAAAGTGAGACGTTGACCGGAAACTTTCCGGATGCCAGTGCAACGACAGCCCTGAGCGCTGCGAAACTACTTTCGCGCGGCATGCGTAGATTCGCAAGGTTGTGTGTTTCTGACGTGGACATCACCAGATTGAATTCGTCAGGTCTGGATTCCATTGCCCTTTCTGCGCCACGTACGTTGGGAACCAGCACTGTGTACT
>CAIMVC010000215.1 GCA_903844825.1 uncultured Burkholderiales bacterium | reverse complement strand
GCCAAGGCCGTGAGCAACTACACCAACTCCATCCTGGCCAATATGGAAGCGCTGGACGACGGTTACGACGAGGCACTGCTGCTCGACGCCTCGGGCTTCGTCAGCGAAGGCGCTGGTGAAAACATTTTTGTGGTCAAGGGCGGCGTGGTCTACACCCCCGACCTGTCGGCCGGCGCGCTCAATGGCATCACGCGCAACACCATCTTGCACATCTGCAAGGACCTGGGGCTCGAGGTGGTGCAAAAGCGCATCACCCGCGATGAGGTCTATATTTCCGAAGAAGCCTTCTTCACCGGCACGGCCGCCGAAGTCACGCCGATTCGTGAGCTTGATCGCATCGAAATCGGCAGCGGCTCGCGTGGCCCGATCACCGAGAAAATCCAGAGCGCCTTCTTTGACATCGTCAATGGCCGCAACCCGAAATACGCCGGCTGGCTGGCCCTGGTTTGAGCGCCCGCAGCGCAAGCGAAGAGGTCAACAAGATGAGCAAAACCGATAGCCGGGCCGCGGTCGAACTGCTGGCCAGCCAACTCAACGCCCAGGGCGGGGTGTTCTGCCCCAACCCCGACATGGCCTTGTGGAGCAGCCACCCCCGCGTCTACCTCAGCGTGGCCGAAACCGGTCAGGCCAAATGCCCTTACTGCAGCACGCTGTACAAGCTCAAGGACGGCGAGCATTTCAGCGCCCATCACTGAAGGCCGGCCTGCCGGCGCCCAGCCGCGCACGCGCAGCCTGATCATTGCGCCGCAGTGGATAGGCGACGCGGTCATGACCGAGCCGCTGCTGCGGCGCCTTCATGCGCGCGGCGAAGCGCTCACCGTCGGCGCGCTGCCCTGGGTGGCGCCGGTGTACCGCGCCATGCCGCAGGTGGCCGAGGTCATCGACTTTCCGTTTGCCCACGGCGGTCTGCAGTTTCGTGAACGCCGCGCGCTGGCCAAGCGCATCGAAGGGCGTTTTGACGTGGCCTACGTGCTGCCGAACTCCCTCAAAAGCGCCCTGCTGCCGGTGCTCGCCGGCATCCCGCGCCGGATCGGCTACCTCGGCGAGGTGCGTCTGGGCTTTCTGACCCACCGTCTGAAGAACCCGCCCAAAGGCCAGCGACCGCCCATGGTGGCTTTTTATTCGGCGCTCAGTGGCGATGCGGACTTCGCTAGCGACCAACCCCGCTTGCAGATCGGCCCTGATCAGCTGCAGGCGGCGCTGGCCGGCGTCGCGCATCTTTTGCCGGCCGCTGGCGGTTTTTATGTGTTTGCGCCCGGTGCCGAATTCGGTCCGGCCAAACGCTGGCCGGCTGCGCACTTTGCGCGTCTGGCCGACCAGCTCGACGCGCCTGCGCTGCTCTTGGGCTCCGGCAAGGAAGCGGCGCTGTGCGATGAGATTACTGCTGCCGCCCGCCCTGGGCACTGCATCAATCTGGCCGGCAAGACCAGCCTGCCCGAAGCGCTGGCCTTGATTGCTGGCGCGCGTGCCGTGGTCAGCAACGACTCGGGCCTGATGCATGTGGCAGCGGCCTTTGGCGTGCCACAGGTGGCGGTGTTTGGCTCGTCCAGTCCCTCGCACACGCCGCCGCTCAATGCCCGTGCCCGCGTGGTCTGGCTCAAGAACGACCCCGGGTACCAACCGCCGCTGGACTGCGCCCCGTGTTTTGAACGCGAATGCCCGCTGGGTCACACGCGCTGCCTGAACGACGTGACGCCGGCGCGGGTGCTGGCGCAGTTGCAAGGCGTATTACAGGCCGTGCTACATACCGGGGTACAGCCCGCAATACAGGCCTCGCAACAGCCGACGCAGCCCGAGCCTTGAGGCACGCCGCCCGGGCCGGGTCAGCGTGCGTCGGCGGGCAGCTCCACCACAAACGAAGCGCCGCCACCCAGGCGCTCTTCGCAGCGCACGCTGCCGCCATGGCGCTGTGCGATGGACCTGACCAGCGCCAGACCCAGACCCACGCCGCCCTCGCGCTCGCTGGCGCCGGGCAGGCGGTAAAAGGGCTCAAAAATGCGTTCGCGCTGATCGGGCGGCACGCCCGGGCCGTTGTCGCTGACGCGGATCACGGCGACTGGCCCGGTCGCACCGGTTTGCCGGGACAGTTGCACTGTGATCTGGCCGGCGCCGTAGCGTCTGGCGTTTTCCAGCAGGTTGCGCAGCAGGCGGCGCAGCAGTCGCGGCGAGCCGCGCAGCATCAGGCCCTGGGTGGCGTCTGCGCTGGCCTGCTGGCCGGGAGCGGGCGTCAGCTCGGCCTGGAGTTCGGCTTGCACCCGCGCGCACTCTTCAGCGGCCAGGCCAGTCAGGTCCAGCAGTTCCAGCGGTTCGGCATCAGCCTGCCGGGCATCGAGCCGACTGGCCAGCAAAATCTCGTCAATGAGTTGGTCCAGCTCATTGATGCTGCGGCTGATTTCGCCCTGTTGCTCGGCGCCCTGCGGGCTCATCAGCTCCAGGCTCATGCGAATGCGTGCCAGCGGCGAGCGCAGCTCGTGCGAGGCGTTGGCCAGCAGCGATTTGTGCGACTGCAGCAAGCCTTGCTGCGTTTGCATCAGGTTTTCAATGCGCTCGGCCGCATGGTTAAAGCGCTCGGCCAGGAACGCAATTTCGTCGCTGCCCTGCACCGCCATGCGGGCGCTCAAGTCGCCGCTGCCCCAGCGCTCGACGCCTGTTTGCAGCGACTCCAGGCGCAGCGTCAGACGCCGGATGACGGGGTAGGCGCCCAGCGCCACCGCCAGCCCGACCAGCGCCAGCATCCAGACAAAACCAAAGGGCAGGCGCATGCCTGAGCCCCCTGCG
>CAIMVC010000214.1 GCA_903844825.1 uncultured Burkholderiales bacterium | reverse complement strand
TGCAGCGTCAGCGGCGCATAGAGCGTCCAGCCAGCTGCGGGGGCACCGCCGGGCATGAAGAATGAGCCGGACAACATCAGCGCAGCCGGAATCATCAGCCAGAAGCTGAAGTTGTTCATTCGGGCAAATGCCATGTCGGAAGCGCCAATTTGCAAGGGAATCATCCAATTTGCAAAGCCCACAAAGGCCGGCATGATGGCGCCAAACACCATGATCAGCCCGTGCATTGTGGTCAGCTGATTAAAGAGCTCCGGATTGACCAACTGCAAGCCCGGCTGATACAACTCTGCCCGGATTCCCAAAGCCAACACGCCACCGATCATCAACATGGCGAAACTGAACAGAAGGTACAAGGTACCAATGTCCTTGTGGTTGGTCGCAAACACCCAGCGCCGCCAGCCCGTGGGGGCTCCGTGGTGATCATGGTCATGCGCGTGATCGTGATGGTCTAAAACTGCACTCATCTTGCTTCCTTTGGTGGCTTATCTCTGGCTCAATGGACCTGGCTTCTCGGCCAATCGAGCGAATACGAATAAAAAACGTCGGTTGGTGCTTACTTGCGGGCCGCCAGAACTTGCGCAGGCTGAACCGTCTGCCCCGTCTTGTTTGACCAGTTGTTCTTGGTGTAGGTAATCACAGCAGCAATCTCGGTATCGCTCAGTTTGGTCCAAGCTGGCATAGCACCATTAGCCGCACCATTGAGCAGAATGCCGACTTGCTTGAGGTGGTCAGCGTCCTGCACGATGGCCGAGCCATCCAGAGCCTTGATCGGTCCGGCACCCTTGCCGCTAGCCTGGTGACAGGCCGCGCAATTGGCAGCATAAACTTTTTCACCACGGGCGATCAAGTCGGTCTGGCTCCAGACCTTGGCAGGATCGTCAGCCTTGGCAGCCGCCTCCTTGAGCTTGGTGCTGGCCCACTGGCTGTACTGCTCTGCTGTCACTACTTTCACATGGATCGGCATGTAAGCGTGCTCCTTGCCGCACAACTCCTGGCACTGACCGTAGAAGTCGCCGGTTTTCTCGGCCCGAAACCAGGTGTCACGCACAAAGCCGGGAATAGCATCTTGCTTGATGCCAAAGGCCGGAACAGCGAAAGCGTGGATAACGTCATTGGCCGTCGTAATGATACGAATTTTCTGGTTCACAGGGACAACCAATGGGTTGTCGACCTTGAGCAGGTAATTGTCTACCACCTGACCCGGCTTGGGGCCGCCATTATTGGACATCTCCCGGTGACTGGAGTCGAGCGTCGACACAAAACCAATGCCTTCGCCCTCACCTTTGATGTAGTCGTAACCCCACTTCCACTGCGCACCGGTGGCCTTGATGGTCAGGTCAGCGTTGGTAGTGTCCTTCGAGGCGACCAGCAGTTTGGTGGCTGGCAGCGCCATGCCGATGACGATCAGGAAAGGAATGACGGTCCAGGCAATCTCGACGGTGGTGGACTCGTGAAAGTTGGCTGCCTTGTGGCCGACCGACTTGCGGTGCTTCCAGATTGAGTAAAACATCACACCAAAAACGGCTAGAAAGATGACCAGGCAGAGAATCATCATGAACCAGTGCAACCAGATTTGCTCCGCGGCTACGCGCGTGGCAGGCGCAGGCAAGTCGAGCTGATTGACCTTGGGGCCCCCGGGAAGGTCGTTCGTGGCAAAAGCGGCCGAGCTCAGCGTTGCGGCCAGCATGGCTACCCACGCCAAAGACCTGAAGACCACGGCCTGCACAGCATTTCGCGCTAGCGTCAAGATGGCCCCCGCATGCTTCATACCAAGCCCCAATGTTTTACTTGCGTTCATCGTCATCACTTCTAAGGAATCAATTGCCGACCAGAATAATCGTCTGATTATAAAGATAGCTGGAGCGCCGTTCCCTGCGGGGCCGAATTGACGGCTATTTTCAGGCGTCGCGAAGCGCCCGACGCAACTCGCGCGCCAAGACTGGCCGCAACTCCGGTCGCAAATATCGCCCAACAACCACCGAGCGCCCTTGCGCAGAGACCTTGACGAGCGAGCCGTCCTCTTGGCTGGGCTCCACGCGGACCCACGCCCGGGAGAACTCTGCATGCTCGACACGACCCCCACTTTCAAGATCGACCAGCAAATGGTCGTCCTGCAAAAGAATTTTTTCACCGTCTCTGGCGTGGCGTGCGTACACCAACAAGGCGCCACCGAACACCAGAAGCTCAACAAACGCAAACGGCATCACCAGATGAGCCCCCAACAACCAAAAAGCGCTTGCAATCCCCAGCGAAAGAACGCACAAGGAAAAATACAGGCAACCCAACTGCGCAGGTGTCACAGAACAGTTGCGTTGGAGCCGCCACTCGACAGCCTGCGGATGTCCCTCACCCCGATCACGCAGGATGCCCAATTGAAAAGAATGTGCTGCATTAGCCACGAAGAACAACCTAGAAAAAAGCGGCCGTCGAGTTCTTTCCGAGTCAAGGAATTCCCCCGGAATCGCTGTCAGTTTATCCGCTGGGGCCTGGCCCACCACGACCAGAGCGCAGGATGCTGCGCATATCCTGCACAGACACCGAGCTCAAGGGGCTGACCTCCACTCGGGGCACTGGTTTGATCGCATGGCCGTAGATCACTTCGAATGTCAGGCACAAGCGGCCATCTGGCTGCCGCGGCAGTCGCTCGGCCAGCAGACCTTCCAGGTGTGCCTGCCAGGCCCGACCGCGCAAGGCGGGGAAGCGCTGCGGGTGAAAATTGCGACCGAGTTCGCGCAGTTCTTGAAGCAAACGGGCCGGCGTGTCGAATGTCAGGGTGATGCGTTCCATATCCATCACGGGCTCGGCAAAACCGGTTTGCACCAGCATATCGCCCCAATCATGCATATCCGTGAGCTGGTGCCCTGCCGGCGGCCATCCCAGGGCCTGGTAGAGATCACGAAGCTCGCGCGCGGTGTCGGGACCCAGGCATGACAACATCACAAAACCGTCCACCTTCAGCAGCCGGTGCCAGTGCGCCAGCAAGGCCAGCGGATCGGCCGCTTCGTGCAGAGCCATATTGGCCCAAAGCATGTCCAGGCTGCCCGACTCGGGCATGCCTTGGTGAGGGCTTCGGCCGCGCCAGCGCTGCGGACTCCACCACGGGCCCAGCACGCCAGGCCGCTCACCGTCCCGGCGCAACGGCCCGGTTTCAACCACAGTGCAGGCAGCCCGTGGATACTTTTTTAGAAGCGCTGCCTGCGCCCGCAGGCCACCACGAACGGCGCCCCAGTGAGCCCAGGCGGCAGGCTGCAGCTTGATCCATGCCAGCCGGTCCAGCATCCGCGAAGCCACCTCTTCATGAAGCCAGGGGGAGGCCGCAGGCGCGATGCGCTGCCAGCGCTCGACGGCGGCCGGATCAAGGGTGGGAGGTCGTTGGTGACTCATGGTGAGGGCCCGAACACCGAAAATGCTTTCCGGCGTGAAAGGTCACGAGTATATTGACTGCATGATTTACGGCCCGCGTTTGCATGCCCGCCTGCTCGGCTGGCTCAGGGCGCGCATCGTGAGCCAGTGCGCGGTCTGCCGCAGCTGGCCGAGCCAGCCCGTCTGCGCAAGCTGTCTGCAACGCTTTGCTGGCGACGAGCGCCGCTGCAGAACTTGCGCACTGGCCCTGTCACCCAGCCTGGCGCCGTTCTCCCAGCCCTCCGATCAATGCCCTGACTGTCTGCGCCAGCCGCCCGCCTTGCAAACATGTTTTGCCGCCGTAGCCTATAGCTACCCCTGGTCCGAGCTGATTTCCCGCTACAAATTTCATAACCAGACCGGCTGGGCTGACTTTTTAGCGGGCCTGTTGCTAAGGCAAAGCGGCGCCTTGCAGCTTTTACAAGGCCTCTCTCCCCAGGACTGGCTGCTGCCCTTGCCGTTGGCCAACGAACGCTTGGCGCAACGCGGCTTCAACCAGTCCTGGGAGCTGGCCAGCGCGCTGCACCGGCAAAGTCGCTGCGAGGCCGGGCTCGACGCGCAGCTGCTGCTCCGGCTGCGCCATACCCGCCCGCAAAGTCAGCTCAAGCGAGCCGACCGTCTGGACAACGTCAAAGCCGCCTTCGCCGTAGAGCCCTTGCAAGCGCATCATTTGCGCGGGCGGCGTGTCGTGCTGGTGGACGACGTGATGACCAGCGGCTCTTCTTTGTTCGCTGCGGCCGGGGCCTTGCGAGCCGCAGGGGTAGCCAGTGTCAGCGCGCTGGTCATTGCCAGGACGCCGACTTCATAATCGCCGCATGTTTCATATTGTTCTGGTCGCACCGGAGATCCCCCCCAACACCGGCAACGTGATCCGCCTGGCGGCCAACACAGGCTGCACCTTGCATCTGGTGGAGCCTCTGGGCTTTTCGATGGAGGACCGGCAATTGCGCCGCGCCGGACTGGACTACCACGAGTACACCCGCGTGCTGCGCCACAGCAGCTGGCAAACCCTGCTGGCGCAGCAGCAACCCGCGGTGGATCGCCTTTTCGCCATGACAACTCGCGGCTCGGGCAGCGCTTTCGATGCGCAGTTTCAGGCCGGTGACTGGCTGGTATTCGGATCAGAAACTCAGGGACTGCCCACCGCTTTGCGCGACACGTTTCCCGCACGCCAGCGCCTTCGACTGCCCATGCTGGACGGCCAGCGCAGCCTGAACCTGTCCAATGCGGTCGCCGTGACCGTCTTCGAGGCCTGGCGACAATGCGGCTTCAAAAGCGCAGCGCCGGCCTCTCAGGGATAGCACCTGACGAGCGCCTCGGCCACACACACCGGCTTGGGTGAGTCCTCCCGCTCGACGCTCACCTCCCAGCTCAGTTGCAGGCCATCGGACTCGATCGGCAAGACCGCCAGCAAGCGCATATGGGCCCGCAAGCGGCTGCCCACAGGAACCGGGGCGGTGAATCGGACGCGGTTCAAACCGTAGTTCACACCCATCACGGGTTGAGCCAGGGCAAATGATGAGTCAAAAAAAATCGGCAGCAGGGACAAGGTCAAAAATCCGTGGGCGATCGGCGCTCCAAACGGACCGGCCCTGGCTTTTTCAGGGTCCACATGAATCCATTGCTGGTCGCCGGTGGCGTCCGCAAACAGGTTGATTTTCGCCTGGGTGATGGTGACCCAGTCGCTGATCAATGGCGGCTGACCCACCTCGGCGGCCAACTCTGACAAGGTCTGAAAGGTTTTCATGGACTCACTGTAGCCGGGCACTGCGACTGAACTTGTCGATCAAGCGACACGGCTCAAGTTCAGGCCATCCTGAAACCTAGCGAAAGCCTTCCCAAAGCAGTTTGCCGCCCGTCAAAAACATGCCTGCGTAAATAAAGCGGTAAAAAAGATCGGGTCTGATGCGCTTGGCCAAGCGCACACCCGTCCAAACGCCCAGCGGCACCAGCGGCAGCAAGACCAGCGAGGTCGACATATTGCGGGAGTCCAGCAAGCCCAGCCAGGCGTAAGGAATCCACTTGGACAGATTGATCACAAAAAAGAAATACGCCATCGTCGAGGTGAACTGCAGCGGACTCAGGCGCAGCGGGATGACATACGCGCTGATCGGCGGGCCGCCCGCGTGAGCCACAAAACTGGTGAAGCCCGAGGTGGTCGTCAGGATCGCCCCCAGCCAGCGCGGTGGCGGCGGGCTGTCCGCCTTGGGCGGGAACAACAGACGCTGAGCCAAAAACAGCAGGGTAAAGCCACCGACCAGCGCGGCCACCACCTGTGAATCCAGCATCTTGAAAAGCAGCGTGCCGATCAGCGTGCCCAGCAAACCAAAAGGAATCAAAAAGCGCAAAAACTTCCGGTCAAAGCTGTTGCGAAATGCCGCCAGACCCAACACATCAATGAAGAACAGCACCGGCATCAAAATGGCGGCTGCTTGCGGCACCGAAGAACCGAGCGCCATGAGGGGCACGGCCAGAGAGCCAAAGCCAGTGCCAAAGCCGCTTTTGCTGATGCCCATGAGCAGCACCGCTGGAATGGCAACCAGGTAAAAGAAAGGGTCAGTGATGACGGGCAGATTCAAAACAGGGGCCTGGTGGGGTTAGGCGGCCAGGCAATCACACAGCCACCAGAGCCTGAAATTATCGCGACTGCCCGGGCACCCCTCAAATTGCCACATCCAGGCCCAAATAAGCCTTCTGGATTTCCGGACGGCTAAGCAACTCACTGGCTTGTCCCTGCGCCACGATGCGACCTTCTTCCATCACATAGGCGCGGTTGGCCAACGCCATCGCCATCGCCACGTTTTGCTCGACCAGCAGCACCGAGGTACCTTCGGCGTTGATCTTGCGAATGGCGCCAAACATGTCCAGCACAATGGCCGGCGCCAGGCCGAGCGAAGGCTCGTCCAGCAGCAGCAAGCCCGGTCGAGCCATCAGCGCACGGCCAATCGCGACCATCTGCTGCTGCCCGCCAGACAGCGACCCCGCCTGACTCTGCAACTTGACCTTGAGCGCCGGAAACAGCGTCAGCACATAGTCCAGTGTTTCCTGGCGCCTGGCCTTGGCCGGCGCGATGAAGCTGCCCAGCTCCAGGTTGTCGTGCACCGTCATTTGCGTGAACAGCCGACGCCCTTCGGGCACGATGGCGATACCCGCTTCGCAAAACCGGTGGCTGGCCAGCTGCGTGATGTCGCTGCCATTAAAACGCAAGCTGCCATCGCGCACGCGGTGCATGCCGGCGATGGCGTTGATCAAGGTCGTCTTGCCCGCACCATTGGGGCCGACCACGCACACCAACTCGCCCTTGCCTACCTGCAAGGACACATCCCAAAGTGCCGGTGCAGCGCCGTAATTGACCGAAATTTGGTTAACTTCAAGCATGCGGTGTCCCCAGATAGGCGCTAACGACTTCGGGATGGCTCATGACCTCCCGGGCCGGTCCAACAGCGATCAATTTGCCGTGGTTCAGTACGGCCACGCGATCAGCCAGTGCCATCACCGCACGCATCACGTGCTCCACAAAGACGATGGTGGCACCCCGTTCACGGATCTTGCGAATCAGCTCAATTGCCTCATTGATCTCCCCGGGCGTCAGGCCCGACAAGACCTCGTCAAGCAGCACCAGGCGCGGACGCGAAGCCAAGGCTCGGGCCAGCTCCAGGAACTTGCGCTGGTGCAAATTGAGGTCATCCGGCAAGGCATTGGCCTTGTCCTGCAAGCCGGTGAATTCGAGCCATTTCCAGGCCTCCTCGGTGGCCTGCTGGTGGTTCAGGGCAGCGCCGCCGAACATGGCGACCATGGCCACGTTTTGCAGCACGCTCATGTGCGCAAAAGGCCTTGGAATTTGATAGGTGCGCGCAATTCCCGACTGCGCGATGCGGTGCGCGGGCAGGCCGGCGAGCTGCCGTCCTTCAAAGAAAATGCCGCCGCCACTGGTCGGGTAATGGCCGCTGACCACATTGATGAAGGTCGACTTGCCCGAACCATTAGGGCCCAGGAGCCCGAGGATTTCGCCCTCCATGACCTGCAGGCTGACCTTCTCGAGTGCCTGCACGCCCTTGAAGGCCTTGGACAGGTCCTGTACTTCCAGCAAGACCCGTGAAGCCGTCTCGCGCGTCGGCGCCGAAACCAGCGGCACCGCCGCGATCGCAGGCGGTACCGACGCAGCGCCCGGCGCGTTGTCGACCCGTACCGCTGCACGCCGCTTGAGAAAGTAACCCAGGATGCCGTTGGGCATGAACAAAATCACGACTATCAAAATCACGCCCACCGCCGCCTTGCCGGCCACCGGATTGTTGCCCGCAGTGAAGTAATACAGCAGGCAGGTGATCGCGGTCGCACCCACGGCAGGCCCCGCCCAGTGCCGCGTACCACCGAGCACGCTCATGAGCACCACCGTCAGGGGCACCACGATCGTGAAAGTCTCGCCCGCCGTGACGTAGGACACAAAGAGCGCATGAATGCCACCCGCCAGACCGGCCAGCGCACACGAAATCCCGAACGCCAGCAGCTTGTAGCGAAAGGTTGGCACACCCATGACCTCGGCCACGTCTTCATCGTCGTGAATGGCGAACAAACCAGTGCCGAGCTTGGACGACTGCACGCGGTAGGCAATGAGCATCGTGAGGACCGCGCCTGCCAGCGCCATCAGATAAATCGACGACGAAGGCGTGGGCCCCATTGCGGGCACCGGAACTGCGTTGAGGTAGATACCAGGACCGCCATCAATGCGGGTGTTCAGCACAATCGTGCCCACCACAAAGGTAATGGCCAGCGTGAGCAGCGCGAACAACTCGCCACGCACCGCCTTGACCCTGAAAACCACCGCCCCCAGCCCCACACCCAGCAAAGCCGCCACCAGCGCGGCCACCGGCAGCGTCCACAAAAAAGGCCAGTTCAAATTGGCAGACAGGCCGGCCGAGGTGTACATGCCCATGCCAAAAAAGGCACCATGTCCAAACGAAAAATAACCTGAATACCCTGACAGGATGTTCCACGACAGCGCCAGGATCATCCAGTGGCAAATCAGGTACAAAAACGACTCATAAAAAGCTGGCAGTCCCAGCCAGGGCACGCTGGCCAGCATCGCGCCGGCCGCCAGAATGCCTGTCACCGTTTTATTCATGTTCTAGATCTTCCCGGGGCGCAACAACAACATCACGATCAGCAGCGAAAACGAGACAATGGGGGCCCATGAGGGCGACGCCACGGCCATGGTGATGGCTTCGCTCACGCCGATGATGACGCCCGCCACCAAAGGCCCCACCGCACTGCCCAGGCCCCCAAGCATGACCGCAGCAAAGACCACACCAACCCACGCGAATATCTGCGACGGGGTCAGCGTGAAAGTCAAGGCCAGACAAATTCCGGCCACTGCAGCCAAGGCCGCGCAAATGCCGGCGAGCATCAGCGACATGCCTTTTTGGTTGATGCCAAAGGCCGCGGCGATCTGTCCGTCCTCGGCCATCGCGCGCAGTGCTTTGCCCAGATCGGTAAAACGCATGGCCGCCCAGATCGACGTAGCAATACCGACCGACAAGAGCAGCGTTACCAGCTCTGGCACCGGAATATAAAGCGAGCCCACACTGAACTTCAGGTCGTTGTAGTGGGTCTCGAGGCGACGAAAGTCGGCCGTCCACACGGCCTGAATGCCGCTCTCAATGACCACGGTGATGCCGAAGGTCACCAGCAGCGAATTGAAAGGTGAGATTTCAAATCGCGACAAAACCCACTGCATGCCCACACCGATCACAAAAAACAGCGGCGGCAATATCAGCAGCGTTAACAGCGGGTCCACATGCCACACCGTGGCCATGTGATAGCTGAGGTAGGCGGCCAGAAAAACCAGCCCGAAATGGGACAAGTTGATCTGACGCAACAAGCCCCAGGTCAAACCCAGACCGAGACCGATCAACCCATACAGGCCGCCAATGAATATCCCCGAGAGGATGGATTGCGCCAATAAATTAAAGCTCGGGAAACTCATCTGCAACCCACTTTCCTGGTCTTTGCTCGGGGCTTTGCTGGGGGCTAGGCTCGGTGATTACTTGACCTGCAGCTTCACGCCAGGGGGCGCGAACTGGGCCGGGTACACCACGTTCCATTTGCCGTTTTGCACCTGCTTGATCTTCATCAGGTCGTCGCCATAGTTGCCGGGACCGTCAAAGCGCAGACGACCATGAATGGTCTCTACGCGGTTCTTGCGCAGCCAGGCGGCAATGGCTTTGTCGTCAAAGCTGTTGGCGCCGCGAATACCGGCCTCCAGAATCTGCCAGGCCGAGTACGAAGCGGCAGCCTGCACTTCCACGCTGGTGTCTGGCAGGTTGAGCTTGGTGGCCCGCTCATTGAAAATCTTGATGAACTGCGCCGCTGCGGGGTTGTTGGTAAACGGTGCATGCTCCTCAAAAATGGTGACGGCCAGGGCATTGTTGCCGTCGGCAGCCTTGCTCATCGGCCCGGGGGCCGGGTACAAGTGAAAGTGCAGCGGTGGCGTGTAGTCGATCTTCTTCATGGCGTCGAGCAGCATGTTGCCCTCCAGGCCAATGTCACCGATCCAGACCAGATCAGGCTTGGCATCTTTGACGCGCGCGGCAATCGGGCCGAAGTCGCGGTTACCAAAATCCCACTCGAGGAACAGCACTTCCTGCAGACCGCGTTTCTTGGCAACTTCCCGACCGCCCAGCGACATGAAGTGAATGGACGGAAATTTGCTGGTGACGATGGCAATCGTCTTCGGTGGTTTGGGCGAGGCTGCCAGCGCGTCGAACAGGGTGTTCGGCACAGTAGTCTGCGGATCGGCACCCAGCGACCAGGCTGGAAACTGCATGTCGTACTTGGCCAGCGAAGGAATACCGAAGGTGTGGTGCACCAGAACCTTGTTGTAGCGCTGAGCCACACCCATGGCCGACAAGATGGCGCCGGTCGCGTAGGGGCCCATCAGCAAATCGACCTTGTCCGAGGTCACCAACTGCTCGTACAGCGTGCGGGCCAGTTCGGGCTAGGACTGGTCGTCCTTGACGATCCATTCGAGCTTGCGACCCAAAATGCCACCCTTGGCATTGATCTGCTCGACATAAATCTCGCCCACCAGCTTGTGGGTCAAGGCCGTCGACGACAGCGGCCCGGTCAATGCCAGCGTGCTGCCGATTCGCAGCGGCGCCTGGGCCTGGGCGGTCGAAGCCAGGGTCAGCGCCGCGCCCAGCACAGTGACCGTTGACAGAACTCGACTCATAAACGAGCGACGTAAAAACTTCATACTTGTCTCCTCTGTTGATTTATAGATAAGGTCACGAAAAAGAAAAAATCACTAATCGACCTGAGCGCCCGAGCGTTTGACCAGCTCCGCCCACTTGGCGATTTCGGTACGGCCAAAGCCGGTCAGCTCGTCGGGCTTCATGCTGCGTAACTCCAGCCCCTGGCTGGCCAGCTTGGCCACCACCTCGGGGTTGGCCAGTACCTGCGCGGTGGCATCACGCAAACGCACCAGCGCAGGCGCCGGCGTGGCGGCCGGTGCATACAACATGAACCAGGCCACCAGATCAAAGTCGTGCCCAAGCTCGGAAATGGCTGGCACCTCGGGGGCGGATGCACTGCGGCGTGCGCTCGACACACCGAGCGCGCGCAACTTGCCCGACTTGATATGCGGCAGCACCGCCGCCGGGTGATAGAACATGAACTGCACCTGGGCGCCGATCACGTCCGTCAGCGCCAGTGCGCCTTCCTTGTAGGGGACGTGGACCATCTCGCCGCCCACGCGAGCCTTGAGCAGCTCGCCGGCCAGGTGGCCGGACGTGCCGTTGCCTGCGGAGGCAAAGCTCACATGGCTGCCCGGCCGAGCCGCCTGCGCAGCCAGATCCTTGACACTCCTCAAAGGTGAATTGGCAGCCACCACCAGCAAGGTCGGCGTGTAGCCGGCAAAAGCGATGGGTGCGAAATCCTTGATCGGGTCGTAGGGCAATTTTTTGTACAGGGAGGCGTTGATGGCGTGCGTTCCCACCGTCCCCATGACGAGGGTGTAGCCATCGGCCGCTGACTTGGCGACCTGGTCTGAGCCAATCACACCACCGGCGCCAGCCCGGTTTTCCACCACGACGGCCTGGCCCAGCGGCTTGGCCAGGGCCTCGGCCACGATGCGCGCCACCATGTCGGTGGTGGTCCCCGCCCCAAAGGGCACCACCAGTTTGAGCGCGCGGCTCGGGAAGTCCTGCGCATGGGCAGGCACAGCCAGCGTTGCTGCCAGAAGCAGCACAGCCCCCCAGCAGGCTGCCGTGCGGTGCTGCGCCCGGCGCATGACAGTGACCAACGACATCATGCCTTGCTCTCGTTGGCTGCTGGCGTCAGCTGGTAGGCGGCACGCGCAGCCCAGCCGCGCGCAAACTCGGCGTTGTGCTGACCCAGCAAGGGCGGCGCCGTGACATCCAGCGAGCGCTCACCATCAAACGACACCGGCGAGCGCACGGTCTTGAAGGTGCCGGACACCGGATGCGGTGTTTCGACAAACAATTGAAGGTGCTGCGCCTGCGGGTCCAAAGGCACCTCGGCCGTGGTGTACATGGGTGAATGCGGCACGTCCTGTGCCAACAGCAGCGCGCACCAGTGGGCACGTGTGTGCTGATTGAAGATGCCGGCCAACACATGCATCAGCGCCTCCTGATGCTCGATACGCGCCTGCCGCGTGGCAAAGCGCGGGTCTTCAAAAATATCATGGCGGTTCATAGCCGTCGCCAGGCCTTCCCAGAACTTGGGCGGCGACGACATATGCAGCGCCAGCCACAGGCCATCAGAACACTGCATGACATAAGACTGCGACACGCTGGGCCGGCTGAACGGACCCATGACCTCGTCGGCCGAGAACAGGTGCGTGAACGCATCCAGGTTGAAGTGCGTCATGGCTTCGAGCATCGACACCTCGACCTTGCGGCCGACACCCGTGGCGTGCCGCTCATGCACGGCGCCCAGCACGCCATAGGCGGCATAAAAACCGGTCAGCGCATCGGCCAGCGCCGGCCCGACCACACGCGGATTGGCCGGGTTGATCAACAAGCCCAAAAAGCCGCTGGCCGCCTGGGCCACCGTGTCATAACTGGGCCGACCGGCGTAGGGGCCGGTGGGACCAAAACCGCTGATGGCGCAGTAAATCAGCCGCGGGTTGATTTTGCGCAGGCGCTCCTCGCCCGCACCAATTTGCTCGGCTACGCCGGGTCGAAAATTCTGAATGTAGACGTCTGCTTCGCGGATCAGCTCATCAAAGCGGGCCAGATCGGCCGCGTCCTTGGTGTTGAGCGTGATGCTGCGCTTGTTGCGGTTGTAGGTCTGAAAATGCGGGCTGTACAACTCGCCCTTGAAGGCCCGAAACGGATCACCCGTTCCCGGCAGTTCGACCTTGACCACGTCGGCACCCAGGTCGGCCAGCAGCATGGAGGCGGCCGGCCCGGTAATGAAGGTGCCGTGCTCGACGACCTTGAGATCATGAAGTACCTTGGCCATCTGGCAACTCAGCTGCCCGAAGGCATGGCGCCGGTGTATTCCTGTTCGCGCGAGGCCTGGTAAGACAGCGCAAAACCAATCGGATCGTCCAACTCTTCGTTGAGGTGCGCAATCAGGCTGGCCGTGCGCGCCAGCATCGGAACCCCCTTGAGCGCATTGACCGGGAAACCCACCCCCAACAGGACCGCCGGAATAGCGCCTGACACATTGAGCTTGAGCGGCTTGCCAACGACCTCGGGGATGATCGCCTCGACCACCTTGGCGATCTCCACATAGCGCTGACCAGCGCCGGCCTGTGCCGAGACCTCGAACAAACGCCCGACCCGGGGATCACCCGCCTTGTGCTCGGGGTGGCCGTAGCCGGCAATCGGCAACCTGCGGGCGCGCAGGTCGGCCACCACCACACGGGCCGCAGCGTGCAGGTCACCCGCGTGTTTTTCGGCTTCTTTTTCGATCGCGAGGTACAGCCGACCGGCGGTTTCCGACGCACCCAAAATCACCGAACCCGAACCCAGAATGCCGGCAGCCACCGCGCCTTGCATGGCATCAGGCGCAGCAGCCAGCGTCATGCGCGCTGCCTGCACGCTAGGCACCAGGCCATGTTCGGCAATCGCCACCAGCGTGGCATTGAGCACGGCACTGGTAGCGGCATCCGCACGGCGACCGGTCACCAGCAGGAAAAAATAGTCACCGAAATTAATGTGCCCAATCAGGTCACGGGCCAGGTCATTGCCTCGCACCACAATCGTGTTTTCGTTCGAGGTACATATCGCTGAGCGGGGCGCAGTGGCCTTGCCAATTTTCAAGATGGGTCTCCCGTAAAAAAATTAAAAGACGTGCTCAGACCGAAGGCACCAGCCTGAAGTCGTAGTGCGCCACATCAAAGGGCTGATCGAGAACCCGGCCGTCCGGTGCCTGGCCGGCGGGATGGGCCTGGAACTCAACAATCAGGCTGTTGCGCACACCGAACACGGCATCCGAATCGAGGAAGGGACTGTCAGAGACAAACAGGTGCGTGATCAGGCGTTCATGGCCAGGCGCGCTGAGCATGGTGTGCATATGGCCAGGCCGGTTCGGGTGGCGTCCCATGCGGCGCAGCATGCCGCCCACCGGGCCGTCGTCGGGGACCGGGTAATAGGCCGGCCTGATCGACCAGAAGCTGTAATTGCCATCGGCATCGGTATGAAAGCGGGCGCGCAGGGCCATCGGCGCGTCGGGGCCTTTTTGCAAATCATAAAAGCCGTCGCCGTCACCGGACCAGACGTCCAGGGTGCAGCCCGCCACCGGCGTGCCCGCGGTATCGGTCACGCGGCCGTGGTAGTAGGCCGGCGTGCCAGAGCTGACGCCCTTGATGTCGGCGCCCAGGGCGAGCTCAGGTGCACCCTCCCAGAAAAACGGGCCCAGCACTGTGGCCTCGGTCGGTGCCAGCTTGGGGGGATCAGCCTTGAGCGCCGCAGCCCCCTTGGCCTGCTCGATCCCCACCACCGCCATCGACACGCCCAGCGTGTCGGACAGCAAAATGAATTCCTGGCGTTTTTCGTCGCACATCTTGCCGGTGGCCGTCAGAAATTCAATGGCCGCCATCCACTCGTCTGGCGTGAGCTGGACGTCCTGCACAAACGCGTGCAGATGTGTCACAAGCGAGCTCATGACCTGCTTAAAGCGCGGATCCTTGCTGTCTGCCATGCGGTCAATCACGGCCTGTGCCAGGTCCTGCATTCCTACTTCCAACTGAGCCATGTCTTGTCTCCTTGTTAGCTGGCCGCACGGGGCCGATGGTGTGTGTCTGAGATAGCGCTTCAACGCATCAAAACCTGCGCCGCCCGCACCCTGAATCGGGTGCGAACGGCGCCTGCGTCACAGAACGCTGCAGGCCTGCTCAAAACTCAGACGCGGGTTGCGATCGAACAGCTTGCTGTTGTCGCCGTAACCCAGGTTGATGAGGAAGTTGGTCTGGAAACGCCCGTCCGGGAAAAACTCCGCATTGACCTTGGCCAGATCGACCCCGCTCATGGGGCCACAGTCCAGGCCCACCGCACGGGCAGCGATCATGAAATAAGCGCCACCGAGGGTGCTGTTGCGCGTGGCGGTGGCGTCCGCCATGGGCTTGTTGCCTTCAAACATTTCCTTGGCGCCCGGGTTGTGCCAGACCGTCGGCATGTGCTCGTAAAAGCGGGTGTCGGTGGCCACGATGACGGTGACGGGGGCGAGCCGGGTTTTTTCGAGGTTGCCAGCCGACAGCGCCGGCAGCAGCCGCTCACGCGCTTGCGGCGTTGTCAAAAACACATAGCGCGTGGGCTGTGCATTCATGGAGGTGGCGCCCATTTTGGCTATGTCGTAGGCCTCCTTGAGCAGTTCGGCAGGCACTGGCTTGTCCATAAAGCCATTGGCCGTGCGGGCCTTGAAAAACAGCTGGTCGAGACTGGCATCAGAAATTCGCATGGGATATCTTCTTGAAAAGTTAAAGGAAACAGGAGCTTAAGGGAAGTCTCAAGACGGTCTGCAAGCAGACGCTACTCGGGCTTGATGTCGAGGTCACGGGTCAGGCGGGTCCAGCGCTCGACATCGCGCCGCACCAGCGCACGCGTCTCGGTTGCGTTCAGCGCCAGCGACTTGCCGCCAGCCTTGCGAAAGATATCGACCACGTCGGGTGCTGCAATGACCTTGGACAGTTCTGCACGCAAACGGTCTTGAACATCGGCCGGTGTTTTTGCAGGCACAAAGAGGCCGAACCAGGATTCGAGCTCGAGTGCAGCGACCCCGGTTTCGGTGATGGTCGGCACATCAGGATGAAACGGCAGGCGCCCGCTGCCCGAGACCACCAGCGGCTTGAGCGTGCCACCCTCAATCTGCCCACGCGCCGTCGGCGAGAGGTCAAAAAACAGGTCTACTCGGCCCCCGAGCAGATCCTGGTAGGCCGCTTGCGCGCCGCGGTAAGGCACATGCACCAGCTCAACTCCGGCAAGATGCCACAGAGCGGCCGCCAGCACATGCTGGCCAGAGCCATTGCCGCCAGACGCATACGTGAGCTTGCGTGGATTGGCCTTGGCGTGGGCGATCAGGTCTTTCAAGGAATTAAAGGGCAAGTCCTTGCGCGCCACCAGCGTGTAGCTGTAGGCCACCGCCAGGCCGACCGGCTCGAAGTCACGCAAGCTGTCATAGGGCAAATTGCGATACAGACCGGGATTGATCGCCAGGTTGGAGACCGAGCCGACCAGCAGGGTGTAGCCATCCGGCGCCGCCTTGGCCACGGCATCGGTGCCCACCAGCGTGCCCGAGCCCGGCCGGTTTTCAACCACCACCGGCTGGCCCAGCGACTTGGCCAGACGATCCGACAACAGGCGACCGACAAAGTCAAAGCCACCGCCGGGTGGCTGTGGCACCACCACTTTCAGGGCCTTGTTGGGATAGCCCTGCGCCGATACCGGCGCATGCACGCCAGCCAGCAGCACCAAGGCCAGGCCCGCCAGGCTTGCCAAGCCTGCCACGCTGAAATTTCTTCTCGTTCTAATCATGTTTTATCTCCTGAACTACCGTAATGCCTTGCCGCCTTGCTGTTGCCGCTTGTCTGCCATCGGCTTGAAGCGTTGGGGCGCCCAAGCGAAGCTGTTCCAAAAGCCTGGGAACATCCCTTGAAAAGTAGCTTAAAAAGTCCTCAGCGCTCGAGTGCGCCACCCGCCAGCCAGCGCGCGCCGCGTTGGTAGAGTTCCTGCACCACTGGCCCCTTGAGCATCGGCATGTCCAGCTTGACCTGGTAGCCAATGCGCGTCTGGATGTAGGCCAGGTGACGATAGCCCTCGGGAAACGCCGCCAGCGCCTGCTGGTCGAGCTGGAGGGTGGCCGAAGAATCGACGGGATCAATCCGGTCTTTTTCGTAAATCGGCTGACGGTGCAGCAACGTCCACCGACCTTCATGGCGGGTCAGAAAATCGTAAAAACGACCGGTGCACACCACGTCGCAGAGCACCGGGCCATCTGCCCCCTCGACCATGCCGCGCTGGGAAATGGTCATTTTGGTCTGGCAAATAGCGCGATCACCCGCCACCTCAACAGCGCTGCCACCCAAGAAGTGCAAGATGCTCACCCCCTTGTTCCAGCCTTCAATGGTGACGCGAATGAACTCCGCAAACGGACCCTGAAACCACGTCGCCATCATCACGCCATCTGGATGCCAGACCGTGGCAAAGCGCTCCCAGTCACCCGCGTCGCGCCAGAGCGCCCAGCGCTCGACCAACTGCCGAATCTCCAATTCACTACTCATTTGTTCGTTGATCATTTGATTTTTCCAAAGTTCTGTGCCGTAAGACCTGTGGCATCAAGCCCGACCCGCGGGCGACTCGTAATCGACCTGATGGCGGGCGATGCGCAAATCAAGCAACTCCTGCTTGACGCGCAAGTGTTCGGGGTGCACGGCATACGCTTCGAGCGCCGCCTGCGATTCAAATTCCGAATACAGCACCACGTCGCAGGCGTACTCCACCGCGCTGGTATCCACGCCAATTTCGAGGTGCAGCAAACCGGGAATACACCCGCGCAAGGAGTCGAAGCTGCGCTTGAGCCTGTCAATGGCCTGGGCCTTCTCGGCGACGCTGTCGCCGCGAACGTTCCACATGACGATGTGCTTGATCAAGCCGCGCTCCCGTCTCAAGCCGCTGGGGCGAATCCGACCTTTTGGGGCCACAGGTTGACGAAGGCATGGACAGTGGCACTGGCATACAGGCCCGCCCGGTAAAAGGGCTCGCCGGCCAGCCAGGCCTGCGCCGCCTCGCGGGACTCAAATTCAATCGCCAGCAGGCTACCGACCATGGTCTGACCATCGTCGGCGACCAGAGGGCCCGCAAAAGCGATGCGCGCGGCCGCGCCGGCAATGTAGGCCTTGTGTTCGGGTCGAATGCGTTGACGCATATCGCCGGCTTGGGGCTTGTCGAGCAAATGGAGGATATAGATCATGGTTGACGGCAAGTGGTGGGGTTGAGAACGAAATCAAAGTCCAGGGCGTAGACGCCATCGGGCTGCCGCACCCAATCGGCAACCAGTGACTCGCGCACGCCAAACACAGCGTCGGAGTCAAGGTAGGGGTCACCCTCGCGGAACACATGGGTGGTCAGGCTCTCGTAGCCAGCCGCCTCGATCCTGAAGTGCAGATGTGCAGGCCGCCACGGATGGCGCCGCGTCAGCGCCAGCAGTCCGCCAACCGGACCGTCTGTCGGAATCGGGTAGGCCTCGGCGACGATGGTGCGAAAGTCAAAGGACCCATCAGCACCCGATTGCAAAATGCCGCGTGCCCGGGGCTGCTCAGGCGCGTCGTATTGCACGTCGTAGCGACCTTGGGCATCGGCCTGCCAGACGTCAATTTCGGCCCCGGCGATGGGCTCACCGCCCAAGCCAAGCACCCGTCCACGCACCACACAAGGCTCGCCGAAGGCGCCGTTGGCCAGATCAGCGCCATGCGCGTAGCGGCGGGCATCTGCTACATGGAAAGGTCCGAGTACCGTCGCTTCAGTACAGCCTTGCGGCTTGTCGTTGTTCATGGCCACCGTCAACATGGACAAGCCCAGGACATCGCTCAAAAAAATGAACTCCTGGCGCGTGTCGCTACACTTTTGACCCGTGGCCGTCAGAAACTCCATGCCACGTAGCCATTCGGCCTCGGTCAGACGGGTCTCACGCGCGAAGGCATGCAGGTGCTGCACCAGACTCGTCATCAACGCCTTGACCCGGGCGTCCGGCGTCTCGGCCAGGCGCGCGAGCACCGCCTGGGTGATGGTGTCCTGGTTGAGGTTGCGCACAAGGTGTCCGTCGGGGTTTCTGCTCTTGCGTGCGACTATAGGGCGCAGGCACAATTTAACAAAGTCGGATGCTGCAAATGACTTTTTCACGGCGCGGAACAAAGCCTATGCCCAGGTCCGTACGGACCGACACGGCGCAAAAAATGAGAACAAGGGGGTAATCTGGTTTGGACCGATGGACAGAAATCGAGTTGTTTGTGCAGGTGGCCGAAACCGGCAGCCTGAGCCGCGCCGCCGAAGCACTGGACCTGTCGAATGCCGCAGCCAGCCGGCATCTGTCGGCCCTGGAAGATCGTCTGGGCGCCCGGCTGGTCGAGCGCAACACGCGGCGTCTGTACTTAACCGATACCGGCCGCGAATTTTTTGGCCGCGCCAAGACCATCGTGGCCGACCTCAAAGATGCCGAGTCGGCCGTCAACGCTACCGCGCTGAACCCTACCGGTGTGCTGCGCATCACTGCCTCGCTGTCGTTTGCGATGCACCATGTGGCGCCGCTGCTGCGCGAATATACCCAGCGCTACCCGAACGTGCAGGTGCACCTGGAGGCAGCCAACCGCTACCTGGACATCATCGACAACAACATTGACGTGGCCATTCGCACCCGCGAATCAGAACCCGACTCCAACATCACCATCCGCCGGGTGGCAGAAACTCGTCGCCTGCTGGCCGCCTCGCCGCGCTACCTGGCCCAGCATGGCGTGCCCAAGACGCTGGACGATCTGCATCGGCACAACATGCTGATCTACACCTTCGCCAACAACCCGAATGAATTGCGCTTTAAGAAAAACGACGAGGTCAGCATGATCACGGTCAAGGGCCTGCTCGAGGCCAATGACGGCCAGCTGCTGCGCGCCGCCGCACTGGACGGCATGGGCATTCTGGTGCAGCCGACCTATATTCTTTACGAGGACATCGTCGCCGGCCGCCTGGTGCCGGTGCTCGACGACTGGGATTTGCCGCACCTCACGATCAACCTGGCCTATCCCAGCCGCAAACACCTGTCCGCCAAGGTTCGCACCTTCATCGACTTCATGGTCGAGTACTTTGACAAGATGGATTACGAACGCAAATGGTGCAGCCGCTTCGGGCAGATTGACGCGCTTTGAGCACGGCCCGCCGACCCCGCCACATCACTCGACGTCAGGTCACGCTGGGCGCTTGCCCTCGAAGGCATCCTGCAGCAGTTGCCGCAGCGCCAGGCGATCGAGCGCCCGGGGGTTGGGGTACTGGTTTTGCACCGCGATGTCGCAGGCCTTGTCGAGGTCTTGCTCGCGCATGCCGATGTCCCTGAGCGCCACTGCAGCGCCGTTATCTCGAGCCAGATCAAACACCGTAGCTGGCGCACTCGCGCCGCCCAGGGCCGCTGCGATCTTGCCCATGGCATCCGGCGCGGCCTTGGCGTTATAGGCCAGGGCATGCGGCAGCATGACGGTGTGGCACTCCGCATGCGGCAAATTGAAAGTGCCACCCAGCGTGTGGCACAGCTTATGGTGCAGCGCCATGCCGACGCTGCCCATGACGATGCCGCATAACCAGGCCCCGTAAAAAGCGTCGGTTCGCGCCGCCAGATCCTGCGGTGAATGCTTGATCATGGGCAAGGCACGGCCCAGGGCGGCAATGCCTTCGCGGGCCATGAAGTCGATCACCGGGTTGCAGTCGGGGGCGTACAGCCCTTCAGCCGAATGAGCGATGGCGTTGATGCCGCTGGTCACGCTCATGGCCACGGGCAGGCTCAGCGTCAGCTCGGGGTCATAGATCACGCAGCGCGGCACCACGCGGGCATCTTTGCCGGTTTTCTTCATGCCGCCTTCGGTGATGCCAA
Organism: uncultured Burkholderiales bacterium; assembly: GCA_903844825.1. Classification (GTDB taxonomy): domain Bacteria; phylum Pseudomonadota; class Gammaproteobacteria; order Burkholderiales; family Burkholderiaceae_C; genus Polaromonas. The sequence goes on along the minus strand of CAIMVC010000214.1, from coordinate 21,919 downwards.
AAACCGGCGTCATCTCCGAGCCCGCGTAGGTGGTGGGAATGGCGATGATGGGCAGGCCGGAATCCAGTGCAATGGCCTTGCCCAGGCCGGTTGTGGAGCCGCCGCCAATGGCCACGGCACAGTCGGCGCCAAGCGCGTTGGCCAGCACCCGGGCCTCGCGGGCCGTCTCGATCGGCACATGCATGACGGCGCGGTCAAAAACACCTGCGGCGCGGGCGCCCAGTAAATCAGCCACCATTTCGGCCGATGCCCTTTGCTCCGGCGTTGACAGCACCAGGGCGCGGCGGTAGCCCAGGGCGTCAATTTCCCGCTCGAGGTGTTGGATGCTGCCTGCGCCAAAAACCACCCGGGCGGCATAGGCGTTGTAGATAAATGAGTTCATGGCGTGGGCTCCAGTTGGGTGGGCAGGCCGGCACTGCGTTCGACCGCTTTGATGATGGCCGCGTAATCGTCGAGCGCATCACCCTGGGCGACGGCAGCCTGCAGGAGTTGCTGCGTCATGGCTGTCTGAGGCAGCGGCACATGCACAGCCTGACCCGCCGTCAGGATCAGGTCCAGATCCTTGAGCATTTGCAGCACCGTGAAGGTCGGCGTGAAATCACGCTGACTCAGTTGCACCGATTTGGCCTTGAGTATCGGCGAGCCCACGGCGCTAGCGCCTAGTACCTGCCACATGTCCTGCCAGTCCAGACCGCCCTTGCGGCCCAGCGCCAGCCCTTCTGCCAGCATGGCGCTGGTCTGCGCTATCAGCAAATTGACGACCAGCTTCATGAGCCGCGCCTGTTCGGCGTCGCCTAGGTAGAAGCGGTTCGGTCCCCACAGGCTGAGCAAGGGCAAGGCCGCGTCATAGGCGGCGCGCGGCCCTGATGCCATGACCGTGAGTTGCGCCGCCTGCGCCATCAGGTTGTTGCCGGAGACCGTGGTGCGCAGGTATAAAACGCCGGCAGCCTCGCAAACCGCTGCAGCCTGGGCCGACGCCGCCAGCGACACCGTGCTCGTGTCTACATAAACAGTGCCCGGGCGGGCACTGGCTGCAACCACTGCGGCAACAGCGCACAGCGCATCATCGGCCGGCAAGGACGAAAACACAAACTCGGCCTGCGCGACAGCGCCGGTCGCCTCGGCAGCAGCCAGACCTTGCGAGCGGGCCAGCGCCAGACTTTCGGCACCGGTATCGCTGACGCTCACGTTGTGCCCCGCGCGCAAAAAATGCAGGGCCATGGGCAAGCCCATCTTGCCGACGCCGATGAAATGAATGCTGCTCATCAGGCAGCCTGGTCGGTCTGCGTGGCCGCCGGCGCCAAGCCACCGGTGCCGCCACCCATGAACTGACCATGACCCATGTTGATCAGGCGGTTCCAGCGTTGCTGGCCCATGGTCAAGCCGATGAAAAATCCCAACTCGACAATTTCCGGCGTCTCAAAGTGGGCGTTCAGGCCGGCCCACAATTCATCGCTCGATTCCAGACCCCAAGTGATGGCCTCGGCCAGCCGCAGAGCCGCTTTTTGCCGCGGCGTGAAGCGCTCGGCCTTGTCAAAGTCGAGCAAGGCAATCACGTCGTCCTCCACCAGCCCCTGGGCCTGCGCCTTGAGCGAGCGCTGGTTGCCGCAGTAATTGCAATTGACGGCCTGCGACACATACAGCCGGCAAAGTTCCTTGATCGCATGCTCGCACACGCCTTGCACAAAGGTGTCGTTCCAGGCGTTGGCAAACGACCAGAAAACCGCTGGTACGTGGGCGCGAATAGCGTGGCTTTCAGGGCGCGGAGCACCCTCCCGGGCGGCCCGCGCGAACTCAGCCTGCATGGCCGGGTCGGTGATCGCCGAGGCGTCAATATAGGGAAGGCGCTGAAGAGAATCTGAGGTCATGGCAGGGCAGTACAAAAAGAATCAATCGGTGCCGAGAGCACGCGCGTAAAAAGACAGGTCAAGGTACTTGTCGGGCGCTGGCGCCTGGCCACCCCACATGCCCTCCATCTCGGCGCGTATGGCCAGCACCGTGGCAAAGCCTGGCAGGCTGAACGCGGCATCGGGCGCCAGACCCGAGCCCGGCTGCACCAGCGCCGCGTAAGTGCCCTCGGCCACCGCGTCACTGAGCTTGAAGCTGCGCGCCAGCAGCGCCAGCATGTCGCTACGCCGGGCCGGGTTCATGACATCGCGCTGGCCCCGCACATAGGCGGCCAGGTAGTGAGCCAGTGACTCGGCATTGGCGCCAGCCCAGTTGCGCATCACAAAGGCGCCCGTGGCCTGGTAGGGGCCCAATAAATCGAACTGGCTGCCCAGGCTTTTAAGACCCTGCTGACGAAGCAGAAAGGAAAATGGCGGATTGATCATGCCGGCGGCAAGCTCAGGGTCGGCCACCATCGCCGCTGCGCGCGGACCCGTCCCCCCCGCCAGCTTGACCGCGTAATCACGGCCTTCCAGCAGACCGTGATTTTTAAGAATCTTTTTGGCCGCCAGCGCATACGCTGTGTTGGGCGCATCCACGGCCAACAACTTGCCGCGCAAGTCGTCCAGGCGATTGATTTCAGCGCGCACCATGAAGTCATTCATGCCGGCGTCACCGCCACACACAATCACGGCATCGTGCCCGGCCTCGACCAGGGCCACGGCGTTGTCGACAGCGGCGTGCGCAATCTCAAAGCGACCCGCCGCCAAGCCGGCCCGCTGTTCGTCGGAGTTCAGCGTGTTGTGCACCTCGATATGCAGCCCGCGCTCATCGAAGTAGCCGGCCTCGATTGCGGCCAGCAATGGCAAGTTGCTCGAGGTATTGAACACGTTCACGCGCAGCAAAGTGCGCGCGGGCCGGTTCGCGTCAGTGCTGGCGTGAGCCTTTGGGTCGAGGTGAGGTGCATTCGGCATCACGAACTCCGGGTAGGTCTGAAAGTCGTCTTCAAGGTCATGGCCACTGGCAAAGGCGCTCAGCAAAGGCACTCAGGCCGGATCGGCCAGGGCGGTACGCGCAATGCTGTCCGCATGGATGGGCATGTCACGCATGCGCACGCCCAGCGCGTCGGCCACCGCATTGGCAATCGCGGCGGAGACCGGGCCGTGCGTGGCCTCGCCGGCACCCACCGACTTCTGCTCGGGCCGGTCGATCAGTTCGACCTCGACTTGCGGCACCTCCGAGAATTTAAGAATCGGGTAGCCGTCCCAGGTGTTGCTCAGTATCCGGGTGCGGTCGAACTGCACCTGCTCCTTGAGCACCCAGCTGACGGTCTGGATGGCACCCCCCTCGATCTGATTGATCACGCCGTCCGGGTTCACCACGCGGCCCACGTCGACAGCGATCCAGAGTTTGTCAACCCGCAAACGATGCCCGGCGTCAATGCGGGCGACCACGGCGCAGTAAGCGCCCGTGTTTTTGTACTGCGTCACAGCCAGCCCCAGGCCGCGGCCTTCTGCGCTCTCACGGGTTGACCATGCGGCCATCCGGGCAGCAGTTTGAAGCACGGCACGCGCCCGCGCGTCGCTCAAGTGACGCAGGCGAAATTCGAGCGGGTCGCAGCCTGTCAGCAGCGCCAGCTCGTCCATGAAGGACTCGGCGGCAAACACATTGCAGTGCGCCCCGAGCGAGCGCAGCGACGAGCTGCGGATCGGCATCACCAGCGCGCGATGGCTGACGGCGCGGGTTTGCGCAAAGTCGTAGATCGGCACCGCGTTGCGTTCGGCACCGCCGCCCACCGCCATCGGCATGTTGATGGCGATCAGCTTGTCAAAAGGCTTTTCCAGCAAGGCAGCAGCCCGCAGCACCGGCGTGCTGCTGCGGCCGGGCCGCATGCTGTGGCCCGTCGACCAGACCTCGTGCTGCCAGCTGCAGATGCGGCCCTGCGCGTCAAGTTCAGCCTGCAGTTGCACCGACATGGCCGCGCCAAAAGGCGCGCAGCCCAGCTCGTCTTCACGTGACCACTGGACCTGCACCGGCCGACCGGGGACGGCGCGCGCCAAAAGAGCCGCATCGCAGGCCACATCGTCGGCGCCGTTGTGGCCGTAGCAACCAGCGCCGTCCACATGCTGCACCTGTATCGCTTCTGCCGGAAGACCCAGCACCAGCGCCAGGTCGGCGCGCAGGTTGTAGACGCCCTGGCTGTGCGTCCAGACCGCCAGCGTTTGCGCGTCGTAACGGGCCACTGCGCAAGAAGGCGCAATCGAGGCATGTGCCAAAAAGGGCCGTGAATAGGCCGCGCCATGGCGCCGGGCCACGGCAGGCGATGGCGTGGACGGCCGCTTGTCGAGCACCACCGTGCTCTCCACCGGCTGGGTGCGCAAGAAGTGCGGCATCTGCTGCATGTCGGGAAGGCTGGCGGGCTCCTGCCAGCGTGCGGACGCGGCCAGGCGCTTGACGGCTGTGTCGGCCGCATACGCAGACTCCGCCACCAGACCCAGAAAACTGCCATCACGCAGCACACTCACCACGCCGGGCCAGCTGCGGGCAGCCGCCAGGTCAACCGACTCGAGCTGCGCCGCCGGCGAGGGCTGCTGGACCACACGGCCATACAGCATGGCGGGCAACTGCAAATCATGAATGTAGACCGGCTGCCCGAGCACCTTGTCGGGCAAATCCATTCGCGCACAACTTTGTCCGGCGGTCACCGGCTTGACCGTTGCACGACCGCTGGCCGCGCACGCCAGCCGCGAGTCATCGGCCAAGGCCCAGTAACTGGTGGTCTGGCTCGGGAGTGCACGGGGCAAGCCAATCTGGCCGTCATGCACCTCCAGCAGCGCCGCCTCTGCGTCGCTCAAGCCCAAGGTCTGCGCAGCCGCCGCCAGATAAATGGCGCGCGCCTGGGCGCAGACCTGACGCAAGGCCGCGCCGGAGTCATGCACCGACAGGCTGCCGGCCGTCACGCCTTCGTTGGGACTGCTGCCCGTGCGCGTGGACACCATGCGCACGCGGTGCACGGCCACATCGAGTTCTTGCGCGACGATCTGCGCCAGAGCCGTGCGAATACCCTGCCCAAGTTCGACCTTGCCGCTGCGCACCGTGACGGTGCCATCGGCATTCACGCTCAACCACTGTGACAGCAGCGTATTGGCCTTGAGGCTGACAGGCATCACCGGCGCGCTCAACGAGTCTGTACTCATGCGCCACGCCCCGACCTGGCGGCGCGCAGGACCGCCCGCACGATGCGATTGTGGCTGCCACAGCGGCAAAGATGGCCGTCCAGCGCCTGCCGTACCTGATCCTCGCTGGGGTCAGGGTGACGCGCGAGCAGGGCGGCCGCCGTGATCAAAATGCCCGACAGGCAGTAACCACACTGCGCGGCCTGCTCGTCAATGAAGGCTTGCTGGAGAGTGGATGCCCCCACGCTCGCCACTTCTTGTGCTGTGCTGCCCCCCGAGGGGGCGCTCCCCAGTTCGGGGCGGCCCTGCGCTGGGGAGGTGGCCCCCACGCTTGTCGCTTCGCGTCCCTGGCTGCCCGCCAAGGTGGCGCTATTTGCCCAAGCCGTGGCGAGTCCTTCGACGGTGGTCACCGCTTTGCCCTGGACGGACCACAGGGGCGTGTCGCACGACGGCACCGAAACGCCGTCGACCAGCACATGGCAGGCGCCGCACTGGGCTGCACCACAGCCAAAGCGCGTGCCCTTGAGGCCGCAGCTGTCGCGCAAGACGTATAGCAGTGGGGTGCTCTCCTCAGCTGTCACCGTCTGCGACTGGCCGTTGATCAGCAACTCAAAGGCGACGGAGGTCATTCGGGCTCGCGGCGGGTCATCGAAGCTGGGGGTCCTGGCAGGGCTTATTTGGGTGCGGACTTCATGACCGCACCCAGGGTCGTGAATTCTTCTTTCATGTAGCCGTCAAACTGCTCCGGCGTCATGGGCATGGGGTCGGCGCCCAGCTTGGCCAGACGGTCCTTGACATCGGCCTGAGCCAGGATGGTCTTGACCTCGGCATTGAGCTTGTTGACGATAGCCCTGGGTGTCTTGGCCGGCGCCAGCAAACCGATCCAGAAGTCAAACACGAAGCCAGGCATGCCGGCTTCGGCCACGGTGGGCACATCGGGCAGGGCCGCCGATCGCTTGGCGGTACTCACGGCAATGGCGCGCATGCGGTTGTCGCGGATCGAGGGGATTGAGGCGAGTACGGGCGTGAACATGAAATCGACCCGGCCGGCGCTGGTCTCGACAATCGTCTCGGGCGTACCCTTGAAGGGGATATGGGTGATCTGGATGTTGGCAGCCGCACGGAACTTTTCGGCGTTCACATGGGTGGCGCTGCCCACGCCGGCTGACGCGTAGTTCATCTGGCCGGGCTTGGCCTTGGCTGCAGCAATCAGATCACTGACTGTTTTGATGGGGCTGCCAGCGCCGACCACCAGCACGCTCGGCAAGGCAGCCAACGGCGTCACACCCGCAAAGTCACCCAGCGTGTCGTAGCTCAGATTGCCGTAAAGCGCCGGGTTGACCACATGGCCGGTGGAGACCACCAGCAGGGTGTAGCCGTCCGGATCGCTCTTGGCTACTTGCGCTGCACCCAGGGTGCCGCCCGCGCCCGGACGATTTTCAACCACCACCGACTGACCCAGGCTGCTGCTGAGCTTCTCGCCAACGATGCGGGCCATGATGTCGGTGGCACTACCGGCCGTGAACGGCACGATGATCTTGATGACCTTGCTCGGATAGGCCGGTGCCTGGGCCAGGGCCGTGCCTAGCGAACAGGCAACGGCGATTGCGATCAAAACGTTTTTCATGTTGTCTCCTGATTTTTAGTTTAAGTGCCGGTCATGCGCCAGTGTCCGGATCCTGGAGCCCCATGGCCTGCGTGATCTTCTGGCCCGACGCCTTCAATTGCGCCAGACGCGGAGCCAGGTCCACGCCCAGCAACTGCCCGTGACGCTTCTTCCATTGGCCGGCCACCATGACGCTGTCGATATTGGCCAGCGAGGTCTGCATCACCACGCTGTTGACAGCGTCATGCACCGGCTGCATGTTCAGGTCACTGGCGCGAATGAGCACCAGGTCAGCCTGCTTGCCTGCCGCCAGCGAACCAATACGGTGGGACTGCTTGAGCATGCGAGCGCCTTCGATGGTCACCCAGGACAGGGCTTCGCGGGCGGTGATCGTCGAGGTCGGCGGAATACTGCCGTGCGCCAGGCGATAAGCCGCGTTGTCCAGCGTGCGTTGCATGCCCAAGGCCACGCGGGCTTGCGTGAGCATGTCGCCACTCATGACGCTTTCGAGGTCCACACCCAGCGAGGGCGCGCGACCGAAGCTGCGCAAGCGGCCGGTGATCGGGTGGCCATGGCCCTGGCTCATCTCGCTTTCCGCGGCCGCAGAAAAGCTCAGACCCAGCTCGCAAAAACGTCGAAGCTGAAGGTCATCGAGCGCGTGCCCATGCACGATGTTGATCTGCTCACCCAGCAGGCCCTCAGCCTCCAGCCGGGTCCAACCCTCGGGGGTGCGCGCCGGCCCGCCGCCCTGGTGCATGGAGGCAATCAGCCCCAACTCCTTGGCCATGGCGAAGTCGTGCAGTGCCACCTCCATGGTGGCGTAGTGAGGCCCCAGCACGGCCACCTGAACGCTCAGCAGTTCACGTCCCTGGTGCGCCCGCAGCAAACGCTCGGTTTCAGCGCGCGGATGCGGCGTCTCCCAGAACGGGCGCTGGCCCGGCTTGGGGTCGGGCTTGGGCGTGCCATGGAAAAAAGCGGCGCGAATGCCGGACTGCAGCAGGCCGTCGATGGCGGCGTCGTTGTGCGCCGGTGTGGGGTTGTTGTGGCACCAGTCGGCCAGCGTGGTGGTGCCGCAATTGAGCTGATTGATGGCACCCACCAAGGTGGCAATGTGCAGGTCTTCAGGCTCGAACACCGTCGCCAGGCCGGCGTGCATTTTCTGGAAATATTCCAGCAAGGTCCAGTTGGCGGCCAGACCGCGCAGCGCCGTCTGCCAGGTGTGCATGTGAGCGTTGATCAGACCGGGAATGATGATGTAGCCAGTGGCATTGATCACCTGGGCGTCGTCAGCGTGAATGACGGGAGCAATCTCGGTGATCTGATCACCCGTGACCAACACGTCGCCCAGGGCCAGATCGCCCTGCGCATCCATCGTGATGACGGTGGCACCCTTGATGAGGGTGCGCCCTCCCCTGGCGGCGTCGCTCATGCTCAGGACTCCAGCCCGTCGCTCATCTTGACATTTTCAGACTTGAGCACCAGCCCCGCATCGGCCGCGGTTTCTTGCAGCAGCACAGCAAAGTCGATGTCTTCGTAACCGCGCCCGACCATGCGGGCCACCGATTCGCGGGTGGCGGCAGCGGCGGGCATCGGCACGCCATAAGCCTTGGCGGCGCCCAGGCCCAGGTCCATGTCCTTGAGCAGCAGCTTGGGTGTGAAAGTGACCTGGTCAAAGGTCAGGTTGGTCAGCGTGGGCGTTTTGTAGCGGGTGTACATCGAGCCCAGCACCGAGTCGTTGATGCTCTCGAGGAACACATGGCGCGGGATACCGGCCTTTTCGGCCATGACCGTGATCTCGCACAAGTTCTGAATCACCACGCCGAACATGGTGTTGTGCGCGATCTTCCAGACGCGGGCCAGTTCGCCCTCGCCGACCCACATCACCTTGCGGGCCATGGCCTGCAGGCAGGGCTCGACCTCTTCGTAAAGCGCTTTGGGGCCCGACGCCACTTGCAGCAGTTTGCCGGCCTTGGCCACCTTGGCGTTGCCCGAAACCGGGCTGCAGAGATAGCCAACCCCCATGGCCTCGAGGCGCTCGCGGATCTCCGCCGAGCCTTCCTGGGAGATCGACGAGCTGTCGATCACCACCTTCGGCTTGACGCTGCCCGCGACCAGCCCGCCCTCGGCAAACAACACTTCTTTCAAGTCGTCGGTGGTCGACACCATGGTGAAGACAAAGTCGCAAGAGGCCAGATCCTGCTTGGCTGCCACAAGGGTGGCGCCGTAGTCGGCCAGGGGCGCCGCCTTGGCGGCGGTGCGGTTCCACACGCTGACCGGGTGCCCGGCCTTGATCAGCCGCTTGGCCATGGCTTCGCCCATGCGCCCCAGACCAATCCATCCAATCCGCTTCGTCATCGCTGCTTCCTTGTCATGTTTGAACTACGGCAAGTGTGTCGCAGCCAGAGCGGGCTGACAAGAAATGCAGCGGAAATCAGTTTTTCCGTTTTTGAAAGAAACACAGGCCCGCACAAAATCAAGGCCGCCAGCACCCTCAAGGGCGATGGCGGCCAACTAGGTGGTCAGGGCGGGGAAGGCGGGCGGACACTCGTGCCCGCTACCCGGGGCTCAGACCCGCTCGAGAATCAGCGCAATCCCCTGGCCCACGCCGATGCACATGGTGCACAGCGCGTAGCGTCCGCCGGTGGCGTGCAGGCGGTTGACCGCGGTGGTGGCCAGGCGCGCGCCCGAGGCCCCGAGCGGATGGCCCAGGGCAATGGCCCCACCCCAGGCGTTGACGCGCGCGTCGTCGTCCTGCAGGCCCAGGTCGCGCAGCACGGCCAAGCCTTGTGCGGCAAAGGCTTCATTGAGCTCGATCACGTCGAGCTGGGCCAGGGTCAGGCCGGTCAATTCGAGCACCTTGCGGGTCGCTGGCGCGGGCCCCATGCCCATGATGCGAGGCGGCACGCCGGCCGTGGCCATGCCGACCACGCGGGCGCGCGGGGTCAGGCCATTTTTTGCTGCGCTGGCTTCGTCGGCCAGCAGCAGTGCGCAAGAGCCGTCGTTCACGCCACTGGCGTTACCGGCGGTCACGGTGCCGTCGGGCCGCACCACCCCTTTGAGTTTGGCCAGCGCTTCCAGGCTGGTTTCGCGGGGATGCTCGTCCTTGTCGACCACGACGGCATCGCCCTTTTTCTGGGGAATTGTCACGGCGACAATTTCACGGGCCAGATGGCCCGCTTTTTGAGCCGCCACGGCCTTCATCTGACTGGCCAGGGCCATGCGATCCTGCGCTTCGCGCTCGATCTTGTAGTCGGTGGCCACGTTTTCGGCAGTCTCTGGCATGGCGTCGACGCCGTACTTTTCTTTCATCAGCTTGTTGACAAAGCGCCAGCCGATGGTGGTGTCATAAACCGCATTGGCGCGGCTAAAAGCGCTTTCTGCCTTGGGCATGACGAAAGGGGCGCGGCTCATGCTTTCGACGCCACCGGCAATCATCAGGCCAGCTTCGCCGGACTTGATCGCGCGCGCAGCAGTACCCAGGGCATCGAGCCCGGAGCCGCAGAGCCGGTTGATGGTAGCGCCCGGCAACTCGAAAGGCAGGCCGGCCAGCAGGCTGGACATATGGGCCACGTTCCGGTTGTCTTCGCCAGCTTGGTTGGCGCAGCCATAAATCACGTCGGTGACGGCGGCCCAGTCAACGTTGGGGTTACGTGCCATCAGGGCGCGCAGGGGAATGGCACCGAGGTCGTCGGTGCGAATGCCGGACAGGGCGCCGCCGTAGCGACCAAAGGGGGTGCGGATGGCGTCGCAGATAAAGGCTTGTGAAGTCATGGTGTGTTGCTTTGGTTATAAAAATGAAACTGTCAGGCCGGGCTCAGGCGGCGATCGGCAGACCGACCAACTTTTCCAGCTCGGCGTGTTCCAGACCGTCCACCTTGTCGATCAGCCTGAGGCCTTGGGGGCTGCACTCGAGCGTGGCCAGTTCAGAGTAAATGCGCTTGACGCAGCCAATGCCGGTGAGCGGATAGCTGCACGCAGACACCACCTTGCTCTGGCCCTTTTTGGTCAGCAGATCCATCATGACCCAGGTCTGCTTGGCGCCAATGGCCAGATCCATCGCACCGCCCACGGCGGGAATAGCGTCTTTTTCACCGGTATGCCAGTTGGCCAGATCGCCTGTGGCGCTGACCTGAAACGCGCCCAGCACGCAAATGTCAAGGTGGCCGCCGCGCATCATGGCAAAACTGTCAGCATGGTGAAAGAAGGCGCCTCCCTGGAGCAGGGTCACGGGCTGCTTGCCGGCGTTGATCAGGTCGTAGTCTTCTTCGCCCTCGGCCGGCGCCGGGCCCATCCCCAGGATGCCGTTTTCGCTGTGAAGAACGACTTCCACGCCGGCCGGCAAATGGTTGGCCACCAGGGTCGGCATGCCGATGCCCAGGTTGACGTAGGCGCCGTCGTGAATGTCCTGCGCCACCCGCTTGGCGAGTTCGTCTTTGCTGCGTTTGGTGTAAGTCATGCTTATGCTGCCTTCTTGAAACCGCCGGCCTGCGTGGCGACGCGGTCGATCTTGACGATCTTGCTGACGAAGATGCCTGGGGTGATGATGTTTTCGGGGTCGAGCCCGCCCAGTTCGACGATCTCATGCACAGTGGCCACGGTTTTGCGCGCCGCAGTGGCCATCACCGGGCCGAAATTGCGAGCGGCCTTGCGGTAGACCAGGTTCCCCCAGCGGTCACCGCGCTCGGCTTTGATCAAGGCCAGGTCGCCGTAAATCGGCAGTTCCAGCACGTACTGCTTGCCGTTGATTTCACGCGTTTCCTTGCCCTTGGCCAGGTCAGTGCCAAAGCCTGTGGGCGAGAAAAAAGCGCCGATGCCGGCACCTGCGGCGCGGATGCGCTCAGCCAGATTGCCCTGCGGCACCAGCTCAAGCTCCAGCTTGCCGCTGCGATAGAGCTCGTCGAACACGTAGCTGTCAGCCTGGCGCGGAAAGCTACAGATGATCTTGCGCACGCGACCGGCCTTGAGCAAGGCCGCCAGACCCGTCTCGGCGTTGCCGGCGTTGTTGTTGACTAGCACCAGGTCCTTGGCGCCCTGGGCAATCAGACCGTCAATCAGCTCGTTGGGGATGCCGGCTGTGCCAAAGCCGCCAATCATGACGGTGGCGCCGTCCTTCAGGCCGTCCAGCGCCGCGGCGATGGAGGGCGCTATTTTGTTGATCATGTACTCAGTCTCCGGGGACGACGATTTGACGCCGTGTGGGTTAGATACGCCATTTTGTTCGGCATAAGAACAAATGTTCGTATAATGAATTTTAGGAGATTTTTCAGGCCATGGCAACCCGCGCAAGCACCGCAGCACCCCAAGCCACCGTCGATCCCGACAAGATGGGCGCCCCCACCCCTGTACAAGCCATCGGTCCGGCGCCAGGCGACAGTTACGTGCAGTCTTTCGCCCGCGGCCTGCAGGTGATCCGCTCCTTCAGCGCCGAGGCACCCAGACAAACCCTCAGCGAAGTTGCCGCCCGCAGCGGTCTGACCCGGGCCGGCGCTCGCCGCATCTTGCTGACCCTGCAAACCCTGGGCTACGTCAGCAGCGAAGGCAAACAGTTTGAGCTGACACCGCGCATTCTCGACCTAGGCTTTGCCTACCTGTCGACGATGCCGATCTGGAACCTGGCCGAGCCAGTGATGGACGCGCTGGCGACGGAAGTTGGCGAATCCTGCTCGGCGGCCGTACTCGAAGGCACCGACATCGTTTACGTGCTGCGGGTGTCCACCCACAAGATCATGAGCATCAGCCTGGGCGTGGGCTCGCGCTTGCCGGCTTACTGCACCTCGCTGGGACGGGTGCTGCTGGCAGGCCTGAGCGATGCCGAGGTACAAAGCCGCATCGAGGCCAGCAAGCCCATGGCCTTGACGCGCCACACGGTGACCGACGCACAAGAGCTTTTGACCAAGGTCCGCAGCGCTCGCAAGCTGGGCTGGTGCCTGGTCAACCAAGAGCTCGAAGAAGGCCTGATCTCAATGGCTGCCGCCGTGACCGACCGGCGCGGGCGCACCGTGGCCGCCCTGAACATCAGTGGCCAGGCCAACCGCAGCAGCGCCAAGGTGATGCAGGAGACCATGCTGCCCGCCCTGCTGCGGTCGGCGCAAACAATCTCGCATTTGGTGGCCAGCCAGCGCGACTAAAGAAACTCAGCACCTAGAGCGCTCAAGCCGCGCCTACGCTGCGTCCTGCCATAGCGCAAACGCCAGACACACCGACTTGCCCGGACGGTGACGCCAGCAGCGGCAGACCGCGTGCTACGCTTGATCCATGTTCACGCCATCGCAAGCCGACGTCCGTCATTTTTTCTGCTCCGTCTATGCCAAGGCGCGTTCGGGCGCCCCCATGCAGGCCATCGAAATCCTGGCCAGCCAATGGATCGACGAGCACCCCGAATACCACGCCGACTTGCGCGATGAAGCCGCCGCGCTGGAACGAATGTATGAAGTCAAGGATGGCCAGACCAACCCTTTTTTGCACCTCTCCATGCACCTGTCGATCAGCGAACAATGCTCGATCGACCAGCCGCGGGGCATTCGCCAGGCAGTGGAGTTGCTGACCGCCCGGCGTGACTCCCTGCACGAGGCGCACCACCAGGCCATGGAGTGCCTGGGCCAGATGGTCTGGGAAAGTCAGCGCGCCGGCAGGCCGCCCGACGGTGCGGCCTACATTGACTGCGTGCAACGACACGCCACCCGCGACTAAGGCGCGCGCAGCGGCTGCGCCGGTATTCGCGCGCCCCCCTGCATCTCAGCGGCGTCTGTTGACGCCTTAGACCGCGCAGGCCCCCGCAACAGCCTACGAACACGCTCAGCATGGAGGGTTTGTACGGATGTCCAATAAATTTGGACAAATGTCTAATTACACGCGCATGCCCACCGTTACCGCGACCCCGACCCGCCAAATCCAAGCCAGAATTGGCGCCGCAGGCCTGGCAAAAGACGGCAATGCACGCGTGGACAGGCGCCAGGATATCCTGCTGGCGGCCGAGCGCCTCTTTTCTCAAAAGGGCTACCATGCAGTGAGCTTGCGGCAGATCGCTCTGGAAGCTGAGGTGCCTCTGGCCCTGCTGGCTTACTACTACGGGCCCAAGCAAGCACTTTTTCACGCAATCTTCGAACACTGGCAGGACACCATCACGCACCGGCTGCAGCGCCTGCAGGCTGCCGACCGAAAAGCCCAGGCCGATCAAACATTGTTAGCCATCGTCAAGGCCTTTGTAGAACCGGTGCTGGACATGCGCGCCAGTGAAGAGGGCGAGTATTACGCCCTGCTGGTGGCCCGCGAACTGGCATTTCGAACACCCGAAGCACAGTCGGTGCTTGAAGACTACTTCGACCCAATGGCCCACGCTTTCATTGACGCGCTGGCCGAGATTCACCCTGGCACATCCCGGTCGCGCGCCGCCTGGGCCTACCAGTTTGCCTTGGGTGCACTGACCCACCACATCAGCGACAACCGCGTCGAGCGCCTGTCAAGAGGCGCCAACCTTGCCAACGCGCCCGAGGCTGGCGGCTGGCTGGTGCAGTTCATCTGCGCTGGTATTGCCGCAGTAATGCACAGCGGCGCGTCGGCGGGCCAGGCCGATCCAGACAACTCACCGCATTGATTCACCGACCACGCTCCATTCATTCAACCAAGAGGAAGACAACCATGACAAGACGCCCCCTTTACTCGATGCTGCTGCTGGCAGGCCTGGTGGCCAGCACGCAGGCCTCGGCCCAGCAAACCATCAAGCTCACCGCGGCGGCCGGCCATCCCCCGGTCTTCCTATGGATCAAGACCATGGACGAGGTCTTCATTCCGGAGGTCGACAAGCGGCTCGCCGCCAGCGGCAACAAGTACAAGATCGACTGGACCAAAGCCTGGGGCGGGACACTGCTGAAGCTAGGCACCGAATCCAAGGGCGTGGCCGACAGCGTTGCCGACATCGGTCTGGTCAGCACGGTGTTTGAGGCCTCCAAGTTCCCGATGCAAAACATCAGCTACTTCACCCCCTTCGGCACCGACGACATCACGCTGATGAGCAAGACTGTTGCCGAACTGCAAAACAGCATCCCCGCCATGGGCGACGCCTGGAGCAAGAACGGTCTGACTTACCTCAACGGCATGGCGCTGGACACTTACCACATCCTGACCAAATTCCCGCTTAACCGGATTGAGGACTTGCAAGGCAAGAAAATCAGCGCCCCGGGACCCGCGGCCAACTGGATCAAGGGCACGGGTGCAGTCGCTGTCTCGGGCTCACTGAACACCTATTACGAAGACATCAAGTCGGGGGTATCCGATGGCGTGATCGTTTTTACGACCGGTGCTGCAGCCGCCAAACTGCACGAGGTCGCGCCTTTTGTCACCAAAGTCAATTTCGGCTCGATGTTCTCTGGGGGCATCGTGGTGAACAAGTCCCGCTTCGACAAGTTGCCGCCTGAAGTCCAGCAAGCCCTGCGCGGCGCCAGTGACGTCTGGACCGCCAGCTATGCGCAAGCTCAAACCGCAGCCACCGGCATAGCACTGCAAAATATGACCAAGGCGGGCGCCAAGATCAGCGAGCTCAGCGATGCCGAGCGAAAGCGCTGGGCGGACGCCCTGCCCCAGGTTGCCAAGACCTGGGCCGACGATGTCAAGGGCAAAGGCATGCCGGGCACAGATATTCTCAACGCCTACAGCGCAGCTCTGGTCAAGGCAGGTGCCAAAATGCCACGCGACTGGAGCAAGTAAATTGGAGCCGGTTGCAGCCAGCCAATCGAAGAGCATGGATTCCTACATGGCGTCCATGCCACTGGGTCTGCACCACCTGATGCGGGCCATGAATGCTCTGGGAACTTTGTGGATTTTGGGCCTCATGGTGCTGCTCAACAGCGACGTGATCGGTCGCAACTTTTTCAACGCCCCCATTTTGGGCGTACCCGAGATGACCTCGTTGTCCATTGTGGGCATCGTTTTTCTGCAACTGGCCGATACGCTGCGCTGCGGCCGCTTCACCCGCGCTGACGTTCTTCTCGACGCCCTCAAGCAAAGCCGCCCCGCTGCAGCAGACGCCTTGCAGGCGCTGTTTCACGCCGTGGGCGCCTTGCTGATGCTGGCTATCCTGTGGGCAGCCTGGGCGCCGCTGCTCGAATCGATTCGCATTTTTGAATACGTCGGCGCCATTGGCTCGTTCCAGATTCCGGTTTGGCCGATCCGACTGATCACCCTGCTAGGGCTGGCCACCACGATGATCTGCTTTGCCATGCTGGCTTGGTGCGACCTGCGACGCATGTCTGCGCGCCTGGGCGTCGCCAGCACCACCCGGAAAACAACTTCATGAGCAACATCACCATCGCCATGAGCTCCCTGCTGTTGATGCTGCTGCTCATCTATGCCGGGATGCATGTCGCCATCACGCTGGGTGTCGTGAGCTTTATAGGGGTATGGTTGATCAAGGGCGACATTGAAATCGCTGCCAACTTGCTAGCCCAGGCTTCAAGCGACGCGATTGCCAGCCATATTTTTGGCGTGGTGCCGCTTTTTGTATTAACTGGCTTTCTGGTGGCCTACGCCGATATTGGCAAAGACGCTTTCGATGTGGCCAACCAGTTGTTCAGGCGCATACGCGGCGGCCTGGGCGTTGCCACGGTAGCAGCCAATGCCGTGTTTGCAGCCATCACCGGAATTTCCATCGCGTCAGCGGCGGTCTTTACCCGCGTGGCCGTTCCGCAAATGCTGCGTTTTGGCTACCAGCCCAAGTTTGCTGTCGGCGTGGTCGCTGGCTCATCCGTACTCGGCATGCTTATCCCCCCAAGCCTGCTCATGATCCTGTACGCGTTCTTGTCGAACCAGTCGGTCGGCGACATGTTCACGGCTGGCATCGTGCCCGGGTTGTTCCTGGCTGTGGCTTTTTCGGTCGGTATCGTCGCCATGTGCTGGCTGCGTCCGTCAATGGTCTACGTCAGCGGGCAACACCAGGAAATTCCTGCCGAGTCCCTGATGTCCTGGTTGGAGATGACGCAAAAGCTCGTCCCGCTGACACTGCTGATCGGGCTCGTCCTTGGCGGCATTTACGCCGGCTGGTTCACAGCCACTGAAGCCGGTGCCGTCGGCGTGCTGCTGGCACTGGTCATCGCCCTTACCAGGCGCAAGCTCACGCTGCAGGGGTTCTGGGGCGTGCTTACCGAGACCGGGCACGTGACAGTCTCCGTGAGCTTTCTGATCATTTGCGCCAATGTCTACACGCGCATGCTGGCCATGAGCGGAACGCCGCAAGCTCTGGTGGAATGGATGGCGCTGGCCGGGTTTGGGGTGGTCATGTTCATGACGCTTTATGTGCTGATCATCTTGCTGCTGGGCACCATCATTGACTCTTCGTCCATCATGTTGATCGTGCTGCCGCTGATGCTGCCCATCGCCCAGCAACTTGACCTGAACCTGATCTGGTTCGGCGTGGTCACGGTGGTAGCCGTCGAGATCGGCTTGCTGACGCCGCCCTTCGGCCTGAGCGCCTTCGTGGTCAAAAGTTCGCTGGGTGACAGCGTGCCTCTGAGCATTGGCGACGTGTTTAGGGGAACCGCGCCCTTCACCTTGATCATGACCCTCGTGCTGGCCGTCCTGATTGCCTTTCCGTCCCTCAGTCTGGTGCTGCTCAAATGAACGCTCCCAACCCACTCCTCGGCTTCACGGTAGATCGCGCTCAGTTGCGAACCATCGGTCAAAACCTGCAGCGACCGGAATGCATTCTGGCCGAGCCGGACGGCACACTTTGGGCGGCTGACGCCCGAGGCGGCGTCACCCGCATTGGCCCCGACGGACAGCAGCAGTTCATCGGACAGCAGCTTGACCCGCGTTTTACCGCCGCCAGCGTTGCCACGCCAGAGGACTTTGAAGCCAAGTTCACCCAGGGCACATTGCCCAATGGCATGGCCTTCGCAGAGGACGGGAAAATTCTGATCGCCAACTTTGGCACCGATGTACTTGAGGTGATGGATCGCCAGGGCAAGACCCGAACACTCTATGACCAAATTGACGGCCAGCCCATCGGGAAGGTGAACTTTGTCCTGCGGGACAGCCGCAATCGCATCTGGCTGACGATCTCCACCCGCGTGAATCCCTGGACGCTGGCTGCCAGCAGCCGCGTGCGCGACGGCTACATCGCTGTGGTGGACGAGCACGGTTTGCGCGTCGTCGCCGATGGCTTTTACTTCACCAACGAAATTCGCCTGGACGACAAGCAGGAATGGCTCTACATCGTTGAGACCACCGGGCCGCACATCACCCGGATGCGGCTGCAAGAGTCCGGGCCCAATGGCGTGAGCCTGACTGATCGCGAAGTTTACGGACCCCGCCATCTCGGTGGCTACCCGGATGGGATCGCCTTCGACGCCTACGGCAATCTCTGGTGCACGCTGGTCATGGTTGACCAACTCATTGCCATCACGCCAGCGGGCGACCGAGTCTTGCTGCTCGATGACGGGAACCCCGAGGCGAGTCGCCACCTGCTCGAGTGCATGGACAGGGGTCAGGTCAGCGCAGACGACATGAGCCGCGCCCGCGGCACCGTTGCCCCCTGGATGGCCAGCATCACATTCGGCGGAGCAGACCTGAGAACCGTCTATATCGGCAGCCTGCTGGGCACCACCATCCCCTACTTTCGCTCACCCGTGGCGGGCCTGCCCATGGTGCACTGGGCCTGAGTGTTTTTCCCACCATCACCCCATCAGGAGCACACGCATGCCAAGACGATTTATTGACCTCTCGATCTTTCTGGAAAACGATGTGGTGAGCGACCCGCCCGCCTTTGCACCGAAGATCCAATACTTCAGCCATGAAAACACTTTCGAGCAAATCGAACCATTTTTTCCAGGGCTCAAAAAACAGGATTTGCCTGACGGTGAAGGCTGGGCCGTTGAAATGGTGCAGTTGTCCACGCACAACGGCACACACCTTGACGCGCCGTACCACTTTCATTCCACCATGGACGACGCACTTGGCGAGAAAAAACCCTCCATTGCCATTCATGACGTGCCCCTGGAGTGGTGTTTCCAGCCGGCAGTCAAACTCGACTTCCGACACTTTGCCGACGGCTACGTGGTCACTGCGCAAGATGTTGAGGACGAACTCAAGCGTATCGGCCACACCCTGAGTCCGCTGGAGATTGTGGTGATCAACACCCGCGCGGGTTCCCGTTACGGCTCCAATGACTACGTGGCTAGCGGCTGCGGCATGGGCTACGAGGCCACCATGTACCTGCTTGAGCGCGGCATTCGGCTGACCGGCACCGATGCATGGAGTTGGGACGCTCCCTTTGTTCACACTGCCAGGAAATATGGCGAAACACAGGATGCATCGCTGATCTGGGAGGGCCACAAGGCCGGGCGCGACATTGGCTACTGCCACATCGAGAAGTTGCACAACCTGGAAGTGCTGCCACCCAACGGTTTTTTCATCAGCTGCTTTCCGCACAAGATTCGCGGCGCCTCAGCCGGCTGGACGCGCGCGGTTGCGATTTTCGACGATGCGCTGATGGCCGCTAGTTGATCCTGAAATCAATCCATTCAGACGCCCAAATGCCACCCACGCCTTTAAACCAGACCCATGACCCAGCAGCCACAAGCTGGCTTGTAAGCGCCAACCAGGGTAGTGACTTTCCGATTCAAAATCTGCCCTATGGGGTCTTTCGCCGCGAAGGCAGCGCGGAAAGCTTTCGAGTGGGCGTGGCCATCGGTGATCAGGTGCTCGACCTTACCGCGCTGAGCGAGGCCGCCATCTGGGCATGCACTGACACGGCTGACCCGCTGGCTCTGGTTGCGGCACGCGCGGCATGCGCAGACAGCCTGAACGCCCTGATGGCAGAGGGGCCCGCAGCATGGCATGCGCTGCGCTCGGCTCTGTTCCTGATGCTGCACGCCACAACTGCAGCAAGAACGCGGCAGGCAGTTCAGACTTGCCTGGTGCCACAAGCTCAGATCGAGCATCGACTCGCGGTGCGGATCGGCGAGTACACCGACTTCTACACCTCTTTGCACCACGCCCGCAACGTCGGGCAAGCCATAGGAAATGGCGGCCTCGTATCGCCCAATTTTTTCTGGATGCCGATCGCCTACCACGGACGCGCCTCCAGCCTGGGCGTTAATCAGCGTTTTCACCGGCCTGTGGGACAGGTCATGACCCCCGGGGCGCAGACACCCTTGGTCGGTCCTTGCCTGCGACTGGACTACGAGCTGGAAATGGCCATTTACATCGGCCAGGCCAATGCGCAGGGAACATCGGTGCCGATAGAGCAGGCCGAATCGCACGTCTTTGGCATGGGATTGCTCAACGACTGGTCTGCCAGGGATTTTCAATTTTGGGAAATGGCACCTTTGGGACCCTTCCTGGGGAAGAACTTTGCCACCACTTTGTCTCCCTGGGTGGTCACCCTGGAGGCCCTTGCACCGTTTCGCCTGCCGTTCTCGCGGAGCGACAACACACCACAGCCGTTACCATATCTCGATGGCGGGAGCCTGCGCGTCGAAGGGGCGCTGGACATCGAACTGGCTGTGGCACTGCAATCAGCCCAGATGCGCTGCCAGGGCTTGCCTGCAGAGCGGCTCAGCCGCACCAATTTCAAGCATCAGCACTGGTGCATTTCGCAAATGCTGACACACCACACGATGGGCGGCTGCAACCTGCGCATTGGCGACGTACTGGGAACTGGCACCATCTCCGGTCCAACCCCGGCAGAAGCCGGCGCCATGATCGAGCTCAGCCAGGCGGGACAGCGACCTATCGCCCTGACCAATGGGGAAATCCGGCAATTCCTGCTGGACGGAGATACAGTCATCCTCCAGGCTTGGTGCGAACGACCGGGCGCAGCCCGGATCGGATTTGGCGAGTCGTGCGGCGAAGTACTACCGGCCCTGGCGCCCTGACCTGCGCGCCGGTAAAGACCTCTGCCGGCAGCCCGGCAACTAGCGCCCGCGATCGCCGCGCCTCAATGAAAAAAGCCCGGAAACCCGGGCTTTTTTCATTTCATGTTGGCATTTGACCTTCGCAGTGCCTGCTCAGCGAAGCCTGCCTTGCGGCACAACTTTCAAGTCGCCCTGGACTGACCCCAGGTAATTCGCCAACGTCTTGAGTTCGGCGTTGGTGTACTGCTTGGCCATGCTGGCCATGATGGCGTTGCCACGACCGACCTTGTCATTGCCCTCAACCTTGTAGGACTTGAGTGCCACAAACAGGTAGTCGGCGTGCTGGCCGCCGATTTTCGGGTAGGAAGGGTCAATCGGTGTGCTGAAGTTCGCGCCGTGGCACGACGCGCAATTGGCTTTGGCCAGCAGAGCCGCAACCGGCGCGCTGGGCGCATTGACCTCCTTGGGGGCCGACTGCCCTTCGACGACGCCATGCTGGCTGTAATAGGCGGCCAGGTCGGCCATGTTCTGCTCGGTCAGCGACTCGGAAATCGCTCGCATGGTGGGATGCCTGCGCTCGCCCTTTTTGTAGGCGCTGAGTGCCGATGCAATGTACTTGGCGCTCTGGCCCGAAATCATGGGCACTTTGTAGACCTCAGGAAAGCTGGCCTGATAGCCTTTGATGCCGTGGCAGCCAATGCACATGGCATTGATGGTTTGACCGGCTTTGGCATCGCCCTTGAGATCCTGGGCCTGGGCTGCAACCGTCACAAACGAGACAGCAACAGCAAAAAACGTGGTGAACAGCTTAATCATTTTGCGCGCACAATCGGTGAATTCATCTTATAAACCAGCGCGGATTATATCTGGGTGTGTGACCCCTCCCCCAACGCCCCGGCTGCCTGCAGCCAGCCGCCACTTTCACCTCAAAAGTCCATGAAATTTCAAGGCTCCGACAACTACGTAGCAACCGAAGACCTGATGCTTGCCGTGAATGCATCGGCCTTGCTTAAAAAACCGCTGCTGGTCAAGGGCGAACCTGGCACCGGAAAAACCATGTTGGCGGAGGAAGTGGCGCAAGCGCTCAAACTGCCGCTGCTTCAGTGGCATATCAAGTCGACCACCAAGGCCCAGCAGGGCCTGTATGAATACGATGCCGTGTCTCGGCTGCGTGACTCGCAACTCGGCGACGAGAAAGTCAAAGACATCCACAATTACATCGTCAAGGGCGTGCTCTGGCAGGCCTTCACGGCCGACGAACCGGTGGCGCTGCTGATCGACGAAATCGACAAGGCTGACATCGAGTTTCCCAACGACCTCTTGCGCGAGATCGACCGCATGGAGTTTTATGTCTACGAAACCCGCGAACTGATCAAGGCCAAGCACCGGCCGCTGGTGTTCAT